>CAYRLQ010000034.1:0-21214 GCA_964425145.1 uncultured Nitrospiraceae bacterium
ACGAGCAGTTTGGCCGCGATGGCCTCCTTATCGGCGATTTTGTGGAGTAGTTTCGGTAGGGCTTTGTCGTGCCAGCCAGGACCGACGTTGGTCTCCTGAAGCTCGGCGAAACGCCAGCCGCGAACCTCGGGGAAAAGGCCTGCCGGATAGACGAACGAGCGGTCGATGCCAGAGCATACGGGCGAGTCGAACCCCGAGACCATGAACCCATTGACGGGCTCAGGCGGATACGTGACCGGCACCCCCAGGATGCCCACCCGCTTGCCTGCATCCGAGAGGATGTTCCAAAGCGCGGGCGCCTTGCGATACGTCGCGTTGACGAACCGCAGGGCGTATTCCCCAGGCTTCATCTCCGTGAAATCCAATATGCCGTGCCGGCCTGGATTCACACCTGTCACGCAAGTGGTCCATGCCGGAAACGTTGCCGGCGGTGTGGTGCTCGCCAGGCGGCAATAGTTGCCACGTTCCCGCAACCGCGCGAGATGAGGCAGCCACCCCTCATCCATCCACCGCTCGGTCAGGGTCGGTTCCACCCCATCAAGGCCTATTAGAAGAAATCGGCTCATGTATCTTCTCAATGTTCGTACTCGTGCTCGTGCTCGTACCCGTACTCGTGCTCGTACCCGTGCTCGTACTCGTGCTCGCTTTCGTAATCGAGCTGTCGTCTCTGGTTTCGAGCACGAGCAAAGCCGTGCAGGCTGGGCAAAGGTCGTCGGCGCGGCTGGCGGGAACCTCAGCGCCTTCCCAAGTTTCTGAAGAGGTAGAGGCCCTCTTTGCCGGGGGCAATGATGTCTTTCAAGCCGTTGCCGTCGACATCTTCGACCCAGCAGTAGATGCCGATGCCGCTGGCGCGGTCCGGCGGGCCATAGTCGAGTGTGACGCGCTGAAAATCGCCGCCGTTTATCTCGAAATAGTACACGCCAAGGGGGTCGCCGGCTCCTGGGTCGTTGCCGTTGTGGGCGCGGTAGCGTTTGCCGGTGACAAGTTCCAGTTCCCCGTCGTTATCGATGTCGGCCAGCATCATGTCGTGATACTGCGACCGATCGGGGTCGATGGGGTGTTTAACCCAGGTTCGTTTGCCCTGAGGGTCCTTTTTCTGCTCGTACCAATCCAGGCCGTAGTCGTGCGCCTGGCCCACGATGACGTCGATCAGGCCGTCGCCGTTGACGTCGTGTGTGAGGATAGGGACGCTGGCGCTGCCGAGATTGAACTCCTCGTGCCAGGTCCAATCGCCGTCGAGGCCGCCCTTGGGCGCCTCGAACCAGCCGTTGAACAGGAGGATGTCCACATGGCCGTCGCCGTTGATGTCGCCGAACCCGAGCCCGTGCCCCGGGCCGCCCTTCTTGACCACGAACTGCCGGAACTCACCAGTGCCCTTGCCCTGGGCGTCCCGGACGAGCTTGTAGATGGAGAGCGATTTCATGTCGTTGGGAATGGCCTCGACGAACCCGTCGCCATCGAGGTCGTAGAAGCACGGGCGCTCGATGCTGCCCGTTTCGGCGATGTCGTGGGTCTGCCATTCAACGGGTTGGCCCTTGGGGTTCTCGCGCCAGCGCAGGTGCTTGCCCCACCACCCGCCTGTGACGATGTCGAGGTGCCCGTCGCCGTTGACGTCCATGGGGTAGTCGCCGAAGTCGTCGTAGTACTCGCCGGAGGGCTGGACGTCGCAGATTTTATGCTGCTTGCTGAAGGTTGGGCCTTCGTACCAGTAGCCGCCGGAGACGATGTCGATATGGCCGTCGTTGTTGACGTCAAAAGCGGACGCGGCCTCGAATGTCGTGTCGCTGATCTTGGTCTTTGCGAACGTGAGTGAAACCTCTGCGCCGCCGGCCGGCGCAAGAGTCAGTGCCAATAGCAGAGCGTGTAACATCAACTGGTTCCTCCGTTACGTCGTACACAAGGTGCGTAGGCGAGACGCCCGCGCTATGAAAGTCTAATCACTGTAGCTCTCGAGGATGTCGAGGATTTCCCGAACCGCACTTCCGAGGCTGATGAAGACTGCGCGGGCGATGATGTCGTGGCCGATATTGACCTCGTTTAGGCCGTGGAGCGCGGCGATAGGGGCGAGGTTGCGCACGGTGAGGCCGTGGCCGGCGTTGAAGATAAGGCCTGCGTCAATGGCGTATTTGGCGGCGGTCGCGATGCGGTCCACTTCGGCGGGCCGCTCATCTTCAGATGCGTTCGCATAGGCCCCGGTGTGGAGTTCGACGAAATCCGCCTGAACTGCGGCGCTGGCATCGACCTGGTCGAGGTCCGGATCGATGAACATGCTCACATTGACGCCATCCTCATGGAAACCCCGGACCACCTCGCCCAATCGTTCTTTCTGTGAAGCGACGTCGAGCCCTCCTTCCGTCGTGACCTCCTCCCGGTTCTCCGGCACCAGGCACACGGTGGTTGGGTGGATGCGACGGGCGATCGTGATGATCTCGTCAACCGCGGCCATCTCGAGGTTCAGGCGCACTTGGAGCACCTGGGCCAGGAGCTCGACATCGCGGTCCTGCATATGGCGCCGGTCTTGCCGCAGATGGACGGTGATCTGATGCGCCCCGGCCAATTCGCAGACCTTCGCCGCCGCGATCACGTCGGGCGCAACGCCCTTGCGCGCCTCCCGCAACGTCGCCACATGGTCAATGTTCACGCCTAGTTCGATCATGGCTAGAGACCCTTTCCTGGATTAAACCATGCGAAGAGAGTTCCGGATTATCTCGTTCACAATTACAGCCTTTTCGCGGGAAGACTTTCCCCGACCCGGCACCGCGTCATTTTCGACCTTCGAGAATTTCCGACAAGATGTCCGTATCGAGAAGACACTTAGACATCGCTACCCCGTAACCTCCGGTGCCACACCTAAAATATACTGGAAGCACCTGGTTCCGTCAAGGGTCTATAGGTGAGGTGGAAATCCCCTCGTTATAAGGTGCGGAGCTTTTCTGCGAGTTGCCTGGCCAGTGCTTCGGCCTGGCGGATGGACTCGTGTTGGACCATGATGCGGATGACGGGCTCGGTGCCGGAGTTGCGGATGACGACGCGGCCGACGCCCTTGAGCTCGGCTTCGGCGTCGCGGGCGAGGGCGTCGAGCCGGTCGCTGCTGAGGGGATTCTTGCCATCGGCCGGGACGGACGTGTGTGTTTCAGGCATGGGCTGATACATACCGGCCAAGACAGACAATGGTTGGTCGTTGCGAATCATGGCGGCCAGGATGTGCAGTGCGGTGATCAAGGCGTCCCCTGTGGTGTTATGTTCGAGCATGACGATGTGGCCCGATGATTCGCCGCCGAGCAGCAGGCCCTTTGCGCGCATCGCCTCGACCACGTAGCGGTCGCCGACGTTTGTGCGCAGGACCTTGCCGCCGCGGGAGTGTAACGCCTGTTCGAGGCCGCCGTTGGCCATGATGGTGGTGACGACGGTGTTCTCCGGAAGCTTGTTGCGTTGGAGCATGTCGATGCCGAGGATGGCCAGCAGCGCATTACCGTCGAGCAAGCGACCCTCTTCGTCGGCCATGACGATACGGTCGCCGTCGCCGTCGAAAGCAACGCCCAGGTCGGCGCGTTCGCGGATGACCATAGCGCGCATCTCTTCGGGATGAACCGAGCCGCAGTTCGCGTTTATGTTGCGCCCGTCGGGGTGGTTGGCGCAGGGGACGACCTCGGCGCCCAGTTCGCGCAGGGCGTAGGGTCCCACCTTGTATGCCGCGCCATTGGCACAGTCGCACACGACCTTGAGGCCGTCCAGCCGCATGCCTTTGGGAAACGACGCCTTGGCAAACTCGATGTATCGGCCCACGGCATCATCGATGCGCCGTGCCACGCCGATCTCTTCCCCGGTGGGGCGGATTTCGTCCATTTCGGCCGAGGCGACGAGCCGTTCGATCTCATCCTCTACTTCATCGGCGATCTTGAAGCCGTCCCTGCCGAAGAATTTGATGCCGTTGTCCTGGAAGAGGTTGTGCGAGGCGGAAATCATGATCGCGGCGTCGGCCCGGAGGCTGCGCATGATATAGGACACGCCCGGCGTCGGCAGCGGCCCGACAAGTAACACGTTCACACCCATCGAGCACAACCCTGCCGTCAAGGCGTATTCGATGAGGTAGCCGGACTGTCGGGTGTCCTTGCCGATGAGGATGGAATGGGACCGGTCTTCCTTCTGAAAGATATATCCCGCGGCGCGGCCCACCTTGAGGGCCATCTCCGAGGTCATAGGATAGACATTCGCCACACCGCGGATGCCGTCTGTGCCGAACAGGCGTTCACGCATCGGTTTTACGTCCCATAATGGCGTCGGTCATGCGGGCGACGCGCGCCATGGCTTTGACATCGTGTACCCGGACGCCGTCTGCACCATTACAGATGGCGATAGCGACAGTGGCGGCGGTGCCCTCGGTGCGTTCAGAGGCCGGGAGGTCGAGCACAGCCCCGATGGTGGACTTGTTGGAGGTGCCGATGAGAACAGGCCGGCCGAAGCGCTTGAACTCACCTAGCCGCCGGAGGATGGTCAGGTTGTGTTCCACGGTCTTACCGAAACCGAACCCCGGATCGAGCCAGATTGCCTCTTCGGCGATGCCCCGATCAACGGCGTAGGTCATGCGTTGCTCGAAAAAGGCGCAGATGTCGCCAACCACGTCGTCGTAGTGCGGGTTCATCTGCATGGTCTTCGGGCTGCCTTGCATGTGCATGAGGACGCAGTGGCATCCGGCGTCGGCAATGACCCCGGCCATGTCGGGGTCTTGGCGCAGCGCACTGACATCGTTGATCATCTCCGCGCCCAGTTCGAGCGCAGACCGGGCTGTCTCGGCGCGGTAAGTGTCTACCGAGACCATCACGTCCAGAGGCAGCAGTGCCTCGAGGACGGGCAGGACCCGGTTGCGTTCCTCTTCAGGCGAGACGGGATCGGCCCCGGGCCGCGAGGATTCCCCGCCAACGTCCAGAATATCGGCGCCGTCTTCGATAAGCCGTTTGGCGCGGTCAAAGGCGTCGTCCGGTCCAGTAATGAGCCCCCCGTCGTAGAACGAATCCGGGGTGATGTTCATGACGCCCATGATGAGTGTCTTCTGGACCGCGCGTTGCTGTAGCACCGCCGTAGTCATGGTGTTCATGCCGTGTCCGGCACGACCTTGCCCGGGGACACGTCGCCGACGGGGCGTGCTTTTTCATCCGATGGTGGGCCGACTGCGACTTCCTTGGACTCCTTGGTCTCGGTCTTTTTCTCTTCGTGCTCCGGTTCGGACGGGATCAGATCTGTGCCGCCGTTTTTGCGGATGATCTCATCAATTTGCTCGCACTCGAGCGTTTCGCGCTCCATCAATTCGTCGGCAAGCGCGGTTAGGATGTCCTTGTGGTTAATGATGATTTCCTTGGCGTCGTCGTAGGCTGCCTCGAGGATACGGTGAATTTCCTTGTCGACGGCGGCGGCAGTCTCCTCGCTGAACGTACGTTCCTGGACGAAGTCACGCCCCAGGAAGACCTCGGCTTGCGACTTAAACGAGATCGGCCCTAAATCGCTCATGCCCCACTCGCAAACCATGGCGTGAGCGCGTTGCGTAGCGGCCTTGAGGTCGGTGGCGGCGCCGCTGGAGAATTCGTTGAACACGACCTCCTCGGCGGCGCGGCCGCCCATGGCCATGCGAATGGTGGCCAGGCAGTAGGACTTCGAGACGTTGTGGCGGTCTTCGGTGGGCAGCCAGCTCGTCTGGCCTAATGACGGCCCGCGGGGTATGATCGTGGCCTTGTGCACGGGGTCGGCATCAGGCAGCAGCCGGCCGACCAGGACATGCCCCGCCTCATGATAGGCGGTCAGGCGTTTCTCCTCCTCGCCGATGACCATGCTGCGCCGTTCCGGTCCCATGAGCACGCGGTCTTTGGCATCCTCGAAATCCTGCTGGCTCACGGATTCCTGGTCGCGGCGTGCGGCCAGAAGCGCCGCCTCGTTGACCATGTTGGCCAGGTCCGCGCCTGAGAAACCGGGCGTGCCTCGGGCCAGGGTGCGCAGGTCCACGTCTTCATTAAGGGGCAGATTGTTGTTGCGAACATGGATGTCCAAAATGGCTTCGCGGCCCGTGATATCCGGATTGGCCACG
The DNA here is from genome assembly GCA_964425145.1 of uncultured Nitrospiraceae bacterium. Taxonomy (GTDB): domain Bacteria; phylum Hydrogenedentota; class Hydrogenedentia; order Hydrogenedentales; family SLHB01; genus CAYRLQ01. The sequence goes on from CAYRLQ010000034.1 coordinate 6,077, forward strand.
ACAATCTGCCGGTCGAACCGACCGGGGCGCAACAGCGCGCTATCGAGGACATCCGGCCGGTTGGTCGCCGCCATCAAGATCACCCCTTCACTGGTGTTGAACCCGTCCATCTCGACGAGTAACTGGTTGAGGGTCTGCTCGCGCTCGTCATGGCCCCCGCCGAGGCCGGCGCCACGCTGGCGCCCCACTGCGTCGATTTCGTCGATGAAGATAATGCATGGTGCGTGCTTTTGACCTTGCTGGAACAGGTCCCGGACGCGGCTGGCGCCCACGCCGACAAACATCTCGACGAAATCAGAGCCGCTGATGTTGAAAAAGGGGACGTCGGCCTCGCCCGCAACCGCTCGGGCCAGAAGCGTCTTGCCCGACCCCGGCGGCCCGACAAGCAGCACCCCTTTGGGAATCTTGCCGCCGAGTCGGGTGAACTTCTTAGGGGCCTTGAGGAACTCGATGATCTCCTGAAGCTCTTCCTTCGCTTCGTCCACGCCCGCCACATCGCTGAACGTCACCGCCTTTTGGCTGTGGTTGACCAAGCGGGCGCGGCTTTTGCCAAAGGACATGGCCTTGTTGCTGCCGCCCTGCATGTGCCGGAACATGAAAAACCAGAACAGCCCGATAATCAGGAGAATGGGAAGAATGTTGAACAACAGGCTGGTGAACAGGGTGTCCTCGAGCTTTTGAGGATAGGGGACCTGCTGCTCATCAAGCATCGCCTTCCACTCGTCTGGGAAGTCGTCATAAAAGAACTCCATGCTGTCGTGACCTTTGACCTTCGGATCGAAGGTGGCCTTAAACTTGTACTTGCTCTCGCCCGACAGCAGCGTGACCTCCAGCTTCTTGACCTGCTTGTCCTTCAGCGCTTGCTGGAAATCAACTGTTGAAAGCTCCTCCTTGGACTTTTTAGCAGTCGGAAACGACGACAGCGCAAGCACAACGATGATCAGCAGGACGATCCAGAAGGAGACCCATTTCAGACGCTCATTCATGATGAACTCAAGAACCCTACGTTAATTGAGCCAAGCGCGACCAGATGGCCTGGCGTGCCGATAGGCGAACACGCCACTTCGCTGGAGTTATCTTGTACAATAGTTTTGGCATTCCGACACCCCAGAAACTTTCTGATCGCGTCTCTAGTCCGCTTGATATCTGTCTTTCTTTTAATCATACCACATGGAAGGAAGCCGTACAAACCCTTGACCGGTCGTGGCCTGCGTCATGCAAGTGGGTATTGTAAAGGCTGCCGGGCTCAGCCCACTCCAAATCAGGATTGTTTCCTGACAGAATTGCCAAGAAGCTCGTGTTTGAGGGCGAGTTTTTGCACCGTGGCGCCCCAAAGGATTATTATTAGTTTTTCAGTTTCCGGGAGTGGAACAGATGACAGAGCACGCAAGGCCACGGCGGGTAGCAGTGGTGATGGCTGGAGGCTCCGGGGAACGGTTTTGGCCGTTGTCGCGCTGGCGCCGTCCCAAGCAATTGCTGCGGTTGACCCAGGAGAAGCAGACCATGCTCGAGGAGGCGGTGTGGCGGGTGGCGCCGCTGATTCCGCCCCAGGACGTGTATGTGGTGACAGGCGAGCACCTCGTGACGCCGATCCGCGAAGCGGGCGTTGGCGTGCCGGCTGAGAACGTCATTGCAGAGCCGTGCAAGCGCAACACGGCGGGGTGTCTGGCCTACGCGACGGCCCATATCCTGGCCAAGTACGGCGAGGAAGGCGCCAGTCGGACGATGGCCGTGTTGACCGCGGACCACGTCATCGGCGACCCGGAAGCGTTTCGCAAGACGATCCGGACGGCTATGGAGGCCGCCGAGTCCGAGAATGCCCTGGCGACGATCGGCATTGTACCCACCCGGCCTGAGACGGGCTACGGCTATATTCAGGTTAATGCGCAGCATGAGCCGCTGCCCGATTACAGCCATGATGTGCCAGTGTACGCCGTGGAGGCGTTCCACGAGAAGCCGGAGCGGGGTCAGGCCGAAGCCTTTGTGCGTTCGGGGTGCTATTTCTGGAACGGCGGCATGTTTTTCTGGCGCATTTCGCTCTTCTTGGAGGCCTTGGCCACCACGGCGCCGAATATTGCACAGGCCGTCCATGCTATGGTCGCGGCCATGCGCGCGCGGGATGAGGGCCAGGTCCGGCGTGTGTTTGAAAAGCTCGAGGACATTTCCATCGACTACGCGCTGATGGAGCGCGCGCCAAACGTCATCGTGGCGCGCGCAGACTTTGCCTGGGACGACGTGGGCGCCTGGTCGGCCCTGGACCGCACGCGGGGCCATGACGCCTCGGGCAATGTCGTGGTCGGCGCGCCGGTCGTGATTGACTGCAAAGACTCGATAATCTATAACGACGTCGGGGCAGACATGGCGGTCAGTGTGGTCGGGATGGAAAACGTGATCGTGATTGCCGCGCGTGACGCAGTATTGGTCATCCCGAAGGACCGCGCGCAAGACGTACGGCGCGCCGTAGCGGAACTGAAGCAACGCAAGGCAAGGCAGGTGTAGCGGCACACGTGGCCTTGCGCGCATTGCGTTGCTTAGTACTGCTCAGCACAAATAGGGGTATACAAACAACAGGAAGGGGTGCCACGCTCAAGCGACAGCTTGAGCGTGTTTGGGCGTTCACGTCGTGTTCTTGTCAAGACACGGCCGGAGGTGAGAGCACGCTCAAATCGGAATTTGAGCGTGGCACCCACGGACTGTGCATGTGTAACCTTGTTTGCGTTGAGCTGCGCGGCATAATGCGCTTGAAATAAGCGGATGCGAGATGGTAGGTTATGCGGTCGAGTGTCTAGGGGGGTTACTGTAAAACAGTGGAGTGAAGCTATGTCGGAGTGTGATGACAGAGCGGCCATTGTAATCGCTCAGGAGAGAGGAGATGATTAGAGCCAAGAAGCTGACGATGCATTACGGTCCCGTGGTGGCTCTGGACAATGTATCGTTCGAGGTGAAGCAGGGCGAGATCGTCGGATTGTTGGGCCCGAACGGGGCGGGCAAATCCACTGCCATGAAGATACTGACGACATATCTGCACCCCACGCAGGGCACGGCGGAGGTCGGAGGTTTCGACGTGCTGGAAAACCCGTTGGCCGTGCGTCGTATTATTGGGTACCTGCCGGAGGTCCTGCCGCTGTACATGGACATGGAAGTCCGTACCTACCTGGAATTCGTTGGGAAAGCGCGGGGGCTCACTGGGGCCAGGCTGACGGAGCGGACGGAGTGGGTTCTCGAGGAGTGCGGCTTGCGGCCGGCGTATCGCCGGCTTATCCGGGAACTGTCGAAGGGGTTCAGGCAGCGGACGGGCCTGGCGCAGGCGTTGCTGCACGAGCCGGATATCATCCTGCTGGACGAGCCGACCTCGGGCTTGGACCCCCACCAGATCGTCGAAATCCGAGGCTTGGTTCGCAGGCTCGCCGAGAAACGGACGGTGATTCTGTCCACGCATATCCTCCAGGAGGTCGAGGCCACGGCGGACCGGATCGTGATCATCAACGAGGCCCGGATAGTGGGCGACGGAACAATCGAGGAACTGCGCGATCGCGTCAAGGCGTACGAGCGGACGGCGGTGTCGGTCGCGGGCGAGCAGGCCGAGGTCGAGCGGCTGCTCTCGGGCCTGCGTGGTGTGCAGAAGGTCCTGTTTCGCGGCGAAGAGGGCGGCTATGTGTCCTTCGAGCTGCAGGGCAAGATCGGCTCGGAACATTGGCGCGAGATAAGCCAACTGGCCCACACGAAGCGCTGGGAATTGCGCGAACTGAGCGATAAACCCCTGACGCTGGAAGAGACCTTTTTGACACTGACGGAGAACGTCGCAGGCGGCACCGACAAGGAGGGTGAGGCAGCATGAAGAACATCCTGACAATCTTCCGCCGTGACCTGGGGGCGTATTTTACGTCGCCCATCGGCTACATTTTCATGGTTGTCTATCTTTTGATCAGTGTCGGGCTGTATATTACCTCCTTCTTTACCTTTCCCGTCGCAGACATGCGCCCTTACTTCAACAACCTGCCCGTTCTGCTGTGTGTGTTCATCCCTGCGGTGACGATGCGGGTGTGGGCCGAAGAGCGCAAGGAGAACACCTGGGAGATGCTGCTCACGTTTCCCATGAAGGGGTGGGAGCTGGTCCTGGGGAAGTTTCTGGCCTCTCTGGCGTTTTTCGCGCTGGCGATGTTAGCCACGATTACCGTGCCGGTCATGCTGGCTGCGCTGGGCAACCCGGATAACGGCGCCGTTTTCGGCGGGTATCTTGGCACGCTCCTGCTGGGGGCCTTTTTCCTGGCGATCGGCATCTTCTTCTCTGGATTTTTCAAGGACCAGATCGTGGCCTTCGTAGTAACGCTTCTGACGTGTTTCACGGTTTTCCTGCTCGGTACGAACTTCATCGCCGGCTACATTGACGGCATGCGGCCGGGATTGGGGTCGATGTTGTCTCAGTTGGTGGGCGTGTTTAACCACTACACCTCCTTTACACGGGGCGTAGTGGAGGTGGGCGACCTACTGTATTTCGCAGCGTGGACGGTGCTGTTCCTGGTGTTGAACGTCATGTATATCGAAGGCCGGGGCCGGCCTCGGTCCAAGACCATGTTCGGCGTCGCGGTGGCGATCTGCATGGCGATCGGCTTGATGTTCAACTGGCTGATAACGGGCCAGAGCATCGGCCGGTTAGACCTGACCGAGGGCAAAGTCTACACGGTCTGCGACGCGTCAAAAGCGATCCTGTCGCAGTTGGATACGCCCGCGCAGGTCAAACTGTACATCACGCCGAAAGACAAGATGCCAACCGGCATGACGCAGTTGGAGCAGGACATCACGGACAAGCTGGAAGAACTTCAAATGGTCTCGGGGGCCAAAATCGATTACAGGACGGTCCATATGGAAGTGGCGAACGTGTTGGCCTCGGCACAAGATTCGCAAGAGGAGGAAGGCGAAGAAGAGGCCCTCGAGAAGCGGATGCTGGACAAAGGCGTGGAACCGTTCTCCGTGCGGGCCATAGGCGAAGACGAGGTTACGAACAAGTTAATCTATTCGAGCATCGGCGTGGGTTACAAAGACAGGGAAGAGGAAATCATTCCCCGGATCATGCCGCAGACGCTCGAGGAACTCGAGTATCGCCTGGTCAGCACGATTTACAGGCTGACGCGTGAGAAAGAGCCGGTGGTGGCCCTGGTGGCGCCGAAGGAGGCCGTCAACATTGACCCGCAAATGAAGCGGATGCTCCAGCAGATGGGCCAGCCGGTGCCGACGACCGAGGACCCCTACATTTACCTCGAGCAAATCCTCAGGGCTGAGAAGTACGACGTGCGCCGCGTGGACTTGACCCAGGAGAGCCCCCTGCCGGCGGAGTACGACACGCTGGTGGTGGTGAACCCGCGCGGGTTGAATGAGCGGCAGCGCTGGGAGACCAATCGGGTGATCGTGTCCGGCAAGGCCGTCGTGCTCGCGGTGCAGAATTACGAGTGGGATTACCGGCCGACGCGGCGGGGCACGACGCTCACGCGTCGCGACGAGGAACCGCGGATCAACGAGTTGCTCGATCATTACGGCCTGGGCATTTCCGAAGAGATTCTGATGGACGCGAACCACGTGCCGCTGACGATCCAGAGCAGTGCGAACACGCTGGCCGCATTGTTGGGCGGGGGTCAGACGGTCAACTTGCCCATACACATCCTCGTGAACAATACTTCGATGGACCACGAAACGTCCATCACGAACCGCTTGTCCACGGTGTTTTACTTGTGGGGCTCACCGCTGACGCTCGATGAGGAGAAACTGAAGAAGCATAGCCTGGATGCGAAACCACTTATGTGGACGAGCGACAACGCCTGGTCGATTCCAAGTACTCAGCAGCCGACCGCCGAGTCGTTCGAGCAGCCGGCAGCCGGCACAAAGCGCTATCCGCTCATGGCCATGGTGACCGGGCAGTTCCCGGATGCCTTCAAGGATCAGCCGCGCCCCGAATGGCCCGAGGAGCCGCGGATGCCTAATCAGCCGCCGCCTCCGCCCAAACCCGAGGAACCCGAGGCGGAACCCATCACGCCCGGGCCGGGCAAGCTGATCCTACTGGGCTGTTCGGAGATGTTTCGCAAGAACTTCTTGCAGGCGGGCAACCTGGACCTGTTCATGAACTGCGTGGACGCGGTGACGCTGGGCGACGACCTGGTGAATGTGCGCAGCCGCAAGCCCATCGACCGGGCCATCAGCAAACCCAAGCCGGCCACGCGGACGTTCTGGAAGGCCGTCAATTACGGCTTGGCCACGACGATTATCGCGGCGGCGGGCATCGTCTCGGCCGTCTTGCGGCGCCGCGCCCGAAACGCCTACCTGATGCAGTATGCCGTGGGCGAGGAATGAAGGAGTAGACACCTTTTGACAGGATGTAATGGATGAATCCTGTCCAAAAATACGTGACCGAACTCACGAAGACCATCGAAATCAACTGATCGGTTGCGCCTATGCGGCGCGTTGTTTCTTAAATTCTTTGGAGGCGGAAGATGAAGCCGAAGAACTTGGTACCTCTTGTCGTCATCCTGGCGATACTGGCCGTTCTGGTTATGGTGAGGAAGGTCAAAGAGGAGTCGCCTGGGATTGTGGAACAGGTGGGTCTTGTGGCGTTGCTGCCTGAAGGCCTGACGAAGGGGGATGTCGCGAAAGTCGAGTTGTACGTGGGTACGAAGCCGGACGAGAAGGTGATCTTGACGTGGGATGCTGAGTCGGACAAATGGCGTGTGGAATCCCACTTCAACGCACCCGTGAAAGAGGACAAGATCGAGGAGTGTCTGGACACCGTGGTGGAGTTGCAGGGCGAGTTCCGGTCCTCGGCGAGTTCGGACGCGGACCTCGAATCGTACAACCTGACCGATGGGCTGGCGTTTCACGTCCTCGGGTATAGGAAAGACAGCGATTCGCCCGCGTTTCATGTCCTGGTCGGCAAGTCTCCGGCACACAAGGCGGTGTTTATGCGTGCGGATAACAAAACGGACGTGTTCGTCGAGGATAGCAACCTGCGGCGATTGGCCGGGCTCTATGGCGACGATACCGATAAAACCCCGGAGCCCGATATCTGGCTGGACAAGCGGGTCCTTGATTTCGACAAGGAGAAAATCAAGAAGGTCGCCCTGACTTGGCCGGACAAGGAGCTGGTGTTCGAGTTGCAGCCAAAACATCCGGAACCCGAAGAAGAACAGGCGGAAGGAGAGGAGGAAGAGGCCGAATCCGGCGAGGAGGTCGAGGAGAAGGAAGAACCTGAGGTCGAGCATGAATGGGTGCTGGCAAAAGGCGGCCTGGGTGGACCTCATAAGCAAAGCGGGCTGGATTCGCTGCTGGCCAAGCTCGACTCGCTGACGGCCACCGACATCGTCGACCCAACCAAGAAGGCCGAATGGGGACTCGAGCTCGCATGGTTCAAGTGCGTGGTGTCACTCGAGGATGATCCAGAAGACGTGGTTATCGAAGGCGGCCGGCCGGAGCCGGGCGGGGACGGCTATGTGCGCGTGGCCAACGATCCGGAAGACATCGTGTATAAACTGAGCAAGTACACCTTCAACCAGCTCTGGCCGAAGGGCGGGGATTTGTTTGACCTGCCCAAGCTCGACCTCGATAAGGCCTCCATCGAGCGCATAGAACTGAACCAGCCCGAAGGCAAGGCCGTGTTGGTGAAAAAGGACGATAAGTGGACGGTGGCGGCACCCAGCGCAGACCTGGATGTGTTAAGCACGACGCTCGATACCATCGCGCGAACGCTGGCAAAGTGGAAAGCGGAAGACTATGCCGACTCGCCCGAAGGCTCCGGCCTGGACGCACCCGGACGCACCACCACCTTCACCACCACCACCGGCCAGTCCCATACCATCGCTTTGGGCGCCGACTCGAAGCACATCGACGGCGTGTACGCACGGCTCGACGATGCAGAAACCGCTCTGGTGATGGCGCGTCGGGATGTCGAGCAGGTCCTGGTCGCGCCGAACGATTTGTACGACCGGACCTTGTTCGATTTTGACGAGGAGGATATCTCGAGCGTTCAGGTCAGGCGCGACGAGGACACATTCCTACTCGAGCGTAAGGACGATGACGTCTGGAACCTCGTGATCGAGGGAACGAGTTTTGAGGCTGATTCCAGCGCCTGCGACAGCATTCTCGCGGCGCTCGCCGACCTGGAGGCGACCGAAATCGTGTTCGGCAAGACCGCGCTCGAGGGCGAGACAACCGCAACCATCAGCCTGACGCTTCAAGGCGGTGGAAGCCATACGATCACCCTTGGCGCGGAACACGACGGGGCTTGGCCAGCCACACTGGCGGGCAAGAAGCAGTTGTTCTTGATCGCCTCGACCGACGCGAAGTCGATGCTGCCCTCGGGCGAATCCTTAAAGAAGCCCGAACCAGAGCCAGAGCCCGAGGAAGCACCGGAACCGTCTGAGACGCCCAGCGAATCACCCGAAACCACACACTCTGAACCAACCGTAGCTGTACCCGAACCGGAGTCGGAAACGACGGCAGCAGCACCTGACGAGGCGGCCCAGGTGCAACCCGGAGACAAGTTGTAGCGGCGGTTCTGGGCCATTTCTCGGCGCCTGTGCGGCAACGGCAAAGGTTTCCAACATGAGCAACCACATCATGACTAAAGCTCTCTGCGCGCCAAAGTCTCGGTGGCGGCGCGGGGCCTGTGTCATGGCGCTCGTAGCGCTTCTGGGCGTCGCGCATGGGGACGCCCTGGATGACGTCACCTCTACGCGGCGCAACTCGATTGTCCAGGCCATCGAGAAGGTGGCGCTGGTCGTGTGTTCGATCAACGTGGTGCAGCTCGAAGTCGACCGGCAGGGGACGCCATACGCCATCCAGTTCAAACTGGTCGAGCTGGCGGGAAGCTGACAACTGATAACGATGCACAGGGACATCTTAGTCGTCAAGGACCTGGTCAAGCACTTCCCGGTGCGGAAGGGCGTGTTCTCGCGCGCCGTGGGGGCGGTGCGGGCCGTCGACGGCGTCTCGTTCGCCATTGAACGGGGCAAGTCGCTCAGCCTCGTTGGCGAGAGCGGCAGCGGCAAAACGACCGCAGGCCGCTGTATCCTCCGCATTATCGAGCCCACCGCGGGGTCCGTCCTGTTCGATGGCATCGACATCACGGCGCTGGACCGGGGTGGTCTGCGTCCGGTCCGCAAACGCATGCAGACCATCTTCCAGGACCCCTACGGGTCGCTGAATCCCCGTATGACCGTGTACTCGGTCCTGGCCGAAGCCCTTGCCGTACACCACCTCGTGCCCCCTCCACATGCGCGCCGGCGCTTCGGCGGCGGCGCGCGCCGACGCCGTGAGAGGGTCGTTGAACTGCTTGACCTCGTTGGGCTCTCCCCGGATGCCGCCGACCGCTACCCCAACGAGTTCAGCGGCGGCCAACGCCAGCGCATCGGCATCGCCCGCGCCCTCGCCGTCGAACCGGACTTCATCGTCGCAGACGAACCCGTCTCAGCGCTGGACGTGTCCATCCAGGCGCAAATCCTCAACCTGCTCGAGAATCTCCAGGACAAGCTCGGCCTTACCTACCTGTTCATCGGACACGACCTGAGCGTCATCCGGCACATTTCCGATGATGTTGCGGTGATGTATCTGGGCCGGATCGTCGAGATCGGCTCGGTAAAGGACGTCTTTCTCAACCCCATACACCCATATACCAAGGCCCTGCTCTCGGCTGTGCCCGTGCCCGACCCGGAAACCAGGCGCCGCCGCCTCATCCTCCACGGTGATGTCCCCAGCCCCATCGACCCGCCTTCCGGCTGCCACTTTCACCCCCGCTGTTCAGACTGCGACGCTGCCATTTGCCCTAAACAGGACACGCAGCTCGTTGAAGTGTCTCACGGCCATCGCGCCGCATGCCACATCCATGCACCTAGCGTTGCGGCGCTTTGTTGATCCGCTCAAGCGCCTTGTCTGTTGCCGCCGCACGGCGCAGCTTACGGATGGCACGCGCCGTCGCCCGATAGGCCGAGGACGGGCCGGTACCTGTGGCCTTGGCCACCTCGCGGTAATTCTTGTCGCGGAAGAAATATAACTCGATGCAGCGGCGCTCGCGCAGTGTCAGGCGCCGGCCCATCTGTCTGCGAACCCACCGCAGCAGTTCCGCCTTGCGCCGCCCCCACTCGAGCCCCGCTTCGATCTCTTCGGGCGTTTCATACCATGCGCTCCGGTCGCGATTCAGATGCGCCAGCGACGCCGGGCTGAACGACACGGCGCGCCGCCCCGATTGCGTGCGCCTTTCTAACGGTTCAAGGTCCTCTTTCACGGCCTCCGGCCCTCCAGGAAAGCTTTGTGAGACAATGGGCGATTTTGTGTTAGTCACGGTAAGTCGAGCACCGCATCAGAGTCTTTTGCCGGAGGCATATCTTTCCTGCGCATTTGCGGTGCGGGCGAGTAGATGGCCGCGAAGAAGATGCGAAGAGAAAGCGCAGGCGGTGCATTACGGATCGGGCTGGGCTATAATGCATGCGTGGCACCCTCAAACTCGTTTGAGGGTGTAGAGGAGTCGAGAGCGGGCCACACCCAGGAGGCCATCGGCGCCATGTGCGAGGAATTCCTGGCGATCGGCGCGGAAATCACCGCCCAACAGATGCAATAGGAGGAGGATAACGATGAAACGCAGGGATTTCTTGCAGGTAACGAGTGGGACTTTAATAGGTGCAGCGCTGTCCGGACGGTCGGGAGCCGATGTGGCGCCGGGTGTTGGTCGGCCGAACATCCTCTGGATCACGTGCGAGGACATCAGTCCGCACCTGGGCTGTTACGGTGATCCGGAGGCCCGCACGCCGCACCTGGACCGGCTGGCCACGGAGGGTGCGCGATACACAAACGCCTTTTCGGTCAGCGGCGTATGCGCGCCCAGCCGGTCGTGCCTGATTTCGGGCATGTATCCCACCACGCTCGGGACGTGCCACATGCGCTGCAACCATCTCCCGCCGGCGCACGTGAAGTGCTTCCCCGAGTATCTGCGCGAGGCCGGGTATTACTGCACCAACAACGTGAAGACGGATTACAACTTTGACCCGCCGGCCAGCGCATGGGACGTGTGCAGCAGGAAGGCCCATTGGCGCGGCCGCCCCGATACAACCCAGCCGTTCTTCGCCGTGTTCAACTTCACCGTCACGCACGAATCGCAGGTCGGGACGCCGATGGAAAAGATACGTGCCTTCAGGGAGAAGCTCCCGCCGGAGGATCGCCACGATCCGGCTAAGGCAACACTGCCGCCGTATTACCCCGACACGCCGCTTGTGCGCAAGCACTGGGCACACTATTACGACCTGATCTCCATCATGGACCAGCAGGCCGGCGACATCCTCGAACAACTCGAGGAGGATGGCCTGGCGGACAATACCATCGTGTTCTTCTTCAGCGACCACGGTGTCGGCCTGCCCCGCGCCAAGCGCTGGTTGTATGACTCGGGTATCCATGTGCCTTTCATCGTCCGTTGGCCTGGGCACATCGAACCGAATTCCGTGTGCGAGCGCTTGGTCAGTTTTGTGGACTTCGCCCCAACGGTCCTCTCGCTGGCGGGCGTACCTATCCCGGAACACATGCAGGGCAGGGCCTTCCTGGCTGCCCAGGCAACGCCGCCACCGCGGCAGTACGTCTTCGCCGCGCGCGACCGGATGGATGAGCGCTATGACATCATCCGCGCCGCGCGCGACAGCCGGTTCAAGTACATCCGCAACTACGAACCCTACAGGCCCTACGCGCAATACCTCGCCTATCCTGAGGGCTGGCCCGTCATGCAGGAAATGCGCCGTGTGCGTGATGCGGGCAAGTTGCAGGGCCCGGAAAGGCTGTTCTTTCGTGAAACGAAGCCGGTCGAGGAGTTGTACGACATAGCCACCGACCCCCACGAGGTCCATAACCTGGCCGAGTCACCGGAACACGAAACCGTGCTGGCACGGATGCGCCGGGCGCTGGATGACTGGATAGATGAGACGAAGGACTTGGGCCTGGTCCCGGAGCTGGAACTTGAGGCGTGGTTGCAGCCCGGTGGCAAAAAGCTCCCCAAGGGGCTCGTGGCACCCTCAAACGAGTTTGAGGGTGTAAAGGTAAAATATGCGCCGGCCCAGAACGCGGAGCCCGCGGTATTCGGCCGCTCCATCAAGGCGTGGATCGACGACCTCAACGGAACGGAACCCTTATGCCGGTTGCGCGCCATCAAGGCGCTCGGCCTGATCGGGACCGAGGCGGCGCCCATCCTCGTCGACTCCCTGAGCGACCCCGACAGCGCCGTGGTCCATTGGGGCGCGGTGGCCCTGGGCTATCTCGACGCCAAGAGTCCCGTGGCACCCTCTCGATCCAATCATCTCCTCATCTCCTTCCCGTATCCCCCTATCTCCCAAAACTCGTTTGAGGGTGTAAAGGAGGCACTGGTGAAAACGCTTAAGCACCCGGCCGTCGGCGCGCGCCTGGGCGCCGCACGGGCCCTGTGCCGATGGGGCGACTATGGCGATGCGCTCCCCGTCGTGCTCGATGCGGCAGCGGACGATGATCCTTACGTGCGGCTGTACGCGGTCCAGGTTCTCGAGACTCTCGAGTGCGGCGGCCCGCAGGTCGAGGCCGTGCGCGATGCCCTTCAAAAAGCCCTCGACGACAGGACCAAATACGTCGTCCGCGTTGCAGAGCACGCCCTCGACCACTCGACCGTGAACTGATGCCAGTTGCCAGTTGTCAGTTCCCACTCGTGAGCCGATAACTGAGAACTGAGCACTACGCACTAAATCCAAGCTGGGGTGTAACTTTGGTCGGCCCATTCCGTATACAATGGTGGAACGATGGGTGGTCAAGGCAGTCTATGGACCGACAAGGCCGGCGATGGGCGTCTGATTGGGCGTGTGTGCCAGGGCGACGTTGCCGCATTCGAGGCGCTGTGCCTGCGGCTCGAGCGGCCGCTGTTCGGCTATCTGCTGCGGTTGGTAAAGAATCCGACCGAGGCGGAGGACCTAGCCCAGGAGGCGCTGTTTCGGCTGTATCAGACGGCCCGGGACGGACGCATCCGAGTGCGCAAAGGGTCGCCGCGCGCCCTGGTATTCAATATCGCACATAACCTGGCCATGGACTTCCATCGGCGCACCCGCAACGTGGCGCCACCCGTAGCCGGGCAGGCAGGAGGTGCGGCGGATGCCGCGCCGGCCTCGGCCAAGGCCGTTCGGGCGGTGCTGCGCGAGCAGATCGATCAGGCCCTGGCAAACCTGCCCGAATCTCATCGTTCCGCGTTGATGTTACGCGAGTTCGGGGAGCTCAGCTACGCCGACATCGCCCAGACCCTCGGGGTCACGCCCGGTGTAGTCAAGACGTGGATTTACCGAGGTCGGCGGCGGCTGGCGGACCTCCTCGACCGCGACGGACAGTACGTAGGAGAACGGAACCATGGCGTGTGATTTTACGGAGCTATCGGCCTACCTGGACGGCGAAGTGTCGGAGGCGCAGCGTCGGAGCATCGAAGCGCATCTGGCCGTCTGTCCGGTGTGCCGACGTGAGCGCGAACGCCTCGAGAGGAGCAAGACCATGTTGAGCGTACCAGTCGAACAGCCCCAGTTTCACGAGCAACTCATGCGGCGCATCGAGTCGGAAGAGGCAACGCGACGGTCCTGGATTCCGTCGCTACGGTGGCCGCGTCTGGCGACTGCGGGAGCCGCGCTAGTGTGTGTGGCTGTGGCCCTGGCCGTGGGCGTCAGGACGTACCAGGACCGTCACCAGCCACCCCCGACGCCGCCCACGCATCTGGCGGCCGCAGCGGACGACCAGGAGCCACAACCCACCACGGAACCACAAGACGACGTTTCCGCCGTTCCGGAAGAACCTCAGCCCGCCCCTGAACAGGAACCAGCGCCGCCCGCGCAAGAACAGGAACCCATGCAGCGCACTACGTTGCCATTGGTCCTGTCCGGCACCGTCACGGGCGCAACCCCGACGGCCACCATCACCGTGACGACGAGCGGCGAGGTCGGAACCTTTGGCATCGACGACACGGTGCTGCCCGATGTAACGGTCGTCGATATAGTCTCCCGCCAGGTCATCCTGGACCACAACGGCACGCTCGAGGTGCTGGCCATGGACGATGCACCTAAGGCGGTCGCCTATCCGCCGCTCGACGGCAGGTGGACCGTCCGCGTGACCATGGCCGAGCAGGTTGAGGAAGCCAATTTCCTGGTCCGCTTAAGCGAACCGGCGCCGGGCGAACTCGTCGTCGCGCAGGTCGACGGGCCGGAGATCATCGCCCGGGGCACATTGCGTGGCAACTACGCCACGCTGCGCGCCGACGAGACGGAGCTGGGCGCGATAGAGGGCAGCGGCTCGTTCAACGACGAGCGAACTCAACTCATTGCCGATGCGTGGGTCCACCCAGACGACCCCGCCGAACCCGTGGAGAATATAACCCTCCAGTTCGACAAGCTTGCCACGGTTGACCAACAACAGCGCGCATCTCTGGACCGTTTCAAGGAGGAAGTGCGGCAGATGTACCAGGCCCTGGCGCAGTATGTCCGCGACCACGAATGTTGTTTCCCCGACGCGCTGGCCGACTTGGTGCCGGATTATGCGCCCAGCCTGGACGCCTTTGCCGACACGGACGTGCGGACGGTACACTATGTGCCCGGCCACACGCGTGTGATGCTGTGGTGTGCCAGTGCGGCGCTGCCGCCGTGGGAGGAGTTCTATCCCTCGCTGCCAATGCGTGATCGGCTGTTACAGTACGAAGCGGCCCTGCGCCGGCTCGTCGGCGACGCCCTACTCCGGCCGGCCGTGGTCCTCGAGGTCGACTACTCCCAGCCCGACGTAACGCTTACGTGCAACACCATGGGCAACGTCGATATCCACGACCCCACCGCCCAGGCCGTTCGCCCAGAGGACTTTGCCGACGGCTCTCCCGAGGCCCTGTCCCGGCTGACGGCGTTGCGCACATCGTGCGCGAACAATCTCAAACAGCTCGGGCTCGTCATCAAGATGTTCGAGAACGAGCATGAGGGCTACACGCCGCCAGGCTGGCTCATGGTCTACCCCGAGTACTGCACGGACCCGCTGATTCTGACTTCGCCCAAGGATGAGCCGGGCACCGATTCGTATCTCTACCTATTCCCGGCGACTAACCTCGAGGAGTGGCTGCGCGAGTCCGTGGACGATCCCTCGGAA
>CAYRLQ010000035.1:0-20969 GCA_964425145.1 uncultured Nitrospiraceae bacterium
AGGCGAGATTGCTTCGCTTTCGCTCGCAATGACGGGTAGGTTGGATTTGGTCGCACGAATAAAAGGGCTGCAACGTTTGCCAATTCGTTGAATTATCCATGGCAAAATGCTAGTATTCTGAGCTTCTGCAGCACACCGCAATCACACGGTCCAAGAATCACCAAACAGGGAGATACGCAGTATGGCTACGTATAAAATCGCATTGCTCCCGGGCGACGGTACGGGTCCCGAGGTGCTGCGGGAAGCGGCGAAAGTGGTCCAGGCGGCGGCGCAGCGTTGCGGGTTTAGCCTGGACACCACGGAGTACGATTTCGGCGGTGATCGCTATCTGGCCACGGGCGAGGTACTGCCCGACTCGGCCATCGAGGAATTCAAAGGCTACGACGCGATCTTTCTGGGTGCGATTGGGCATCCGGACGTCAAGCCCGGCATTCTCGAGAAGGGCATCCTGCTTCGCATCCGTTTCGAGTTGGACCAGTACATCAATCTGCGGCCCGTGAAGCTCTATCCCAACGTCGAGACCCCGATTAAGAACAAGGGCCCCGAAGACATCGACTTCGTGGTCGTGCGGGAGAATTCCGCGGGACTGTATACCGGCCTGGGGGGTATCGCGCGCAAGGGCACGCCGCACGAAGTGGCCGTGCAGGAGATGGTCTATACGCGTAACGAGGTTGACCGGTGTCTGAAGTTCGCCTTCGAATACGCACGCAAACGCAATAAGAAGAAGACCCTGATGCTGTGTGGCAAGACGAACGTGCTGACGTACGTGTACGATTTGTGGGAACGTGCATTTCACGAGATGGGCGAGCGGGAGTTTCCCGATATAAAACGCGAGTACGCCCACGTGGATGCAACGACGATGTGGATGGTCAAGAACCCGGAGTGGTTCGACGTCATCGTCACCGGTAACATGTTTGGCGACATCATCACGGACCTGGGCGCGATGGTGCAGGGCGGCATGGGGATCGCGGCCGGCGGCAACCTGAACCCCGAGGGCGTGTCGATGTTCGAGCCGATTGGGGGCAGCGCGCCGAAGTATGCGGGGCAGGACGTGATCAATCCGCTGGCGTGCATATTTGCCGGGCAGATGCTGCTCGACCACATCGGCGAAACCGAGGCGGCCAATATCGTGGAGAGGGCCTGCGTTGCGTTTCTCGAATCCGGCCTACTCCCGGGCATGTCGGCCAACGAGATCAAAGAAGCGGGCATGTCGACCACGAAGATCGGCGACGCCGTCGCCGACTGGGTCGCGAAGGTCTAAGTTTGTGGCCGGTTGATCGTGGTGAGTGGTCCTGGTTGTTAGTGGTAACCCGCCAAACGGCTTGGTGGATAGTGGATGCCCGGGCAGGCCCTGCGGCCTGCTCGGCTTTTCATTGGAATAGACTCGGTCAAAGAAACGACACAGGGATTGTGAGCAAAGCAAGTAAACTCCCAGCCGCGATGGCGCTGAGCGCGGCCGCGCTGGGTTGGTCCTTGGCCCCGGTGTTCATCCGGGGGCTCAGCGATGCCTATGACCCCTACACGCAGGTCTTTCTGCGGTACGGGAGCGCGGCGGCGCCCCTAGTGACGATCAGCTTCCTGGCCTACCGCGAGGACCTGCGCAAAGTCATCCTGAACCCGAAGGCGATGGTTCCTTTAGCCGTGCTCAACGTCGTCCAGCAGTGTGCCTGGACCCATGCATGTTACCTCGGCACCGCCACGTTGGCTCAACTGATCTCGAAACTGAGCACGGTTTTCGTGATCGTCTTGAGTTACCTCCTGTTTCGCGAGGAACGCGCCGTTATCAAAAGCCGCGTCTATCTGTCCGGAACGCTCTTAAGCTTCATCGGGGTGGCGTTGGTTCTGTGCAAGGATAGCGCCTCACTCGTCCCACGATTCGACCTGGCGACATGGCTGCTTCTCCTCGTAGCGGTCTGCTGGGCTATGTACACCGTGTGGTGCAAACACCTCGTAACCGACGTTCACCCGGCGCCGATGTTTACCGTGCTGGCAGTATATACGACGATTGGATTTGGGGTCGCGGCTTTCCTGCTGGGCGAGCCGAGCACCCTGCTCGAGGCGGGGATGGGCGTCAACCTGATCGCGGCAGTCTCCGGGGTTGTCTGTATCGCCATGGCACATACCATGTTCCACTTCGCCCAGAAGCACCTGGGCTCCGCCCTGTCCAGCAGTCTCATCCTCCTGAACCCGCTGTTCACCAATGCCATCGCACTATTCCTCTGGTCCGACGAACGCCTCATCCCGACGCAATGGTGTGGGACGGCCCTGCTCCTCGCGGGGACACTGCTGGTGATCTGGGCCGGGCACCGCGCACACAAACGCGCCACAGCGTGACGGAAAATGGGCACGGTTACCATTTTTGTGGGACCTGGGCTCCGTCACCGATAGTCACTGCCCCAGGGCTTCTTGGCGGTTTTTGGGACTCGAGCAGCAAATCAGAAATGGAAGGCTTCATTTTCCGGCGGTGCGCTTACCTGGTTATTCCTCTTCCATCGCGCGCATGAGTTGGTGTGAGAGTTGGGCCACAATGGGGCAGGCGGGGAACCTGTTCGGGTAGGTGAGATACTCGATATGGCCGTCGCTGTAAAGCACGTTGATGCCGAGCCCGCTGACGGTTGTGTCGGCGAGGTCCGTCGAGAGGAATTCCCAGGCCACCGGATACGGTCCCGAACGCTCGTTGCCCCCAATTATGCCCAACGGCCGTAAGAAGAACTCGTCGCCGGACTCGTCCCTGGCAATCAGCGCCCCGTCGTTGCTGAACTCGAGTTGGTCAGAGGCATTGGGGTCTATTAGGGTGTGCCAGTACGCGCGGAACTCGTCCTCGTTCCGCACGAGGTATCGCATCTCGGTAAGGAATGCGTCGAATTCGGAGGTGTGGATGGTCTGCCGATAGGCCTGGCGGCAGTCGTGCCGCGTGGCGCCTTGGCCTTTCCCCTTGGACGGGCGTGCGATGTTTGCGTGGTCGGCCATGTGTCCGAGGGCCTTCTGGCGAATGCCCTCAGCCACAGCCACTTTCTCGGCCTTCCGGCGTGCTTTGCTCAACGTGCCCATGTACATCGACATCAAAATCCCGATGATGAGCACACAGATCAGCAGCTCGAGTAGACTGAATCCGTTGCACCTTCGCATGGCCGATTCCCTAACGGGCCCACGTCACAGTATAGCTCAATGTGCCCCGGGCATAAAGGGCCGAAAGGGCTTCCAGCGCAAATACCTCCTCTAAATCAGCTCCTGGACTCGGCGGCGCATTTTCCTGTATCCTTCCGCCGGCAACGTAGTGTGTCCAACGAGGAACGGCAAATGTCAGCACAACAAGAGGTGGTTTTATCGGGAATCCGTCCGACTGGTGGGTTGCATTTGGGGAATTACTTCGGGGCAATCGAGGATTTCATTCGGTTTCAGGAGCAGGGCTACCGTTGCTACTATTTCATTGCGGATTATCACGCCCTAACCACCATCGCGGAGCGGGCCGATTTCTACCGCGAGGCCCTTGATATAGTTCGTACCTATGTGGCGTGTGGGCTGGACCCGGCGAAATCGACCATCTATCGCCAGAGCGACCTGCACTGTACGGCGGAACTGGCCCTGTTGCTGGGCATGGTGGCGAATATCGGCCATCTCGAGCGGGGCACCACGTATAAGGACAAGCTGAGCAAGTTGCCCAGCGGCCCGGACGGCCCCGAGGGCAACCCCCTTTCCTTTGGGCTGCTGGGCTATCCCGTGCTCATGGCCGCCGACATCCTCATCGTCCGGGCGGACAAGGTGCCCGTGGGCGACGACCAGCGCCAGCATGTCGAGATGACCATCGACATCGCCCAGAAGTTCAACCACCGGTTCGGCGAGACGCTCAAAGTGCCCGAGCCCGTCGCCCGTGGGGCCGTTCGGTTGCCCGGACTCGACGGGAGCGCCAAGATGGGCAAGAGCGAACACAATGAACTCGGGCTACTCGACGACCCGGAGACGGTGTTAAAGAAGATCAAGGGGGTGCAGACCACGACCGACCCACCTCCGCTGGATACCGACAGCGATCTGCCCGAGATGGTTATCCCACAAATGCCGCCCACCGTCGGCGTGTTGTATCTGTTGCTCCATTTGCTTGCGCCCGAGGCCGTGTACCTCGACTTCCTGGGCAAGTATCGCCGTCGGGATAAGTTCTACGGTACGCTTAAGTCCGTCCTGGCCGAGTACGTCTCGAAGTTCAACGCGCCCATCATCGAGAAGTTCAGCGCGCCGGACAACACCGACGAATTCGCGAAGGAATTCCTGCGCGAAAACGCCAAGAAGGTCACGCCCATTGCGCTGGAAACCGTCGAGTCCTGCCGCGAAGCCATGGGCATCGGCCACAGCCTCTACAGGGCGTAGGAACCGCTCACCATGTCATGAACATTGCCGATTTTCGAAAGGCGTTCCGGCGCCACTTTGAGGGTAAGGAGCGCAATGAGCCCACCTATGCCTATTGGGATCCTATAGTTGTCGCGGCGGTGGACCTGTGCCCGGATGTGGAGGGCAAGCTCTCCATCAAGAAACAACAATTGATCAACCTGGCGTCTCACTTTCTAGATGAGGGGGAATGTTACCTCGAAGTGGGCACATATCACGGGAAAAGCCTCCTTTCCGCCATGATCGACAGCCCGCCGCGGCCCGTTTTCGCATGCGACAACTTCTCTGAATTCGAGGAAAACTGCTTCGAGATTACCCAGGCCAACTTGGCCCGATATGGAGTAATCGACAGAGTCACGTTTTACGACTGTGATTTTCTGGAGATCTTCACACCGGAGAAATTGCCGATTCCCATCGGGTTGTATTTTTACGACGGCGCGCACGATGACCAAAGCCAGTACCTCGCCATCAAGGAGGTCGAGCCTTTCCTGGCCGAGGAAGCCCTGGTTTTGATCGATGACTGGCGTTTCGCCGCTGATTCCCAGTCGTATGCCAAGGTCGCCACCCTGCGCGCAATAGCGGAATCCGAGTATCGCTGGCGGCTACTCTACGAACTTCCCGCACGGTTCAATGGCGACCGCGCTATGTGGTGGAACGGCGTAGGGGTCCTATCCTTCAAACGCGAAAGCACCTAACCAAGTGTAGAACAACACCAATAAGAGCACGAAAAGGTAACCGTTCACAGGGCAAATTCGAAGAAAAATCCAAAAAGACCCGCAAAAACTGAGCAAAACGGGGACTGTCCCCGTTTTTGGCAAACGAGCGGTAGAATAGAGACAGTACCCCTTATTTATGTGGAGTTGTATCGAGGCCTCGAGACCATGAGTTTTCGGTTTTTGGAACATACGGCCGATGTGCAGGTGGAATGCTGCGCGGCTAGTTTCCACGGGCTGCTCGAGGCGGCGGCCCACGCGCTCTACGCGCTTGCCCTGCGCGAGATGCGCGCCGAGGTCCACAGCACCCGAAGTATCGAGGTGAAGGGGGAATCCCGCGAAGACATTCTCGTGCGGTGGCTGCAGGAATTGATCTTCATGCTAGAAGTGGAGCGGTTTGTCGCGACGGAGTTCGCGTTTGCCGCCGACGATCCGTTGGCCTTTGTGGCCGAGTTGCGCGGGTACACTTGCGCCCCCAAAGAACGGGTGCAAGAGGTGAAAGGCGCTACCTACCACGAGATCGAACTGCGCGAGACCGGGGAAGGATTCACCGCGCGCGTGATCTTTGACCTGTAGAACCGCGTAGTGGCTATTGTTCGGCCGGCGGCGAGGCGCCTTCGACGGCGATGTATTCATGCTTGAGCGGTGGCGCCGCGCCGATATGCCACAGGCGGAACCCCATGGGCGCATCGTCGAAATTCCTGCTGGTCGTGGCGCTGGTTACGTACTGGATGCCGTCGTGTTCGTGGATGGCGTTGCGATGCGCGTGGCCGGTCAGCACGGCGACGACGCCGTGTTTCTTGAACAGGACGAACAATTCCCGACGCTTTTCGAGCGGTAGATTGAAGTATTGTTCGGGTTCGTCAGGTTTATCGACAAACAGGGGGATGTGGCCGAACACGACGACCGGCCTGCCAGCGTCCGAGGCGGTTTCGAGCGCTTTCTCGAGCCAAGCGTCGTGTCCTGCGGTTTCAGCCTCGACGGGGGCCTTCCACAATTGGGTATTCACGCAGACAAATGTATAGCCCTTGTGATCGAAGCTGAAGCGGTCCTTACCGATCCGTTCGAGGTACAGTTGCAACAGGTTGGGGCGTGCGTCATTGCCGATATCGTGGTTGCCCGGCGTGCAGTAACAAGGCATGGAGAACACCGCCCTGATCGCCAGGAAGTCTTGAACCGATCTCTCGTCGCCGGCCTTCTCAATCAAGTCACCGCAGATGATCACGAAATCGGGTTTCATGGCGTTGATTTGCTTGACGGCCAGCTTGAAGGTCTCGATGTCATGGGTGTAGCCGCCGAAACCGAGCTGCGTGTCACACATTTGGACGATGGTGAATGTATCCTCTTGCGCATCGCAATAACCCACGCTGACGGATAAGACGGCGAGAAGGACGAAAAGTCCGACAAACGTGTGATGGTAAGTCTTCATAGAAACCTCCTTTGCTAACTTAATCATATCCGTACCGTGGCGAGACGCCGGGTGCCACGCTCAAACTCGGTTTGAGCGTGTCTCCGGGGTGGCACCCCTGTCAATCACTTTGGCTGCGGCCAGTGCTGACACCGCTCGTCCAGGTACGCTTCGAGATAATCTCGGTAGCGCGTCACGAGTTGAGGATTCTTGGCGGCGCTGTTGCGCTTTTGGGCCGCGGTCACATCGTAGAGTTCGAGCACTTGGCCTTCGGAGCGGGACCGCGCGGCGAAAGGCAACCGGCCGGAGCGCCATGTAAAGCGCCATCGGCCGGAACGTAGCGAAAGCACCAGGGGCTTGCCCATCATTGACACGGGTTCCTTAGTAACGGGCGGCTTGAGGAAGCTGCGTCCGTCCACCGGATAGTCCAGTTCCACCCGGGCCAGGTCGAGCAAGGTCGGCATAACGTCCTCAAGGGCGATGACGCCGGCGCGCTTGTCCTTGTTGACCCCTGGCGCAAGCAGGAACAGGGGCACGCGCAGACACGCTTCCGTCAGCAGGCGCTCAGGCGCGGCGTTCCGCCCTCTGGAGAAGTCCAGCCCGTATGTGGACGTTACCACCATACACGTGTTCTTGCGCGTTGCGCCATTACGGATGTGTTTGACGAACGCGCCGAGTTGCTCGTCGACGTACCGCAGGGCGCCGTCGTACACGTCCAGGGTGCGCGGGTTCTTGCCTTTGGCGAACCCATCCCCATAGCGGACACGAGGCTTGGAATCGCGCAGTTCGCACAATCGCACAAAAACCATGAACCGCAAGCCGGCGTGCGCATCGATCCACGCTGCGGCCTTCTCGAGCGTAATGCGCGAATCCGCGGCGTACGACGAGTCGAAGATCTCGAACCCCCGTTCAAACCCGCTGCCGAACACCAGGTCCTCGTCACCGCCGCCGTCGCCCTCCGTGAACGCGGCCGTGGCATAGTGCCGTTGGCGGAGTACCTCGGCCAGGGTCTGGTAGTGCGCCGGGAGCGGGCCGCGGTGGTCCCCAAGATAGCCGTGTCGCAGGGGGGTAAGCCCAGTGAGCAGGGTCATGCAGGCCGCCGGGGCCTCTGGCGCAGGCGTATATGCATTGGCAAACGTTACTGTGCTGTAAGCCAGCCGGTCCAGGGCGGGCGTTGTGTCACGGTTGTAACCCATGCAGGCCAGGTGTTCGGCGCCGAGCCCTTCCACGGCGATGAGTATGATGTTAGGTTCCTCGCGCCCTTGATGGGTTTGATGTGCGAACGGCCCCGAGACCAAGAGCCGTCGGTGCGACGTGACCATCGGGCGCAACCCGGCCAGCGCGCGCCAGGCCGGCTCTCTTTGGGCGGTCCATGTGACGGCGCACGTTTGGGTGTTCGCAGGAAACCCCTCGGCAGGCACGCGAAACTCGGCCCAGCCGCCCGCGCGCAAGACCACCGCCGCGGAATAGCGTTTCGCTACGGTGCCTTCGAGCACAGCCGTGACATAGACCGTATCCAGCGGTTCTTCCTCGGCCCCAAGGCCGGGCAAATTGGCCCAGCGAAACGTCAGGCACTGGCCCGCGCGCGCCGGCGCCGGGCAGACGAGCTCTGCGCCTTCCGGCATGACCCGCGCCCGTGCATATTCGCCGCCAGTTCGGTAATAGCCGGCCTCTTCTGACACGGTGGGCCGGTTTTCCTGTGCGTCTGCCAGCCAAGCATCAAACACTGCGCAGGCGCCTAACGTGGTCAGCCCGCAGCCCAGCAGCCATCCCAACGCGCCGAGCCGGCCCGCCGGCTTCCCGCTGATGCTGGCGTAGAAGGATACCAACTTGAAGAAGCCGTGTATCGCGCCGAACATGCCGAGGTAAATCAGCGGTTCAACTTTGAACAAGATGGGATGTGGCCATTCGACAGGCGCCTCGAGCAAATAGGGAATCAGGGCAAGGGCGCCTAGATGCGACATCACCTCCGCAACCAGCGGTCCCGCCGCCCGTGTAGGATAGAGCAGCCGGAGCGTGGTCATATAAAGCAACTGCACCGCCATATAGGCACAGGCGATGCCCGCCGCAAGGACCACGTCCATGCGAAATGCGGCCGGGGCATAGCCCTGGCCCTCGAGCAGGTGATGGCCGAAAACCCCTGTCAGCCCGGCCGACACCCCGAGTGAAAGGAGATAAAGCGCTACCAAAGCGGCGCACTCCAGTCGTCAGTGGTTAGCTGCCGGTTAAGGACGGAACTGTTGTGTTTTGTCGATACATTTGTTCCCCGCCAACTGACGGCTGAACGCTGACAAAAATAGACTTCGCACGGTCCCTTTGTTATGATGAATAGTAGCACGTAAGACCGAATGGAGGCCACTTTCCTATGGTGAGTTCCTTGCTGCAATCCATGTTCGGCACGAGCAGCGAGCGGCACGTCAAGCGGCTGCTGCCGAGCCTCGATGCGGTGCGAGCGCAAGAGGCGCGGTGCGTGGTCATGGCCAACGATGAACTGCGGGCGCAAACCGGCGCGTTCAAGGAGCGCCTGACCCAGGGCGAGCCGCTGGACGACTTGTTGCCCGAGGCCTTTGCGGTGGTGCGCGAAGTTGCCAAGCGGGTCGTGGGTATGCGTCCGTTCGATGTCCAAGTTATTGGGGGCATCGTGTTGCATCAGGGCAATATCGCCGAGATGGTCACGGGGGAGGGCAAGACGCTGGTGGCGGCGATGCCGCTCTACCTGAACGCACTCGAGGGCCGCGGTGTGCACCTCGTGACGGTCAACGACTACTTGGCCCGGCGCGACAGCGAGTGGATGGGGCCCATTTACCGGTTTTTGGGGCTGACGGTGGGACTGATTCAGCACGACATGGACACGGCCGAACGCCAAGTTGCCTATCGTGCGGATATCACCTACGGAACCAACAACGAGTTCGGGTTCGATTACCTGCGGGACAACGGCGCCATTCGGCCCGAAATGCGTGTACAGCGCGAACTGAACTACGCCATTGTGGACGAGGTTGATTCGATTTTGATCGACGAAGCGCGCACGCCGCTGATTATCTCCGGGCGGCCCGAGAAAAGCACCGACCTGTATTACAAGGTTGGCGAGATGGTGCGGCGGTTGCGCAAAGACATACACTTCGAAATCGAGGAAAAGCAGCAGCACGCGATCCTGACTGAAGAGGGCATGGAAACGGCCGAGAAGCTATTGGGCGTCGAGGACCTCTACACGGGCGAGTCGCTCGGCATCGTGCACATGATCGAGCAATCCCTCAGGGCCCACTATTTCTTCAAGCGCGACGATGAATACATGGTCCGAGACGGCGAAGTGCTCATCATCGATGAGTTCACCGGCCGCGCCATGGAGGGGCGGCGGTACTCGGACGGACTCCACCAGGCGCTCGAGGCCAAGGAGCAGGTGGCCGTGCAGTTTGAGATGCAGACCATCGCCAGTGTCACCTATCAGAACTACTTCAAGCTGTACGATAAAATCGCCGGGATGACGGGCACGGCTGCGACAGAAGCCATGGAATTTGGCCAGATTTATGACCTGGATGTTGTCCAAATTCCCACAAACCTGCCTTTAATTCGCGGTGACGCAACTGACCTGGTGTTCGCCACGGAGGCGGGAAAGTACCGGCACGTCGTGGACGAGATTGTCCGCATTCACGAGTCGGGCCGGCCCGTCCTGGTCGGCACGGTCTCGATCGAAAAGTCGGAACTCGTCGCCAAGATACTCTCGGAACGCGGCATCACGAACTACGAGGTGCTCAATGCCAAGCACCACGAGCGCGAGGCGGCCATCGTGGCCAACGCGGGCAAGCCTGACGCCATCACCATCGCGACCAATATGGCCGGCCGGGGCACGGACATCAAGTTGGCCGAAGGCGTGCGGGAACTGGGCGGCCTGGCGATCATCGGTACGGAGCGACACGAGTCCCGCCGCATCGACAACCAGTTGCGCGGTCGATGCGGTCGGCAGGGCGATCCCGGTGCCACGCGGTTCTACGTCAGTCTTGAAGACGAAGTGGCCCGGCTGTTCGGCGGTGATAAGGTCAAGAAACTCATGGACTGGGTCGGCTCGGAGGAGATGGACGACGAGCCCTTGAGCCAGAAGATGGTCACCCGAACGATCGAGCGGGCCCAGCGGCAGGTGGAAGAGTACAACTTCGAGATTCGCAAGCATCTCAAAGAATACGATGACGTTATGAACAAGCAGCGCCAGATCATATATGGCATGCGGCGTGATGTACTGGAAGACCGTGACGTGACCCAGCAGCTCCACGAGATGTTTGGGAACCTCGTGGATGACCTGGCAGATGCTTATGCGCCGGAGGATATGCTGCCCGAGGAGTGGGACCTTGAAGGACTGGCAACGGCGTTCCGGCGCGTTTTCGGGTTTGACCCGGACCTGGCCGGGCCTGAGGACCAGGAGCCCAAGCCGCTTGCTGATTCCCTGCTGGATCAGGCGCTCGAGGAATACGCGCGCCGGGAAGCGCTTATCGCCGAGGAAATCCGGAAGGCCTATCGCGATCAGATCGGTGGGGATGAATCGCAGATCGACTTCGCCCAGTTGGCCCGCAAGCGCGTGCACGATTACGAAATGATGGCGCTGTTGCGTGCAGTGGACGACAAGTGGATCGACCACCTGTATTCGATGGATTATCTGCGCGAGTCGGTACGGTTGCGCGCGTACGGGCAACGGGACCCCCTGCTCGAATACAAGACCGAAGGGTTTGAGATGTTCGAGGAGATGATACGCGCCACTGAGGAGAATGTTGTCCAAACGCTGTTTCGGCTGACCGATCCGGAAGTGCGGCGTACGCGGCAGGTCCAGGCGCGACGGGGCACGCTGACTTTCCAGAGCGACCCGTTTGCACAGCTTTCGCGCTACACCTATGTCGGTGCGGACAAGGAACAAGACCGGAGTTTTGCCGCCTATGACACCAGCCGGTTCGCGTTGGCCGGTCAGACATCCACAACCGAGATGCCCGGAGCCGGAGGGCCGGACGGGCCCCGGCCGAAGGTCAAGCGGAGGCCGGTGAGGGTGGGCTCCAAGATCGGTCCGAACGACAAGTGCCCCTGCGGCAGTGGGAAGAAGTACAAGAAGTGTTGCGGGCGTCAAGCATAAAACTGTTCGCAACGGCCATCATCAGCCTCTGGCTGGTCATGATGGCCTTGTTGATCCGGCGCGAAGTGCTGGTGCCGCACTTCGGGCGCGGCAAGGTCTTGGCGTATGTCGAGCGCGAGACCGATACCTGGATGGGGCTGTACATGCCCAACGGCGTGTGCATCGGCGTGCTGAACACTCAAACCCGGCCCGAGGCACGCAACGGCGAATACGGCCAGTTCCTGAGGTTCTGGGCCAGGCTGAGTATGACCGTCCTGTCGGTTCCCACGGAGATTCACATGGCCGGGCAAGCCTGGGCATCGCGCGACCACGGCCTGAGCGAGTTTGATTTCTCGGTGAGTTCTGCCGAGCACAAGATGCGCATCGCCGCCACCATCGACGACGGCCTGCTCGACGGTCAGATTCACACCGGGGGCGAGACCATCCCGCTCAAGGTGCCTGTGGGTGAGAACCTGCTGTTTTCGGGAAACATGGGTACGGCGGCCCTCAACGTGCCGGGCCTCGAACCCGGCGACGAGGTCTATGTCGACACCTTCGACCCGATGACATTGTCGGTCACGAAGGCCGAGATCACCTGTGTGGGGGAAGAAACGGTCGATTACGGCGGTGAAGAGGTCCAGACGAAGGTTCTCGTCACGCGCCTCGGTGGCATCACCTCGAAGGCGTGGGTCTCCTACGACGATGAGGTGCTCTATGCCGAAACGCCCTTTGGATTTACGCTCAAGAAGCTTACCCAGGAAGAGGCCCTGGAGGCCCTCAGGCCCAGCGATGCCGAGGGCCTGATCGGAATGATGGCCGTGCGTCCGACGGGCCAAAGGCCCGTGCGGGGCGCCTCCGCGATGGATATTGTGCTGACCAACCTCCCCGAAGGGACTATGCCGCCCGAAGATGACACACAGCGCATGGTTGCGCAAGGCCGCTTCGACATTCGTACGCCGGAAGAGCCGGCTGCATCCGATGGGCCGGCGCTCGATGAGGAAACTCGGGCGGCGTTTCTCAAAAGCGACGCCTTCGTCCAGGCGGATCATCCCAAGATCACCGCCCGCGCCAAAGATATCGTCGGCGACGAACCGGATGTCTGGCAGCGTGCGCTGCGCATTTACGAATGGGTCTACGACACCATCGAGAAGACGTCGGTGATGAGTCTGCCTTCCGCGCTGGACGTGCTAAAGACCAAGGAAGGGGATTGCAATGAGCACACCGTGCTGTTCACGGCCCTGGCGCGGGCGGCCGGTATCCCCACGCGCATCGCCATCGGCGTGGCCTGGAGCGACGAGCTCGAGGGCTTCTATTACCACGCCTGGCCGGAAGTGTACGTAGGCCGTTGGACCTGGCTGGATCCGACCCTCGGCCAGCCCGTCGCTGACGCCGCCCACATCAAACTGCTCACCGGCAGCATCGAGAAATGGCCGCAATTGCTGCCCTACCTGGGGCAGTTGCAGGTCGAGGTCCTGAAGATTCAGTAGTTAATTGCTGGTTGTTAGTCGGAGGAAACTGAAGTCTTCGCCTGAGAGGGTGTAGCGCCGCGTCATGGGGCGTCCCGCCCACACCGGGTGAAGACAGGTAAGGACGAATGATTCAGACTGAAAAGCTGACCAAACAGTTCGGCGACAACACCGCGGTTGCGTCGCTGACCCTCAAAATCGGGGCGGGGGAATTTTTCTGTTTCCTGGGTCCGAACGGCGCGGGTAAGACCACCACCATCAAGATGCTGACCGGGCTGCTCCACCCCACCGAGGGCCGGGCTATCCTGGGCGGCCACGATATCCAAAAAGAGCCGGTCGAAGCCAAGCAACTCATCGGCTACATCCCCGACGCGCCATTTCTCTACGAGAAGCTGACGGGGCGCGAGTTCATGCAGTTCGTCGCAGGGCTGTATCGGATGACTGAATCCCAAATCGCCGACAACACTGAGCGGTTTCTTGAACTGTTCGGCCTCGACGGCGTCTCCGACCAACTGATCGAGGACTACAGTCACGGCATGCGCCAGAAGCTGTCGTTCGCGGCGTGTTTCCTCCACAACCCGAGCATCGTTATCGTGGACGAGCCGTGGGTCGGCCTCGACCCGAAAAACATCCGGTTCGTTAAGAATTTCCTCCGCCAGAAAACCCGCGAAGGTGTCACTGTATTCATGTCCACGCACACGCTGAGCATCGCCGAGGAAGTCGCCGACTGCATCGGCATTATTAACGACGGCAAGCTCCTGTACACAGGCACGGTCGAGGAAGTCCGGGCCGTGGCCAAGAACCCCGGCACGCTCGAGGACATCTTCCTCGAATTGACCCAGGAGGATGACGGATGAGTCAGGTGCTCGTGATTTTCCGGGCCAAACTGCGCATGGCCCGGCACGAAGTCGCCTCCATCCGCGATCAATCCAAACTCAAGGTCACTGTCATCACCGTCTTCGCGAGCGGGTTGTGGCTGGCCGCTTTCGGCTTCTTCTTTGCCGGCTTCAACTGGTTGATCGAGTTCGGGGGTGAAGCGGGAAGCGACCCGCTCAAGCTTGGCGACATCATTATGGCGCGGATGCTCGGTGTGCTGGCCCTCGCAGTGTTCTTCATGCTGATCTTCTCGAACGTCCTGGTGTCGTTCGCCACGCTGTACCGGTCCCGCGAAGTTACCTATTTGCTTCAAACCCCGGTTTCGTTTCGCGCGTTTTTCATGGCCCGGTTTTGGGAATGCATCACGTTCAGTTCCTGGGCGCTGGCCTTTCTGGGCTCGCCGCTGATCCTCGCGTATGGAAGGAGCAGCCAGGCATCGTGGTCCTTTTACGTTGCCGCGGCGGCGTTTTTCATCCCCTTCATCATAGTGCCTGCGTCCATTGGGTGTCTAATCACGCTCATCCTGGCGCGTGTGTTTCCCCAGCAGCGGATGCGCGTCATGATCGGCCTGGCCGCCATCGCCGTGGGGCTCTTGTTCCTTTACATTCAAGACGTCCTCGACGTCACGCGCCTCTCGCAGGATGCGGTCTTGGCAGTCGTGATGGACGCCACCGTCCAGACGCAGTCTCCGCTTCTACCCAGCTACTGGGCCACGCGCGGCATGCTGGCCGCGGCAGAGCAAAACTATGGCGAATGCCTGTTCCAATTCTTATTGCTGCTGTCGAACGCCTTGATGCTTGTGTGGCTGGCGGCCGAAGTGGCCCACCGAATCTTCTATCCGGGCTATTCGTTTCTGGCGGGGCAGGACAAAACGCGCAGCAAACCCCTCGGTAAAGGCATTCTTGGCCGGCTCGACGGCTTCCTGAGGTGGCTGCCGAATCCGTCGCGGGCGCTGGTTGTCAAGGACATCAAGCTGTTCTGGCGCGACCCGACCCAATGGTCGCAGTTCGTGATTTTCTTCGGCATCCTGGCCATTTACATCGCCAACCTGCACGGCGTCGGCAGCAGCCGCTACACAACCGACATGTGGCGGAGCTGGATCGCCTGCCTCAATATCGGCTCCTGTACGCTTGTCCTGGCAACGTTGACGAGCCGCTTCGTGTTCCCCCTGGTCAGCCTCGAAGGGCGGCGGTTTTGGATTCTGGGGCTCGCGCCATTTACCTTCCAGCAGCTTGTGCGGCAAAAGTTCTGGCTCAGCGTTTGCACAACTTCACTGTTCACGGTGGGATTGGCCATACTCTCCGGGAAGATGCTCAACATACCGCCCATCCACTTCTGGCTCTCCATCTACAGCGTAAGCATGGCCAATTTCGGACTGGCCGGTCTTGCCGTGGGCCTCGGAACGCTATATCCGAATTTCCACGAAGACAATCCGGCCCGGATCGTCTCGGGGATGGGCGGCACGCTCAATTTCCTCCTGAGCGTCATGTACATCGCGGTGATCGTCGGGGCCCAGACCTTCATCCTGCAATGGCGCGCCGTCGAGCGCTACACCCACCCCGAGACCTTCTGGTGGGCGCTGGGCATCGTGCTGGTACTCATTACTATGCTAAGCCTCGCGAGCGCGTTAATCCCCCTGCATGTTGGACTCAGAAACCTGAGAAACATGGAGTTTTGATATGCACATACCGGTGGGCATGTTATGAAAACCTTCACAGTCAGCACCCGGGAGCACACGCAATTTGTCAACATCGACCGCGATGTCCAGCGGATCGTCGACCAGTCCGGTGTGAAAGAAGGCGTGTGTCACGTGTTCGTCCCGCACACAACCGCAGGCATCACGATCAATGAAAATGCCGACCCCGCCGTGGTCCGGGACATCACCGCCGTCCTAGAACGCCTGGTGCCCTGGAAAGGCAAGTACGCCCACATGGAAGGCAACTCCGCCGCGCACGTCAAGGCCGGCCTGATGGGTTTCTGCGAGACCGTCCTCATCGAGAACGGCCGCCTCGCTCTCGGCACCTGGCAGTCCCTTTACTTCTGCGAGTTCGACGGCCCCCGCACCCGCAAAGTTTGGGTCCAGGTTCTCCCCCCGTGACCGAATGAGTGACCGATATTCTTCCTCTGCGCAACTCCGCGCGCTCGGCGACTCTGCGTTTTGTTCCTTCAACGCGGAGGCGCGGAGGACGCAGAGGAACGCCGGGACGGCTCCACGACATCGCATAGCCTTCCATGGCATTAACCGCATTGTAGTGGTGAATCTTTCGATAATTGACAATATGGCGGAAATTCCAACTGACAATCATCGCACACTGCGCAACGGTGGCCACGGCCACATGCAAGCAATCCCGTTTCCACTTCGGCGTAACCACCCCCGCATTTAGATAGGCATCGCAAAGAGTCATTGCCTTGTCCGTGACTTCTCGAAACTCCGCTAAGGCCATGAGTTCGGTCCAGGTGTTCCTGACGTCTTTAGGCGCGTCGCGCAGTTCGTCCTCAACCAGGCCCGACACCACTAATTGCAATCCCCCCGCGCGAACCTCCTCGAAAAATGCCCGGCTCGCTTTTTGAAATTCCTTGTCGAACACGCCCCAAACACCGACGTATCCGCATATACACGCATCGCAACCATGTCTGAACCCTGAAGGTTCAAGACTGAAGGCTGAACTGCCGTCAGCGAAGCTCAACTTTCGACCAGATTCTGTTTTTTCTTGACGATGATCGTGGTGATGATGGCGATCAGTTCGTCGGTTTCCTGCTTCAACTCGGCCAGGCGATCGGTCGGAAAGACATCCGCTCTTTCCATCAGCGCAAGCCAGTAATCGCTTTCCCGCGCTTCTTTCTGTGCGATACTGTACTTATGGATGAAGTCCGCTGCGCTCTCCGCCGACTGCGCCTCGGCCACATTCGCTCCAATCGACGTAGCCGAGCGCAAGAACTGCTTACCAATCACCCAACCCGCGCCGTCCTTCTTTTCCATCAGCGCCCGATACAACCGTACCGCCCGCACCCCATACTCCAACGTCCGCTCACGGATATCCCTCCATTCCCCAGTCCTTTCAGACTTCATACCTCACCTTTCATCCTTCCCTAAATCCATTGGGCCTTACGGAACACATCCTCCATCAGGCGCATGCCTTCGAGGCTGTCTTCACCGTTCGAGCACGGCGTTTTGTCCTCTTTGACGCATTCCACGAAATGGTCCGCCTGGGCCCGGAAGGCCCAGTGCGGCACGCCGCGTAACGTGCGGGTTTCGTTGACCTCGCCGCCGTGATACACCTCGGTCACAGCGCTCGTTTGCATCTCCATCGGGCAGGGCGTCGCAACACGCACCCAGCCTTGCTCGAAGTAGATTTCCGTCCTCTCGACCCAGTGGCCGGCTTGGACGCCCAGACCGTACAATGCGGCCAATACGCCGTGGGTCTCGAACAGTGTGCACTGGTTGAGCATGCCCTGGCGCAGGAGCGCCGCCTTGACCTCGAGCGTGCCCGGGAACAGATACCGAATCAGGTTGATGTTGTGTGAGAAGATGTTCATGTAGATGTTAAACGTTTCCTTCTGGGCCTCGCTCATCCAGGGCGGGTTGCGCGGCACGAAGTCCTCGTTGTGCGGCACGGGTTCGTTCGTGATGATGGGCCCGTCAACATTGCGCAGCCAATCGCCGCCGAAACAGTAGGCGTTGATTAGTCCAGGCTCACCCATTGCCCTGGTTTCGTACAACTCCTCGAGGCAGGCCTTAGCGCGGTTGACGCCCGAGTCGTACCGTTTCATGAATCCGACCATCAGCTTCGCGCCGCCTTCCCGGGCCGCCCCGACCATCGCCTCGGCCTCTTGGAGGCTGCCCGCCATGGGTTTCTCTATGAAACAGCTCTTGCCCGCCTTCAGCAGCGGAATGGCGATATACCCATTGAGCAGGTGCGGCTGGCTGGCGACCACGGCTTCGACGTCGGGGTCCTCAACCAGTTCCAGGTGGTTCTTGTAGACTTTCGGGATGCCATATTTCTCCGCGACTTGCCGGGCGAGTTGCCGCCGCGGTTCGGCGATGGCGATGACGTCACAATCCGCGTTCTTCACATAGTTCTGCAAATGGGCCACCTGTCCCATGAACCCGGTCCCGGCAAATCCGATTCTCACCTTGGCCATTGTAATTCTCCTGTACGAGTTTCGCGTTTTAAGCCTACTGCGAACGTCCGACTCCGTCAAGCGCCCCGTTAGCCTGTTTCGCAGCGATGAAGAAATGAGTGCGGCGAACGTGCTACAGTATCACCTCCGTTACAATCGACTTAACCACGGAGGTCATGCCGGCAGTGAAAGTGGCCTTGTCGCTCTTAGTGTCGCTGGTTTGTCTAGTCCCGCCATGCCTGGGCGACACGAAGGTGCGGGTAATGACCTACAACATCCATCATGCGGAGGGTCTGGAAGGCCGGGTGGACCTGGATCGCATCGCGGCCGTTATCCGGGCGGCACATGCAGACGTTGTCTGCTTGCAGGAAGTTGACCGGAATCTACCACGCACGAATAACCTCGATTTCCCGGCCCTGCTGGCCCAAAAACTCGATATGGCGGTGGTCTTCGAGCCAAACTATCAACTAGACGGCGGCGACTACGGTAACGCGACGTTGACACGCTTCGAGATTGTAAGCCACGAAAACATCCACTTGCCCGCTCCGCCCGGCCGGGAGCCCCGGGGCTGCCTGCGCACGACGGTGCGGGTTGAGGGGCAACTCCTGGATGTGCTGAACACCCACCTGGGGCTCGGAGTCGCTGAGCGCAAAGCGCAAGCGGCCGCAATCTTTGATCGGCTCGGGAAAGGGCCGACGGTGCTCGCCGGCGACATGAATGAAGATGAGCAAGGCTCGGCGCTGGGCATTTTGTTCGGGAAACTGAGCGATACGCAAGCCAAGGAAACCGGTCCGGCCCGGTTTACGTGGCCGGCCAACGCGCCTGAAGTCAGAATCGACTTCATACTGGTATCCGAAGACGTGCATGTTTTGTCACCTGCGATCCTTGTTACCGCCGAAATGGCGGTGGCATCGGACCATCTGCCGTATGTAGCGGACCTCAGTTTGCGTGCGCCGCGCGACAAGGCAGCGGAAGAAGGCATCCATGATAACGAGGATGAGCGAGTGACGGAAGCACTACAAGCGTTGGAGTTATAGCGACAGGGCGCCCAGGCCTGATCCACGTCAGGATTCGGTATCCACGAACGCGTCCGGGCTAAGGTGCGCGGTAAGGATTTCGGAGACCTCGTAGGCCTGATGGAGCGTAGGGAGCGTGTCTGTCGCACCGACCCTCTCCAACTTTCGCTTATCCACGTCCTCCGTTACGAGGAAGATGACCGGTAGCGTGGCCGGAACATCCGGGTCGCTTCGTATCATCTCGCAGGTTTCGTAGCCGTCGAAAACCGGCAGGTTCACCTCCAGAAAGACCATATCCGGCATTTCCGCCAACGTCAATTCATAAGCCTGTTGGCCATTAGATGCCTCGAGCACCTCATGGCCTTCCGCCATAAGTTCGTTGGACAGGATGTCGAGCGACGCCGCATCGGCTCCTGCCAAGAGAATCCGCGCCATAACTCACTCCTTCGTGAATGGTTGGGAGAAGCTTTTCGCAAAAAATGGTTTCTTCTTGCTTACTTCTTCTTTTCCTAAAGAAGAAGTAAGGATTATTTCGCCGCAAACAAGCGGCAAAATAGAGACACTACCCGATAATAGCAAGAGCACAAGGCGCAAATCGAATGAGCTGCCTTGACTTCATCGGGCGTCCGGCATAGAATTGTTGTTGAGAAATCGTTATAGGTCGCTTGCGGCGGTAAAGGCTCACGAAAGGGTCCAGGGCACTTCCCACGGGCGTGCTTGGTCGGAGATTTCGGACAAGCAGGCCGGCACCCCAAGAAGGGAACGGAGAGAGATGAAACGAAGTTGCCTGTTCTTATGTGCATTCCTGGTCACCGGTGTTTGGGCTGATGCACAGGGTGCCCAGGGATCGAACGAAGCCGCGCCGGAGCCAGAAGCGCCTTCCGAAGCCGCCGTGGAGCCGCCTGTGGTCGACCTGTCGCCCAAGGGGGACATCATCATGCTCATGAATGGCCGAAATATCATCGGCCAGGTGCTCAAGCGGACCCCCCGCGATTTTCAAGTGGAAGTGAGCCACGGCATCATCCTCAGTATCCCGCGCAGACAGATCGACTCGGTCGAGTACGACGACATCGATCCGGCCAAAATGCGCCGGGCGAGACGTCGTGCGGGGAACGAAGAAAAGCAGGACCTCATTCCCGGACGAAAGTTGAGCGCCGAGTTATATGAAAAGCTGAGCAAGGATATCTCGACCCCCCCGCTGAACTACGAGAACCAGGACCTACTTGCGATTGTGAACGACCTGAATAAGCGCGTGGGCACGGCGATCGTTGTCGACCAGCCTGTTAAAGAGCTTGCAAAAAGCCAGCGGCTTTGGAATTTCAACGCTGCCCCTGGAATGACCCTCCTGTCGCTCCTGTCGCAATTGGAGAAAGATTTGGAGAAGGAGCTTAAGGGACTAAAGATAGTCTACCAGTACGACAAGATTCTTCTCACCACAAAGGAGGCGGCAAAAGCCCTCACGCCCCCCCAAGAGCAACAGGAGGCACCGCCCGACCAGCCCCCGCCTGAGAAGCCGCAGCAAGGGACTCAGGGGGGCTCCACCGCTCCATGAGCTGATACTAGAAGCTTTCAGCTGTCAGCGTTCAGGTATCAAGAATACGGATATTCCCGCTCCCCAAAATAATAATGGGTATGCGTTTGTGTGTTCATGGCGTATCTAATATAGGTTATAATATAATAACTATCCATATAACTGAATGCCAAGCACGTAACCTATTCTTATATGAAGGTATTGCCAGGTTGTAGGTGCCAATGATGCGATGAGGACATCGGGACGTCTCGACGACGACTACGGGACGGCAGGGCAACACTTTTAATCTGAAGTTCCCCCCGAAATAGGGCGTTTTTTCTGAGTTACCCCTTTGGCGGTTTTCGGCAACAACCGCGATGAGAAAAAGC
>CAYRLQ010000036.1:0-6158 GCA_964425145.1 uncultured Nitrospiraceae bacterium
GAAGATTTCTGGGAACAACGCCCAGCATGAAAACCCCAAAATATGACGCAGGCCCTTCAATCCTACAAACTCACGGTGCACGATGCCTCCTTGGCGTATTTGCAAATGACTGAAAATACAACGGCGCCGCTTGACTGTACCGTCACGAGCGCGGAGGCCCGTCAGTAAACATCTCCCCTACTTATCTTCTCCTGCTCCTTGCCTTTAGACTCCCCCGTTTCCATATCCTTTAAACAGCGCTCAACCTCTTCAAAAAAATTCTTAACGCGATCTTTAAGAAAGCCCCCGGCAGCCATCGCACGACGCGCATCATACCATACCCTGTCATAGCATTCCAGTTCCTCAGGAGACGCCTTAGCCGCTATTTCCCTCAATTCGGCAACAAAATACGCCATTCCTTCCGGCCCGAGGTGCTGACGAATCTGTTCACTGATACTTCCCAAGTGTCCTTGAAGGACGTCTTCCCGGTTGCTTTCATCGACATAACAGTCCTTACCCCAGTCGATGAATAACACATCGATGTCTCTTCCTTGACCAACAAGAAAAATGTGATGTGGCAAGTTATCAAACTTATGCGTAACCCTCCTTTCCCTCCTCAGATCAAACATTTGGTAAATCTTTTGCGCCAACCGTTGGCATACTAACGTGGCTTCTTCGTGAGTAAGTGTGGGCGATCTATCACCGATGTCGCCATCAGTAAGCCACTTTTCAACAATAACGCCCTGTTCATAATCACCATAGACAAAACGCGGACCCAGAAGTAATTCGGACGCTATTTCTGAACGTTCGACTTCTACACTTGGGAACGACGTATGAGCACTCTTAACATTATACGTTATTACAATCCGTCTCTCCGGCTCCGGCTCTTTAACTAATAGATGTTCCGCCCAAGGCCGATTCATACCTACCACACCCCGGGTCACCTCGAAATCAATCTTTCGCAGTTCGATCTCCTGGAGTTTAAGAAAAATCTCATTTATGATCTCTTGGAACTGGGATATTTCACAGGGCACATAATAGTCTTGTGCATAAAGCACATCTGAAAGAACATCCCGCACTAAACTTGAAACAATAAGCCTGGAGCCTGTATCTCTTAGTGCGTTGATTGTATCGGAAATGATATTATGCGCGGTCTTTTCCTCGACATTTCTCTCCGCAAACGTAGCCCCTAATATTACCTGCAATTCTTTTTTGCCTATCCCGAAATATTTCTCAATCCCAACGTGCTCAATAATATCGTCAATAACTGCTAAGCCGCATCTCGGATCCTTTATTCCAGCGCCTTCCAGTTTAAGAATGAGTGAATTTCGCGCTTGGACAAGAGGTGTCCTTGTATCAAGAAGCAACATTCTATGGAGTTGCTGCCGATCAAACTCTGTGAGAATGGACACAGACCGGCTAAATTGGAAGAACTTTTTCCAACGCTCTGATACAACCGTCTCGCCCCTGTGCGCATCCGGCCGGCTCAATGTCTCCTCCACATCACTTACTAGTTCCTCATAGTCCGCCCTCAATCCCCTATCGGTAACCCAACCGGGGTCGGCCAAAGTCTGAACGAAACTGCTCCAGCCGTAGACCGCTCCCGCAGAGGACAGCTCTTGCCTTAATAGATAAGCGCTCCGTTTAATAAACTCCTTCATCGCGGCCCGTTTAGTCACACGTCGCGCATTTCCTAGTTCTGCCGAATTTGACCAATCAATAAACTTTGGCTCCAAATTTGTGCCTAGGCCACAAACAATGATATGTGTGGCCGGGATGTTGGAACGATAGCAAGCAACATCGTCAGAAATCATACGGTTGAATGCGCGGGCTAATTTCCGGCCTAGTATCTTGGCTTCTTCATCGGTCAGCGACATTCCTATATGGCGCACATCTCGAAGTTCGTTAAGCCGCTCTTCGACGATCACTCGTGGGTCCGCGTAAATGACCGCCGGGCCCAAATCAGTTCTTGAAGCATAGAGCGCCCTCTTTAGCTCCGTTTCGTTATTAGGCCTTTTCACGTAATAGGAAAAAATCGGTTCTCCGTTTCCTTCCCGCGGAATCAAATTAATGCCATGAAGAATCCTACGCGACGTGCTCGAGGGGCTCGTTACTTCCAAAGTTACATCGTAGGGAACAAGACCCAATGTCAATAATTCCTGCTCGAGAATAGATACGAGTTTCTTTTTATCTACTCCCTTAACTCCAGAAAGGGATTTAACAAGGTCTGATCTACCTTTTCCTCTTTGGTCAGCGGCAAGTTTTGCAAAGTATCTCCGACTAAATTCATAAACCGGCCTTAAAGATGCTTTCAATTCCTGATCAGATACAGAACTAAACCTTTGCTCGACATTCGCAAGGACGCGCGAACCGATTTCGTTTTCCGGAACCCCTCTTTCTCTATAAATATGGAGGTATCGGCTTGCGCCTTTAGGGCCAAAGGCCTCTTTACACTCCGCGTAGAAAAGCAATTGGCTTTCAATATCTTTTCGTACAGCTTTATAATCATCATGTTTTTTAATCGCGCTTAGTGCCTTTCTACTTTTCTTTCCAGAGAAACCGACTTCTCTTAAAACGCGCTCTGCATGTTCTGCACTAACAGCCCCATGCTCTGAGCGGTCGGTGTAGATCACTCCAATATCATGCAAGAATGCTATTACGGCAAAAACTTCCCTATCCGCGGAAAACCTATCGATCCACCCTTCAACGCCGGCCCATATTCTCAACGAGTGTGGCAAGCCGTGATGCGAACGAAGCTGCGGTTCCTTAGCGAACTCCTCCTCGTTCTTGTCAATCAGGGTATTAAGCAGAGGCGTTCGACGTGCGGCGTATTCAAAATAGGCCAGTTCGGCTAGGTCATTTTCATCATGAGTGCCTTCATTTAATTCGTGGATCAGGGTGGCGGTAAGATGTGGATTCTTGTTGGTGGCAATCAGGTAAATTACATCGTCATTGCAGCCATAGAAAATCAGCTCTTCATCTTCACCAGCGCGCAGACTTCCTTGGCGAACTAAATCTCTGAGTCTTTCAGTTTTGTCAGTAAAATTTCTCTCATCATAATATTCTAATGCCTCTTTAATAAAAGAAGTGCTGTCCGTTACTGGCTGAAATCCCCTAAAACCGTCTCTCCTTAATTCTTCAAATCTTCGCGCAACATCTCTTACGCTTTTCCCTTCTCTGGGCTTGGCGCCATCACCGACGAACGACGCTCGAGCGCATATGAGAGAGACCGTTACAGCTTTAGCTCGTGCTGTTGCGACATTCGTGGGCGTCAAAATATCAATGTACTCCCAACGCAGCGTAACCTGATCCAAAAAGGTGGCACGCTCAAAGGCTTCCTTTGCTTTGGGTGGCTAATTCAACTCGGGCTCGGACTCCGTGGCCTCAATTTCCGGCGCAATGGCCATGTCGGCAAAAAGTGAGCGCAATGCGCCGCGCATGAACATCCGGTACGCGACAGGCGCTTCCGAGCGGAAGGTCCAGATCGCTACACCTTCGCCTTTGGACACAAGCGTCGTCTTGCCGGCATCATTCACATGTACGTGCATTTTCTGAAACCTAAACGGACCCTGTTCCCGACCCGTCGCGTGCAAAAACGCCGCCGTACACCACATGTTCCGCTTCTGGTCCCAGAACCGCGCCTTGGCATCCTCGTCAACCGGTGCGGTGAGTGCGGCCAGCGGGTCGACTTTCCCGGGATCGGCCTTGCACAGCGCGTACAGGAAGAAGTTTTGCAGCGGCGGCGGGGCCGCGTCAAGCATATCGCCGTGCTCGAAGTTCCAAAGCGACTCGAAACCCAACTTTCCAAAACAAGGCACCCAGTAAACCGGCAAAGGACTCCGGAGAATCCGGACATATGCATGCGGGTCGAGCCCGACGTTCCATTCCTGCCCGCCGGCAGAATGTCCCGCGTTCACGTACAGGCGGCCGACCTTGTCTTGGAATACATCCGGGGCGCGATTGTAGGCAGCGGCCACGTCGCGCAGACTGCCCGTGGTAAAGACCGTTACCCGCGAGCCCGATTCGCGCAACGTCTCCAGAATCAGGTTCACACCTGCCTGCGCTTCGGCTGGCTGGCCTATGGCAGGGTCCTCGGGGCTCTCCAGGTTCGCCGTCAGGCCAGTCGCACAGGGGACCGTCCGACCCGCCAGATACATCATCTGCCGAAGGGGGACGATCCCCGGACGGCCCACGCCCTCCTTGCCCAGGTCGATCACGACGGCCCGGATGTCGAACTCCGGCAGCGCAAACAGCGTGGCCAGGTCAAAATGGTCGTCTGGGTCTTGATGCGGATGATAGAGGTCCGTCACGTAAATGACGGGGACCGTCCCGGCGCCCTCCTCGGCCTGTGCCGGCGCGAGAAGCAGCCCCACAGCCGCCAGCGCAGCAGCCATTCGTCTCGAATGCATACGAAGTGCTCCAAAATCCCACACGCCCATGACATACTGATCCATGCGAAATAAGTCAAGTTCGTGAAAAAAGGCCTGGTGCCCGATAACCTTCCCCACTTTCCTGACGCAGGCCCTTTTATTAAACGGAATCCAGGGAGCTGGTTAAGAGATGCTCGCGTACCCATGTTTTCGAGTGTTACGCCGGCCTGCAAACAGCAGCGCAGCCATGACGAGGACCAGAAGGAGCATATCCCCGGCCCGGTGGGCCACCCCCCCTGGCCCAGGCGGCGCCAACGTGCCGCCGAAACATCCTTCACCCTCGCCTTCACCCTCGCCTTCGCCTTCACCTTCACCCTCGCCTTCACCTTCACCTTCGGCGGGGCCTGGTTTTTCCGCCTGAGTCACGTTCACGGTGGCATGGCTGCCCTCTGCCCCACCAGCCGTCACTTGGACCGTGCCGGTCCGTGAATCGGGCGAAGTGTTCTCGCTATAGGCCACTGTGATGGTTCCAGCGTTCGTGCCGCCTTCGCCGGACTGAATCGTCAGCCACTCCGCGCCTGCAGTGACTTGAGCGCTCCAGTGCATGGTCCCGCCGCCCTCGTTGGCCACCTCGAAGGCCGACGTGCCACTATCCGCATCAACTGGCTGTTCTGCAGGTGTTACGCTAAGCACCGACTTATCTTCTACACTCAGGCCTCCGGAGACCTTGTCAATTGCGGCGTACCACTCAAAGCTGTCGCCGTACTGGGCCTTCAAGTCGGCGTCACTGATCGCGATCGGCATTGTTATCCCCACCGGCGCCGTCTTCGCCACGGCGAAGGTCAACTCGAGTAGGACGCCCTCGCCTTCAGGCAACGTCTCCTGCTCCTCACTAGCAATGCTCATGCTCACTTGCACGTAGCCATCCTCTTCGTTGTTTAAATGCCACTGGAACGCGTCCTCAGTCAGCGCGCCCAATCGCACGTCTTCCAGCGTGACGAGCGCCTTATCCGAGGAATAGCTGATCTCGAGGTCCAGACCGCTGACGGCCGCCGCGTCGTCGATTGTCACCGGCACAGTCACGGTTTCGCCCGGGGCCGCCGTCGCGGCGGCCATCTCGACCGTTTTGCCTTGGCCGCTCTTGAGCAACGTCTCGATCCACCGCTTATATTGCTCATCTTGCCCTGGATTAAGCGGCAATTCCTGGGCAAGTCGCTGGATCATGAGCGCGTCCGCGCTGTCGATTTGTCCATCACCGTTCAGGTCGCCGGCAGCCCAGTGGCACTCGTCCGGCTCGAGCAACTCGACGGCGATCTTCAGCGCCAGGAGCACGTCATCACTGGTCACCAAACCGTCATTGTCCAGGTCGCCTTGATTGCACAATGCGCTGATGCACAACCGCCCGGTGTGCGTGGCGTCGCTCTGCAATAAATTCGCGTCCCTGTCGTAAAGTGTCACGGGGCCGAACTCCATCAACGAGCACTCCTCTGCTGGCGCGTCTTCACAGAGCGCGAAATACACGTCACAAAGGTGGCCCTCGCCGCGCAGCGGCGGCTGCTCGCCCGACGCCACGCCCGTAATCTTCACCTGGCCCGCCGCCGGCGCGGAATGGTCGAAGTTCATACCGGTCGTGATAGCGGTCGATTCCACTTTGTCTACATGCTCGACGAATACCGGATCGTACTCGAGCAAAATGTCAATGCCCGCCGGCCTGATCCCGCCCGCGTTCATCACATTAATCGGAACGCGGACCTTGTCACCGCCTTTACCACGCACGTCCGGCAGCCACACCACTACCACGTTCGCCTG
>CAYRLQ010000036.1:6168-20915 GCA_964425145.1 uncultured Nitrospiraceae bacterium
CTGTGACCAAGTCCGAAGCCGCGCTTTCATGGCCGTCCACATCGATCGCCGTCACGCAATACGTGTATTCTCCCTGGCCCACCGCCGTATCGCGGTACGACGTCGCTGCGATCGGCTCGAGGTTAATACACTCGAAGTCCCCGCCGGCCGCGGCGCAATAGACGTAGTAGCCCGCCAGGTCCGGCTCGCGGTTGGCATCCCATCGCACCAGCACCTCGTTGGCGCCGGCGGCCGCCTCGACGCCCATCGGCGCGGCCGGCGCGAGGGGCTCGAGGTCCACGTTCAGCTCGAGCGGCGCGTACACGCCCACGATCGCCTTCGGGTCATACCCCTGCCTGCCGAACCGAACCTCCAACGGCAGGTCGCTGCTGGGCGTCACTACGCTGTAGGCGCCCGTCGCCGATGTAGTCGCGTCGTCGAGCAAAACATCCGTCGCTGCGTTCAGCAGTTCAACCAGCACG
This sequence comes from uncultured Nitrospiraceae bacterium, assembly GCA_964425145.1. Lineage (GTDB taxonomy): Bacteria > Hydrogenedentota > Hydrogenedentia > Hydrogenedentales > SLHB01 > CAYRLQ01. The sequence continues at coordinate 6,630 of CAYRLQ010000036.1, forward strand.
CCCGCCAGCGGCTCATTGGTCCGAAGGTCCCGCACCACACCCGTCACCTCGCCTTCGCCTTCTCCCTCACCTTCCCCTTCGCCCTCGCCCTCGCCCTCGCCCTCGGCGCCGTACGTGACGAAAACGCCCCGGGCGATCAGCTCGGGGATATCGGCGTTCAACGCTTCCTGGCTCAGCAGATTGCCCGAGAGGTCAACCGCAGGCAAACCGGGCGGATCGCTCCAGTCAAAACCAAATAACGTGACGTAAAGCTCCAACATGATTTCCTCGCCGAGGTAGTCGGGGTAATAGTACTCTAAATTCTCGTCCAGCAGCGGCGCGATATCCACGATCCGGTTGTCCGAGAGGTCCAGATAGAGGACCCCCCTGGGTGCGGCGGCGAGCGGGCTGAGGTCGGCGATCATGTTGCCCGAGAGGTCCAGATACTGGACTTGGGTCAAATCCGCCAAGGGGCTGATGTCGGTGATGCGGTTGCCGCGAAGGCTGACAAACATGAGCTGGTCAAGACCTGCAAGCGGACCGATGTCGCTCACCTGCGTGTTCTGCAGTCCAAGGGCCCATAACTCGGAAAACGAGGCCAATGGCCCGATGTCGTCAAACTCCGGCCCACACAGCGTCAGCCACTCGAGGGAGTCCGCCCATCCCGAAAGCGCCTCGATGCCCCCGATCTGATCGCCCGATACGCCCAGTCCCACCAATTGTGGCATGCCTGCCAATAGCGCGCTGATGTCGCCCGTCGGATTCTCCTGGATACCGAGAGCGCTCAGGTCCGTCAGGCCGGCCAGAGGCGTCAGGTCGCTGATCTGGTTGCGCGAGACGATCAGGACCTCTAGCCCCGTCAAGTCGGCCAGGGGCGTCAGGTCGCTGATCTGGTTGTGTGAAAGACCGAGCCAGTACATCTCCGTCAGACCGGCCAGGGGCGTCAGGTCGGTGATCTGATTGTGCGAGAGGTACAGGTTGTTAAGTCCGGTCAAGCCGGCCAGGGGCGTCAGGTCGCTGATCTGGTTGTGCGAGAGGTAGAGGTTTCGCAGATTGTGGCAGCGCTCGAGTCCGGTCAGGTTGGCAATATCCCGCCGGTCAGCATACAAATCCGTCATGTAAGTAAGGTCCGTATCGAGGATATCTCCCTCGGGTTTATCGATTTGGTCTCGAATGGCGGCCTCGAGACCTGGATCGGGAAACGGCACCGCAATCCCTTCGCCCCAGTAAACCGTTACGCCTCGGGCCCGCAATGCCGCGATTTGATTGTCGATGGCGTCGCGGCTCAGGGGATTACCGAGCAAATCAAGCTCATCGCCGAATCCGAGTCCTGGGTTGGCAAGCAGAGGCGCGAGGTCCGTAATCCGGTTATTAGACAAATAAAGATACTGTACATTGTGGCAGCGCTCGAGTCCGGTCAGGTCGGCGATATCACGCGATTCAGCGTACAAATCCCTCATGTAAGTCAGGTCCGTATCGAGAATATCCCCGTCGGGCTTGTAGATTTGGCCTCGAATGACGGTCTCGAGGTTCGGGTCGAGGAACGTGACCGCAATCCCTTCGCCCCAGTAAACCGTTACGCCTCGGGCCCGCAATGCCGCGATTTGATTGTCGATGGCGTCGCGGCTCAGGGGATTACCAACCAAATCAGCCTCATCGCCCGTATCGAGGCCCGTATTTATAACCAGCGGCGTCAGGTCGCTGATCTGGTTGTGTGAGAGGTCAAGGCGCGCCCACCAAACGTAGAACGTCATCCCCGCCACGGGCGTCAGGTCGCTGATCTGGTTGTGTGACAGGTCCAGCTCGTAAAGCCCTGTCAGGCCGGCCAGGGGCGTGATGTCAGTGATTTGGTTATCGGACAAATCGACCCATCCCAGATTGACACAGTGCTCGAGTCCGGTCAGGTTGGCAATATCCCGCCAGGCAGCGTACAAATCCGTCATGTAAGTAAGGTCCGTATCGAGAATATCCCCCTCGGGCTTATCGATACAGTCACGAATCGCGGCCTCGAGGCCCGGATCGGGAAACGTGACCGCAATCCCTTCGCCCCAGTAAACCGTTACTCCTTGGGCCCGCAGTGCTGGAATCTGATTGTCGATGGCGTCCCGGCTCAGGGGATCGCCCACAACGTCAAGCGTCCCATCGCTGCTGAGAACCGGGTTGTCAATCAGCACTGTCAGGTCCGTGATCATGTTGTAGGAGAGGTCAAGCTCGTAAAGCCACGTCAGGCCGGCCAGTGGCGTCAGGTCGCTGATTTGGTTGCCTGCGAGGTCAAGCCGATACAGGCGGGTCAACCCGGCCAGCCCAGTGAGGTCGCTGATCAGATTATTCGAGAGCTCGAGGAACAATCCCCATCCGTCAAAGGTGAATCCAGCTAACGGTGTGAGGTCGCTGATCTGATTATGCGAGAGATTGAGGGAGAGTTCTTCCCCTTCGAATGCCCAGTCGCCAAGAGGCGACAAGTCGATGATCTGGTTGTGCGAGAGGTCAAGGCTTGCCCAGTCACCGGAGAAGGCCGTCTCCGCGAGCGGCGTCAGGTCGCTGATCTGGTTGTGTGACAGGTCCAGATTGTAAAGCCCTGTCAAGCCGGCCAAGGGCGTGATGTCAGTGATTTGGTTATCGGACAAATAGACCCGTTCCAGATTGACACAGTGCCCGAGTCCGGTCAGGTTGGCAATATCCCGACCCTCTGCCCACAACTCTGTGAGGTAGGTAAGGTCCGTATCGAGGATATCGCCCTCGGGTTTACCGATTCGATCTCGAATGACGGCCTCGAGGTTCGGGTCGGGAAACGTGACGACGCCTTCAGCTTTGCTCGGCCCCGCATCATTGACAGCAGTGACCTCGAGCGGGTCGCCGGTACGGCGGTCCGATACGACACCGCTGATGGCGGCGCCTCCCTGGCCGAAGGCCCATACGGCCGGCATGACGGCCGCGGCCATGATCGACATTGAGATAGGTATAGCGCTTCTCTTTCTCACGAATCTTCCCTCTCTCATTTTGTAGTCACTTCAACAAGACCCCTTAAGATTGTGGCCTCCCTAGTGTACCACACGCCGATCGTCGGGCGTTAGGCCTTACAGACTACGGGCCGCCGCCGAAGCTCTGGCGCACAGGAGTTCGGTTTGGGGCAGGTTTTCGATCAATACCGTCCACAAGTGCCCCGATATTCACTACGCATCGCAGCCGGTGGAGTGCGGCACGACACCGCCTTCAAAAGCGGCAATGCGTTGCCGGGGGGGGCGGAAGCAGGGAGATGAGGAGATGTAAGTTTCGAACATGTTACGGAATAAGACTCTGAAGGACTAATCCGGGGCATTTCTTGACGAATCTCACGCCAGACTTCATTATAGTTGGCCCGAGCGAAGGCGATGTGATCCCTTGGGCGCCACGTGCTCTTGAGCTTTTAGGGTGCTGACTGATGTAATGTCCCGACGATTAGGCCTCTCTATGCGGTACAATAGTAGTCAGGACGCGTAGTAAGCCAATAAATGTCGGGCTATTGCCGGATGAGGGAGTATTGAAAAACCATGAGCAACCTTTTGTTGAATAAGCTTCCGAACTACAGTCAATTTCCTGGACCGGTAGTACTGGTCATCATGGACGGCGTGGGGATTGGGAAGCGGGACGAGTCGGATGGGGTATACCTGGCCCACACGCCCGTGTTGGACGAATTGTTCAAGGAACCGCTCCAAACCCAGTTGAGGGCCCACGGCATCGCGGTAGGCCTCCCCAGCGAGTCAGACATGGGCAACTCCGAGGTCGGCCACAATGCCCTGGGAGCCGGGCGCGTGTTTGCCCAGGGCGCGAAACTCGTCAACGAGGCTGTGGCGTCCGGAGCGCTGTTCGAGGGAACGGGCTGGCAGGCTGTTATGGAAAAGGCCAGGAGCGGTGGAACGGTGCACTTTATCGGCCTGCTGTCGGACGGCAACGTCCATAGTCACATAAACCACCTATTCACCCTGCTCGAGCGATGCGCTGAGGAGAACGTCCGGCGGGTACGGGTTCATCCCCTGTTGGATGGGCGCGATGTGGGCGAGAAGAGTGCGCTGAACTACGTGAGGCCCCTCGAGGAAAAACTACGGGCGCTCAGTAGCGGCGGCCCGGACTTCCGCATTGCCTCGGGCGGAGGTCGAATGGTGACCACCATGGACCGGTACGAGGCCGATTGGCGCGTGGTCGAAAAGGGATGGCTGGCGCATGTGCTTGGCGAGGGACGCCCGTTCGCCTCGGCCGAGGAGGCCATCCAGACGTACTATGACGAGGACCCGAACATCATCGACCAGTACCTGGACAGTTTCGTGATCGTTCAAAACGGCCAACCCGTCGGGACCATTGAAGATGGCGACGCCGTGGTGTTCTTCAACTTCCGTGGCGATCGGGCCATGGAAATCTCCCGAGCCTTTGAAGAGGAGAATTTCGACGCCTTCGACCGGAAACGGCGGCCGGAGGTATACTACGCGGGGATGATGCAATACGACGGGGACGAGTTGATCCCGTCGAATTTCCTCGTGCAACCACCGGCCATCGACCGAACCATCGGCCAATACCTCTGCGCGATGGGCGTCACGTCATTCGCAGTCTCCGAGACCCAAAAGTATGGGCATGTGACCTACTTCTGGAACGGCAATAACTCGGGATATATCGACGACACGCTCGAGAAGTACATGAATATCCCCTCGGACCTGGTCAAGTTTGACCAGCGGCCCTGGATGAAGAGTGCGGAGATTACCGACGCGGCCATCGAAGCGGCGGCCGGCGGCGAGTACAAGTTCATCCGTCTGAACTACCCCAACGGCGACATGGTCGGCCACACGGGCGTTGCTCCGGCTGTGCGCATCGCCGTGGAATCGGTGGACTTGGGCCTAAGCCGACTGCTGCCCGCGGTGCGCGACGCCAACGGCATTGCCGTCATCACTGCCGACCACGGCAACGCCGACGAGTTGTTTACCCTTAAGGACGGGAAGCGCCACCACATGGTCGCCCACACGCTCAACCCCGTCCCGTTTGTAATCAAAGATTACTCGGGCGCGAACGCATTCACGATCCGGGCGGTGGATACTCCGAGCCTGAGCAACGTGGCCGCGACGCTCCTGATGCTTCTGGGGTACGAACCGCCGGCAGATTACGATCCCTCACTCGTCACATTACAAGGGTAAGGCGGTGGCCCGTCAATTCATCTTTGAGGGGTTCATTTTTTGCGATAAAGACAAGCAAAAAGGGGTTGAGCCAACCAGCCCGCGCGGCGGGTCAGCACCTTTCCTTGAAGTGGGCATTCAATCGGTTGTTACACAAACCGACGGCGAGAGGAACTCCCTCTCGCCGTCGGCTGTTGTGCGTTGCCTCTTCGGGCTAGATGCTTAGCCCATCCCGTCGCATTATTCGTCGATCGGGGGACTCGTGGCATCTGCCGCAGCGCCAACCGCAGCACGGATCGTGCCCGACGAATCCGTGAAGAAGCCCTTGCTGCCGGTCTTGTCCATGGTGCTCGGGTCGGCGTTGCAGGTAAAGTCATCAACGGTACCGCCCATCGTGTAGTTATAGCCGCTCTTCGTAGTCGACCAATCTCCCTCAAGGAAGGCCGGGGTGCCTGAGGTCAGCGAGGCGAAGTCGGTCGCATACTCGTTGTTCGCGGAGTGATACGTTACCTGAGAGCCGCAGATCGTCTTGAGGTTGCCGATAGCCGCAGACTCATTGGACTGCATCTTCGAGCGCAACAGGTTCGGAATCGCGATGGCCGCGATGATGGCGATAATCGCCACAACAATCATCAACTCAATCAACGTAAAACCATGTTTCTCTTTCATTTTCCTGTCCTCCAATGTTGTTGCCCTTGTTCCGGCCAGCCCAAGAACCCCGAAACCCCTGCCCGGAGCCCTATACAACACTTCAACTGACGCTCCTTTAGTGAGCAAGCGGCGTGCCCAACCCGCCCAAGAGCCTGTAACACCCTGTCCAACACCCCATTAGCGTTTTCAAGGCGAGTCCGCCAGTACCCCAAATGACACAAATCGGCGGCCCAAAACGCACCTAAGTGACAATTCTTGTCGCTTGACCCGCTCACAGCGCGATGGCAGAATAGGGAAAACATTCTATTGCTTTCTCACAAAAGCGTATCAGGAGGCGTTGGTGGCCCATGGTGGCAAGTTTGCCAATGATATCCCTGTTTGTCGTGGTCTCGCTGGGATTGCTCATCATGCGGATTGGGACCGTGGCGTTGACCTTCACGGGGTTGTCCCGCGAGTTAGCCCGCTTCCAGGCCCGCTCGGCCTTTCTGGGTGTGGGATTCACGACCGCCGAATCGGAACGAATCCTCGAACACCCGGTGCGGCGGCGGATCGCCATGGTCCTGATGTTGTTGGGCAACGCGGGGTTCATCGCGGCAATTTCGTCCCTGCTTCCAGTGTTTATCACCGCGGGCGAAGGGAGCCTGTCATTTTTGGCCAAACTGTTTTGGCTGGGCAGCGGGTTGCTGTTGCTGTGGGCCATCTCGATAAGCAAATGGGTTGATCGGCGGTTGTCTCGGACCATCGAGTGGGCCCTGAAACGCTGGACCCGCCTGGAGGTGTGGGACTATCCCGACCTGCTCCAGTTGGGCTCAGGCTACTCAGTCTGTGAAATGACCGTCGAAGCCGGCGACTGGGTCGAAGACAAGACCCTCGCCCAAGTCCGGCTGGGCGACGAAGGCGTGCAAGTGCTGGGCATACGGCGCGAGGCTGGCGACTACATTGGCGCGCCCATCGGCAGCACCTACCTCCGCGGAGGCGACCTACTCGTGGTTTACGGCAAAACGGATCAGGTCGCCGAACTCGGCCGCCGCCGCGCTGGGACCAGCGGCGACCAGGAACACGAGGAGCGCGTCGCCGATTTGCGCCGTACCATTATGCTCCAGGAGAGCGATGAAATCCGGGAACTCCGCAAACGCTTTGCCAGCGAAGATGCGGATTCCAAGAATCCCGCACCGTAATTCGGTGGGTTGTCTCTGAAAAGGACATATACCGCCTACGCGTCATGGCGAGGAGCTTAGCGATGTGGCCGTCCCTCGAGCATAAAGCCTTTGCCCCGAAGGAGATCGCCGCGCTACGCTCGCGATGACGCGCGGGGGCGACCTTACGTATTGGAGGCTTGAGGGAAGGAAACTCGCACATGTCAAATTTGGCTAGACTCACGGCGATAGAATGCTTCCTCCTCGACATGGACGGTACGGTGTACCTCGGTCCGAAACCGGTTGACGGTGCGGCTGATTTTGTCCGTTTTCTACAGGAATCCGGGCGGCGGTATCTGTTTTTCACCAATAATCCTACGGCCGATGCGGCGCAATACTGCGCCAAACTCGTGAAAATGGGCATCCATACAGAGCCAAGGCACGTTCTGACCTCAGGCGAGGCCACCGCGCGCCACCTGGTGTCGGAAACGGACTACCGGCGCGTGTTCGTACTGGGCACACCGTCGTTCGAGGCGGAACTCGAGTGCGCCGGCCTGACGCTGGTCGAGGACGCCCCGGACGCGGTCGTGCTGGCGTTCGACAAGACGCTCACGTACGCAAAACTCGAAAAGGCCTGCCTGCTCCTGCGCGCTGGCGCGCCCTACATCGCTACCAACCCGGACAAGGTTTGCCCGACGGAGTATGGTTTCATACCCGATTGCGGCTCAACGGCTGAACTGATACGGGCCGCCACGGGGCGCTGGCCCAAGTTCATCGGCAAACCCAACGCCGAGATGGTCCGGATGGGTATGCAGAAGATCGCCGCCGCGCCCGAGACGACGGCCATGGTCGGCGACCGGCTCTACACGGACATGCAAATGGCCTACAACGCCGGCGTCATGTCCATTCTCGTCCTAAGTGGCGAAACCACTCGAAAAGACCTTGAACACGCCGACCGCCAACCCGATTTCGTCTTCGAGTCCGTGCGCGAACTCCACGAAGTTCTGAAATAACCGCCGGGCACCGGCGCCCTTTTCACGATTCCCCTTCAAGACGGCAACCTGAATCGTTTGCGCACTTGCGCCACATCCTGCGTACGTTCCGCTTCGCCGTCAGCGCGCCCGGCTCCTATCGCCTGCCTACTTGCAAACTTCAGCCCCCAGCCTTCTCTCCTATTTCGGCGTATTCCACGGCGCGAGGGTCCGCCATGCGCTGGGAAGCGTCCAATATCTCGAGCGCGACCACGTTGCCGTCCTTGTCATAGTCAATAATAACCCCGGGCTTGTCTTCATCACTTTCCTCGATGGGCGCACTGGCAAAACGAATGCGCAAGGCGTCCACCTGAGGGTCATACGTCACTTTCATGACATCCTCCAGTACTTGCCAATCCTGCTGGTCCGATACACCGTGACCACGACCGCCGGATCGGCAGTGTCATTCACAATAACCCGTAGCAAGAAAAGCTTACCACCACCGAAGTCAATCTGCGACTGATACGCGCGTCTTCCACTCCGTTCCGGAAGCACCTGTTCTGGGCGCTCTAAAACAGATTCCACCAGCGCTAACGGGATGCCCCGCTCCTCTAGCGCTTCCGCAGCGTGAGCCGACAGCACATATCGCACCCTTACTTCATCTCCATGGCGTATTCTTTCCTGTGAAGTCCATCCTATTTTATCCAATCGCATTATCACACACAAAAAGACCTGTTTCCAGCGCGGCTTATTTTGTCCGTTTTCTCCACGAATCTGGGAGGCGGTATGTGTTCCTCATTAACAATTCCACGGCCGGTGCAACGTAATGCTGCGCCAAACTCGAGAAGACCTCGTACACGCCGACCGCCAACCCGATTTCGTCTTCCCCTCGCTCCGTGAATTGCATCAGGCGGTGTGTGCGTAAACGCAAGTTACCATTGAAGCACAATAACTGTGAAGAAGAGCGCAAGGGCGACGATGGCCGGAACACGGCCGCGGTAGCGTTCCGGGTCGGCCAGGCGGGCCTCGCGAAGCGCAAACAGGGCCCCGGTGATCATAAGCACTACACCGACGGTCGACACAACCCCCACGGCAAGCACGTGGGCCGGCTGACCCATGGTGCCCGCGGTGATGGCTTGGGCCGTGGAGGTTCCCAGCGGGTCTCTCAAGACCAACGGGAGGTACCCGCCCCAAGACGCGGCCTTTCGTATCGCATTGACCATGTGTGCGGAGGAGACGACCACCGCGATTGGGAGCGCCAGCTTGCGCCAGGCTTCGGCGAGGCTCGAAGCGCCACGAAATCCACATGTCAACCCGCCCAGAATCAGCCAGACCAACGGGGGAAAAACAAACAGCGTCCACAGGCCCTTGATCCAGCCCGCGTACTCGACCGCCGCGAGAGCCTGGGTGACATAGTCGGGCACCCACAAGAATACCGCCTTGCCGAGTTTCCATTCCGAGGAAAGTTCATAAGTCAGAAAACCCGAAACCAGTATCACGAAAAGGGTCACGGGCCACGAGGCCATCGGCTCGCGCTTATCCGCGGCGGGGAAGGGCCGGCGCAGGATAAGGCGCACGTTGTCGTACGGACAGGCCTTGATACATTGGGTGCAGAGAAGGCACTCGTCGCAGGCGTTCAGTTTGGCGGGATTCAGCAGGCTGGGGCAACTGCGGCCATCGAGCTTCGTGCGGTTCTCGGGAGCGACACCGCTTTTCTCTGTGCAGGCCTCGCAGGTCTCCTTGGATGCGCGGCGCACGGCCAACATGGACCCGCGGCCATACGTGCCCAGCAGCAACCCCACGGGGCAGAATCCACGGCAGAACGCGCGGTCTTTGTAAAGCAACCCTGTAATGACGGCAGCGGCAAGCAACGTCCAGAGGTAAACGGATGTATAGGCCGGGATGCGGTGCAGGTGAACGCCGTCGACCAACATTAGAATCAGCGCGTATAGCGCAACGATCAACACGCCGGCCCGCAGCCGGGGACCAAGCGCCCGCTGCCTGATCCCTAAGCGGCGGCCCAGCCGCTCCGAGCCGTTCGCCACCAACTCGAGCGGGCACACTATGCACCACGCCCGGCCGAAAAGCACGGCCACCCAGATCATCGCGGGCCACCACAAGGCCCAAGTCACCAGGTTGATTACATTGGATTTGGCGTAAAGTTTATCCTCGACACCCACCGGCGGAAACCGGCCCCAGCCTACGAGCGCGAAGGTGACGTAAAGCGCCAGTATGACCACCTGAAACACGTACGGAAATCCACGCCATAAAACGAGCGCACGAACAGGCCGGAACCGTGTGAGGTCTATCCCTTCTATTGTCACAACTCCTTACCAGGGCGGTATTCGCGTTCGAGGTGCGCGCGGATGTCGGCTTCGTCGAACCAGACCGGTTTCATCTTGCAATCGATGAACAAGGGCACCTGGTCGGCGTAGTGCGGCGAAGACTCGTCAAGCGTGGCACTGCCGTATTGGTGGATGCTCTCCGAACTGACGTTGCCGTCCTTATCCCACTCCACTATCAGTACATAGCAGTCGCCGGCCACGCCGGTCAGGCGCCCGTCGCGGTCAAAACCGCGGCCATACACTGCGTGGAGTATATCCGGACCGCCGCCGAGGCCGACATCGACCGCGCCCCGCCGCAACCGGTTCACCTTTCTCCAGGGGACGTCTAGTTGGCCGTAAACTTCCTTGAGCCTGTGAGCCTTCTTAGTGAGCATCGCCATCACGTCCGACTCCTTGCGATGACGCGCCCGGACCAGGGGCTCGAGGACCGTGAGCGCGATAGCGGCGGACGTGTTCTCGGGGTCGGTCGAGAAGTCCCAGGCGCGGATTAGCTCGACCGCCTCCCGAACGACCGGGTCATCAGACGGCGGCAGCGCCAGGATTTGCCTGGCCACTTCCGCAACTGCCGATTTTTCGGAGTATTTCATGTCGAACTTGTAGGTGTAGAACTCTTCCTTGGTGATCGACTCGTCGCCACCGAGCAGTTCCAGCGCCCGCAGGGCCCGATTGGTCATGCGGGTCTCGATGCCGCACGCGGGCGAGAAGTCTTCCGGCTTCGGGTTCCCCGGACCTACAGTCGTTTGAAACGGGCTGCTGTTGCAGTTCTGGATAAACCCCGAGGGCGGGTTAAGAACCTGCGGCAGCCGCTCGAGAGGCAGGTACGCTGTCCAGACGGTCTCAGAGGTGTCCCCGGGGAGGTACTGCTGCCAGTCATAGCCTTTGACACGGATGGGCATCGCCGCGTTGTAGAGGTAATAGATATTGCCCTCCTCGTCGGCATAGCCGACGTTGAACGACGGGATGGCCCGCATGCGCATGGCGTCCTGGAACTCGGCCAGGTTCTGCGCCTTGTTCATCCGGTACCACTGTTCGACTTGGCGGAGCTCGCCCATGCCCGCGTAGCGGATGGCGTAGGTGCCATGTGGCTGGCGCACGACGGGGCCGTGGTGTTTCGACCACAGGCACTCGCGCTTGACCGGCCAGCGAATCGGGCCGAAAATGCGCACCGTAATACGCACGTCGCGGGTCTCGAGGTCGTACCATTCGCCGTCGAACAGGTACTGGTTCGGATTGTCCGGATTCATGGTCAGCACATAAATATTGATCAGGTCGGGCTTATTCACCGTATGCGCCCAGCCCAGGTGGCGGTTGTGCCCGTGGAGAATGATGGGGGTGCCGGGAAACACGCCGCCGACGCAATCCCAGCCTTCGTCGCTGTGCAGGTGCGCCTCGTACCACGCCAGGGGCCCCTCCCAGGGCTGGTGCGAGTTGATGTTGAGCCGCGTCTTGCCGTCGGCAGAGCGGCTGGGCGCCACGGCAAACGTATTCGACCCCAGCGCGTGGCCCCGAGTGAGGAAGCCGCGTGCGGTCCGGGCCGCCGTCTTGGCCGAGACCTCGCGCTTGCGCTCATGCGCAAAGAGCTCCTGGATGGCGTTGTCGAGGCCGTAGAAAAAGGGCGTTTTCAGTATGAACCCCGCCACAACATCCTCGCCCGTGACGGGCAGGAGTCCCGGCTTGAGCTCGTCGGGGTGCAGTGCGACGTAATAGTTCAGGCCCGCGGCGTAGGCTTGGCAGATGGCCCGCGTCCCGGGCGACAAATCGGTATGGTACTTCTCCGCGATTGTATCCCAAATCCGCAGCAAATGGACCATGTAGTCGATGGGGGCAGCCTCCTTACCTTCGAGGGCGGCAGCTTGGCCGCGCGACGCCAGCAATGCCTTGTAGATGGTATCGAAGTCATCCTCGGCGTGCGCATAGGCCAGCCCAAATGCCGTGTCGCCGTCCGTTTTACCAAAAATATGGGGCACGCCCCAGACGTCGCGCAGGACGCGCACATCGTATTTGTCCCCGGCGGCGATGAAAACCGCCAGGTCAGGCCCTGTGGGCTGGCACGACACACAACTTATAAGCAAGACGAAACAGGCAAGCACTGGGAATAACGGTTTGGACTGCATGGCTCTTTTCCTCCTTACGCGCTTACGCGCCCGCGACAAAATTCGAGTGCTTCCACTACGGCAGGTATTTGCCCGCTTCCAAATCCTCGACCAGACCTTCGATGAGGGCTATGGAACTACATAGCAGTCGCAGGCCACGCCAGTCAAGCGCCCGGCGCGGTCAAAACCGCGGCCGTACACTGCGTGGAGTACATCCGGACCGCCGCCGAGGCCGACATCGACAGCGCCGCGCCGCCGTTTTGGTCGAGACCTCCCGTTTGCGTTCATGCGCAAAGAGTTCCTGGATGGCATTGTCGAGACCGTAGAAAAAGGGCGTTTCCAGTATGAACCCCGCCACGACATCCTCGCCCAAAAGAAAAAGACCTGGTATCAAATGAGGAAGCAGCGTAGAATATCGGAGCGCATCACCACCCACCTTCAACTACAGATGGGGCGTGATCTTCCAATGGGGCGCATCACAACCTTGTTAAAAAACGCACAGGGAAGCAAACCATGAATAAGCGAACATGGGAAATCTTGTGGGTTCTTTGCCCGGCGTTGTTAGCACTCCTATGGAGCACAACTGCAGTTCCTGAAAAAGGGGCACTGACGGCGCGGGAAAAAGGGCTTTTGAAAAAGGTGGAGGCGCTTGAAAAGCGCGTTTTGGAACTCGAGCGGCGACTGGATCAACACAAAGGTGTTGCACAGACCCCAGCGGAACTGCAAGAACGCGTGGACAAAATCGAAGCGGACCGCGAAGACCAAGAAAAAGGCCCCGCAGACAATGATTTCCGCGTATTCTGGAAGGACGGGCTGCGGTTCGAGACGCAGGACAAGAAGTTCAAATTCAGAGTGGGCGGGAGACTTCACAACGACTGGGCCTTCTTCGACCAGGACCGCGACCTCGAGCGCGTTTTCGGGGACGAGGAGGACGGCACGGAGTTTCGCCGGGCCCGGATCGATATCCGAGGCGAGATATATGACTCCGTGGTGTTCCGAGAGGAATACGACTTTGCCGGCAATACCGGGGAGGGCAAGTTCAAGGATGTCTACCTCGGTCTGAAGCACCTTCCCGTAGTTGGGAACCTGAGGCTCGGTCACTTCAAAGAGCCGTTCGGTCTGGAACGACTCACCAGCGACGAGTACGTCACGTTTTTGGAGCGTGGCCTGCCGAACGTTTTCGCACCTGGCCGCAATCTCGGGCTGATGGCCCATAACTATGCGCTGGACGGGCGCCTCACATGGGCCGTCGGCGCCTTCAAGAACGTGGACGACTTCCCGTCCGATGACGACTCGGACGAAGATCAGGGCTTCAGCTTCACGGCCCGGGTGACCGGTCTACCCTGGTACCAAGACGATGGCCGGAAACTCCTTCACCTGGGCGTGGCCTACAGCCATCGGAACCCCGACGGCGCCGTGCTTGGCTGGCGGCAACGGCCCGAGTGCCACCTTGCCAACCGATATGTGAATACGGGCGGCTATCAGGGATTTCGGCTCGTAGACGCGCGCATGGATGATGTCGATTTGTTTGTCGCCGAGGCAGCGCTGGTCTACGAACCATTCTCGCTACAAGGCGAGTACATGGTCGCCGACGTGGATACGGACTTTGCCGGCAACCGCCATTTTGACGGCTATTACGTGCAGGCCAGTTACTTTCTGACCGGCGAGCACCGGCCCTACAAGACCTCCGCAGGCGAGTTCGACCGCGTCAGGCCCAACCGCAACTTCTCGCTCGGCGATGAAAGGGGCTGTGGCGCGTGGGAACTCGCTCTGCGTTACTCGAGTCTGGACCTCGACAGCGGGATAATCCGAGGCGGTCAGGAAGACAATTTCACCCTGGGAGTGAATTGGTACCTTAACCCGAACACGCGGATCATGTTGAACTACGTTATGGCCGACATCGACCATGACTTATACGATGGCGGTCTCGACATCCTGCAGGCCCGGTTCCAGGTCAACTTCTGAACCAGTCG
>CAYRLQ010000037.1:0-20819 GCA_964425145.1 uncultured Nitrospiraceae bacterium
GTAGAGTCCGGGCACGGCGCGCCAGGGAACGTGGTGGATGGATTCAGCCTGCAAGCTCTGAAGCCATCGCGCGAGGCCGAACGCAACATTCCAGGCGTCTATGTCACCGTGAGGGAGAAGGCTTCCGGCGCGGTCTACGAAGGCATTCTTTGGGGCCTTGCCGGATTTCCCTGGACCGTGCAGTTGGGCGGGCAGAACTGGACGCTGGACCTGCGCCGGTGTACCTGGCACTTGCCGTTTACCGTGCAACTCGACAGGTTCACGCGGGAAGTGCATCCCGGTACGTCCATCCCAAAGGCCTTCATAAGTGACGTGACGAAAATCGACGGCGGCATACGCCAACAGGCCCGTATAAGCATGAACGCGCCATTACGCTCGAAGGGCTACATCTTTTATCAGGCGTCCTGGGGCCCACCCAATGCCGGGCCCGCTGATCGGCTGTATTCATCGCTGGCCGTGGTGCGAAACCCAGCCGATCAGCTCCCGCTGTACGCCTCGTGCGTGATTTGTTTCGGGCTCCTGGTGCATTTTGTTCAGAAACTCGCCGCACACCTCCGCGCGGAAAGCAGTAGGCGGCCATGAGACGCAACGTGGGCATAGTCCTTGGATGCTGGTGTGGCGTGATGCTTGCCGCGCACGGCCAGGAAACGCCGCCCCAGTGGGATGAGGAGACCCTCCAGCTCTTTGCCACGTTGCCGATTCAAGACGGTGGCCGCGTCAAGCCCCTCGACACCTTCGCGAGTTTTAAGCTGCTCCAGATTAACGGCCGGCGGAAATGCAACGCCCCGGACGGCACGAAGCGTCCGCCCATGGAGTGGTTCCTCGACACCCTATTCTATCCCGAAATCGCACGCCGGTATCCTGTCTTCTTGGTCGGGAACGCCGAGGTGGTGATTGCCCTGGGCGCGGACCTACCGGGATCGAAACGCGCGCGATACTCCTATGCGGGCCTCGAAGGCGCACGTGCGCGCCTGTTCGACGTGGCCGGGCTATATGCCGAGAAACCCGCCAAAGAACTCGAACCGGTCCAACATGAGATCGTCCGGTTGGCTGAGAACATCCACGAGTTCGAGCAACTCGCCGGTTACATGACCTTCGCTCAACGCACCTTCTCCGCAGCCCAAAGCCAGGTGCTGTCCTCTGTTTTCGCCGGTAGATCGGAAGTCCGCCTCAGCGAAGTCCTTGCACAGGCACCTGAGCTTCACGAGCGCTTTGTCGAGCTGCGCGGCGACGACAGTGCGTTCGACGACGCAACCCGCGCTAAGGAACTCGGCGCCTTCCGCGCGCTGTTCGCGCAGCTCGACCAGGTCCGCGCGACGGCCACGGCCATGGCCTTGTTCCCGCCGCTGGAAGCGAAGGGGCCGTGGCTGACCGTGAGCGATGTCGTGACACGGGCGTTCGACCCGGAAATGGATATGGGCGATTATCTGCACTGGCTGGCCCAACTCGAAGCGCTGGCCACGGTGCGGGACAGTAGGGGCCAATTTCAAACGCTCCTGCGACAGTACCATGCATCCGTGACGGGACGGGCGAAGGCCTTGAGCGAATATGGGAAGATCGAGCTGGAAGTGGCCTTCTACCGCGCGAAACTCTTCTACCGCGGCCTCGTGTTGTACATGGTGTGCTTCCTGCTGATTGCGCTGTCCTGGCTCATGCCGCGCAACCGGATCGTGAGTGTAATCGCACCCGCGGCGCTTCTCATCCCCACGTCACTCCTTGTTGCCGGGATCGTTCTGCGCTGCATTATCCGCAATCGCCCACCGGTCACCACGCTGTACGAGACGATCCTGTTCGTTACCGCCGTCGTGGTCATCATTGCGTTGTTTGTTGAATACGTCAGCAGGCAGCACATCGCCTTGGGCGTCGGCGGGATTCTCGGCGTACTCGGGATGTTGCTGGCCGGCAAGTACGAAGTCAGCCAGGGCAAGGACACCATGCCGAGCATGGTGGCTGTGCTCGATACCAACTTCTGGCTGACCGCCCATGTCACCACCATCGTCATCGGGTACGCCGCGAGCCTTCTCAGCGGCGCCATGGCGCACATCAACATACTCGCCAGAGTCTGCCGGATCAAAAGGGGCGACCCGGCGTTCTACAAGGCCCTGACCCGGATGGTCTACGGCATTTTCTGCTTCGGATTCTTTTTCACCTTCATGGGCACGGTGCTGGGCGGCATCTGGGCCAATGAAAGCTGGGGGCGATTCTGGGGGTGGGACCCCAAAGAAAACGGCGCCCTGCTGATCGTGCTCTGGCAGTTGGCAACCCTGCACGCCCGGCTCGGCGGCTACATTCGCGACCTGGGCGTCAACGTGGCGGCTGTGTTCGGCGCGGCGATCGTGGCGTTCTCGTGGTGGGGCGTCAATCTCCTCGGCGTGGGGCTGCACACTTATGGATTCACTACAGGCGCCATGAGCTTTCTCATCCTTTACTGGGCCCTCGAAGGCCTGGTCATTCTCCTGGGCGGCGCCGTCTGGCTGCGTGACCGCCGCGAAGTCAGTGATGGAATGTAGAAACTATCCCCAGGTAGGGTCGAGCTCCTGCTCGACCATACCCAACTAACGGAGGAACCCGGCTATGAACGCACGTGAACGTGTCTTGGCGGCGCTGAACCATCGGGAACCGGATCGGGTTCCTATTGACTTCTCGGGGCATAGGTCATCGGGCATTGCCGCCTTGGCGTATCCCCGGCTGCGTGCCTACCTGGGCCTCGAGCCAAGGCCCGTGCGCGTCTATGACCCCGTCCAGCAACTGGCCATTGTCCATGAGGATGTGCTCGAGCGGTTCGGCGTGGACACCATCGAGCTCGGGCGCGGGTTCGCGCTCGAGGACGACTGCTGGGCACATTGGACGCTGCCTGATGGCACGCCGTGCCAGATGCCCGCATGGGCCTTGCCGGAACGCGACGGCGACCGCTGGGTCATCCGGTCGAAGTCCGGCCGGGTCATCGCGGCCATGCCCGATGGCGCGCTCTACTTCGAGCAGACGTACTGGGCTTTCCTCGAGGAAGACGATGACCCAGAGCGCATTCCAGAGGCCATGGAGGAATCCATGTGGACAACTATCGCCTCGCCACCCGGCCCACTCATCGCAGAGCCTGACGGTGACCGGGCGTTTGCAGAGGGCGCCCGGACCTTGCGGGAGCAAACCGACCGGGCTATCATCGGCCTTTTCGGCGGTAATCTCATCGAGACGGGCCAGTTCTTCTACAGGAATGACAACTTTTTGATGCTCCTTGCGGCTGATCCGGACCGCGTGCACCGGTTCTTGGACGCACTTGTTGAGTTTCACTTAGCCAACCTCGAGCATTTCCTCAGCGTGGTGGGTGAATACATCGACATCATCCTCTTCGGGGATGACCTCGGCATGCAGACCGGCCCGCAAATATCCCCGGCCATGTATCGCGAGTTCTTCAAACCACGCCACGCACTGATGTGGAAGCGCGCCAAGGAACTCGCCGACGTGAAGGTCATGCTCCATTCCTGCGGCGGCCTCCGTGAGTTGCTGCCGGATATGATCGACGCCGGCCTTGACGCGGTCAACCCCGTGCAGGTCTCGTGCCGAGGTATGGATGCGGAGGGTCTGAAAAAAGACTTCGGCGACGACCTGGTATTCTGGGGCGGTGGGTGCGACACACAGGAGGTTCTCCCAAACGCCACGCCCGACGCGGTCGCCGAGCACGTCAAACGGCAGGTCGCGGCCTTGCGCCCCGGCGGCGGGTTCGTATTTCAGCAGGTGCACAACATCATGGCCAACGTCCCACCGGAAAACATCGTGGCCATGTTCGACGCCGTGAACTACGCATGACTGTAGCACAGATTACTCGTTACTCAGCGCGGCGAAGCCATGCGGTGGATTCCCGATGTAGGAATCTGCAAGAATCTTCGTAATCTGCGGACTGAAGCCAAGGACTCGAGGTTCCGATTCTGATGCGAGTTGGTATTATCGGCGGTGGGATTTCAGGGCTCAGCGCGGCGTTGGCGTTGACCCGAAACGGCCATCATGTCGAGCTGTTTGAACGGGATGCCGCCATCGGGGGCCTCATCGCAACGTTCGACCTTGCCGGAACACGCATCGAGCGGTACTATCATTTCCTCTGCGCGGGGGACCGGGGCTATTTTGACCTCTGCCGGGACCTGGGCCTGGCAAACCGCGTACGTTTCAAGAAGTCCCGGACCGGGTTTTTCCACGAGGGTGTGGAATATCCCTTTACGACGGCGTTGGACCTGCTGCGGTTTACGCCGATTCCTCTCTCGCAGCGCATTCGGTTTGGCTTGTTTGCGCTCGAGGCGCGCGTGCGCGAGGAATGGCGCCAACTGGATGAGCTGAGGGCCAAACCGTGGCTCATCGACCGGATCGGCCTGAGCGCATATGCGGTGATCTGGGAGCCGCTCCTATTGCTGAAGTTCGGTGATTTTCACGAGCGTATCTCAGCGGCATGGGTGTGGCACCGGCTCCATCGCGTGGCGCGGTCAAAGGGGCGCATGGGCTACCTCGAGGGCGGCACCGGGTTGCTGCTCGATTCGATCGCGGCGCAGATTCGCGTACGAGGCGGACGTATCCATACCGGCCGGCCCGTCGCGGAGGTGTTGGCCGATAATGGCCGTGTTCGGGGCATGAAGCTGGGTGATGGCGAGGTCTACGAATGCGGCCGGTTGATCTCGACGCTGCCGCTGTCCGTAACGGCCGACCTGCTGCCGCGCGAATATGCGGATTACGCCCGACAACTGCGTCAGATTAAGTACCTGGGCGTCGTGTGCGCCGTCGTGAAACTCGCGCGGCCTATCTCACGCTACTTTTGGCTCAACGTGAACGACCACCGCATCCCGTTCAATGGGATTATCGAGTATACGAACCTCAATCCCATCGAGAAGGGTATCGGCCACATTGCCTACGTCCCCTACTACGTGGCCACGGACCATCCTCTGTACACCAGCAGCGATCAGGCGGTTTTCCAGCAGTCCTGGGACGCCCTGCGGCAACTCGCGCCGCCTCTGCGCGATGCGGACCTCATTGCGCACCGTGTATTCCGCGCGCCCTATGCCCAAGCCATCTGTCCCACAGGTTTTCTTAAGATGCTGCCGGAGAACCGCGCTCCTATCGCAGGACTGCATCTGCTCGACTCGGCGTTCTTGTACCCCGAAGACCGCACCCAATCCGGCCTGATTCTTCGAGCGCGTGACCGTGCCCAGGCGATCGGGACGTAGTGCTTACTCGCAAAGGCGATCAACTTGATGGAAAACGGTACTTCCCACACTCCACGCCCTGGTATTTCCTCCAATGCCGTTCGCGCGCATTACGCCGAACTCGCCGCCGACTACGACCGCAGAGCCAACCGGGCCTGCAAACGCGTCTACCGGGGGCTGATCCAGCGGTGCCTACACGGTGCGGCGCGTGTGCTGGAGCTCGGCGCCGGCGCCACAGACCTATTGGCGGCGTCGGGCGCGGCGTTTAGGGTAGCCTGTGACATGAGTGTGCCCATGCTTCACGCACGTCCCAGTGAGGCCGGCGCGGCGCGTGTGGCCGCCGACGCGCAACAGGTTCCCTGTCGCAATGCGAGTTTCGACGCAGTGTTTTGCGTCAATCTGCTCGAACACGTGCCCGACCCGAGCCGGGTTTTGGCGGAGGCCGCACGGGTCCTGGTTTCGGGCGGACGATGTCTGGCCGTCACCCCCAACGGCGACCTCGAGAAACTCCTTGATGTCCTCGAGTTCCTCCACCTAAAGCTCCCCGAGGGACCTCATGAATTCCTGACCTTCGAGGCATTGGCCCAAGCCGCCAGTGATTTTTTCGAGGTGCTCGAGCATCGGCGGTTTGCTGTGCTGCCGCTGGGCCCTGAGCATTTCGTGAGGGCCATCGACCGGCTCGCCCAACGCATCCACCCGAGCGGCGGGTTGATGCAGTACATCCTGTTGCGGAAACCCAATGGCTGAGGGCAGCCCCGAGTCAAGCCATGAAGAACCGGCTCGACAGGATGAAAATGACGGCGCAAAGAATCCCGTTCATGCTGTGAGATTTACCACGGCGATGCACGAAACTGCCTCCGGCCTTCGTCTTAGTAAACAAAATGCGATGTAAAGGGCCGGAGGTTCAGGGATGATTGAAGTGTTCGTCCGAGGCAACGCCACGGACGTCAAAGGGTTGGTGGAATTTGGCGTCGAGGCGCAAGAACGATTCCGGTTTGTTGAGAAACCTGCCCCAGACGGTGTTGCCCAGGCGGACATGAAAAACAGGGTCCAGCTTTACCTCACGAACGAGATAACCAATAACCCTTTCCTCGTTGACCGCACCCGGGGTGTCAAGGTGGCGACTACACAGAGCGAAGGCATCTCACATTACCTCGGCATCAGCCGCGAAGCCTACCTCTTGTTGTGCAGCATGCTCGGGCTAACCCAGTGGCGCGTCCTTGCGCTCAATCCCCTGCTTAGGCCGGAGGATTTTGTCCACGTCGAACCGGCCACATGCGCCTTCACGCAACAGCCGTATATCCAGCACTACGCGTTGACGCTCGAACACCGCTACATTTGTCCCGCCTGCCGCGACTTCTTCCGCTGTCTCGGCGCGGAGCTGGAGATTCTCGCCCTGCAAACCCTGCTCAGAACTAGTAGGCCGTCAATCGATCTTTGGTTGAAAGAATTTTGACAAGCCACTACGAGGGGATCCATATCCGGTCCGCGACGACGAGTTCAACGTCGTCGGCAACCTCGAGGGGCGTCTTCGTTTTTGTATAGAACACGAGCCCCTTGTAGCCGGTCAGGTACTCGTACTTCTTCGAGAAGAGTCCGCCCGTCGCGGCGACGAGCAGGGGCTGCTCGACACGGGACAATATCGCCATGAAGTCGTCCGGGGCGACGCGCACAATTGCCCCCGAAGCCTTGATGGCCTCTGCAATCATCGACTCGGCGGCAGCAAGGGCACTGCCGCCTGCTCCGTAAGCTCCGGCCACAGTTTACTCCCTCCTTTGCATCATTCGTCTCACCCTCGGCGTGGAGACACCCGCCCTGCCGTCGATCGCGCCTCCGTTTCCGCAGGGTCTAAACCAACGGGCAGTATACCAGAACCCTCAAAAAACCGCGGATGACATCGTCCTATCGCCGAGGAATTCCGACAAGAACACGGACCCAGCCGTGAAAACGTGTATAATTGCCACGCATCAAGCCCGAGGCCACGGTCGTGCAACACAGTACCGATATTGCAGGCACTGGGCAATGTGCTTGAACTCGTGCGTTTATACAAAGCGGCATAAGGCATAAATATTTGACAGGATGACAGGATGGACCGGATAAATCGACTCTCAACCCGGATGGCCCGGTTTGAACACACCGACCTCTACGTCGTCATCACGGAGTCGTTTTGTGCTTCGCGGCCTGCGCTCGATGTGCTCGATGCGGTGCTCGAGGCCGGCGTACGTCTGGTGCAACTCCGCGAGAAGCGCCTCGAGGGCGGCGAGCTCTACGCGCGCGCCCGGGCCTTTTGCAAGCGCACGCGCCGGGTCGGCGCGCTGCTGATCATCGACGATCGCCTGGACATCGCCCTGGCCGTCGGCGCCGATGGCGTCCATCTGGGCCAGAGCGACCTGCCCATCGAGGCCGCGCGGCGAATCGCCCCGGAGCTGGTCCTCGGCGGTTCGGCGCATAACCTCGACGAGGCCCTTGCCGCGCAAGACGCCGGCGCCAGCTACGTCAACATCGGCCCGATCTTCCCAACCGCGACCAAGGAGGCGCCCACGGGCGCCGTCGGGCCGGACCTGATCACCGACATCGCCCCGCACCTGAGTATCCCGTTCACTTGCATGGGCGGTATCAAGGCGCATAACATTGGCCAGGTCGTCTCTCGCGGCGCGCGCCACGTCGCCGTGGTTACCGCCGTCACTGCCGCGGCCAATCCCCGCGCCGCTGCCGCCGAGCTCCGCGAGGCCACGCGCCCAAGATAAACGTAATCGTTCACGGGGTTCACGCCTTTTTTGGACAGGATTTACATGATTCATTTATTACATCTTGTCAAAAAGGGGAAGCCTCGTTGAACGCGTTTCGGGGGTTTGCTAGCATGGCTCGGATGAGTCGAACAGCCATGCTGCCTTCGCTGAGGGCGCCCAAGTGGACGTTTTAGCTACGGAAAACCAATACAGCCCACGCAATGCGGCCCAGACCCAGGGCGGTTCCTGGCGCGTGTATCTGCGGCTCGTGCGCTATGCCTGGAACTACAAGCTGCGGCTGGCCGTGTCGCTGCTTTTCGCCGTGGTGGTGGCAGTGTCCTTCGGGTCGATGATCTTCACGACCGGCGGCGTGGTGCGGGTGATCTTTGGCAAAGAAGAGGTGATGCGCTTCAATGCCAAGAACGACGACACACCCAAGCTGCTTCAGTACATGGCGACCCAACCGCTCTTCGCCGGCGCCCCCACGGTGAACGAGGGCGCCGATTTCACAGAGTTCAGCGTGCCGCTCAATCCGGATAGCTTGCATACGCTGGCCCGCGTGCGCGGCGAGCTCGCCGGCCTCGGCGCCAGACAGGTCGAGACCTTCCCGGAACAGGTCAATGCGGCCATCCAACACGTTCAGGCCTTCACGACGACCATGAAAGAGCGGCACGGCTGGGCGCTGGAAGGGCTCAATCAGACGTTTCGAGATGTCGTCGCGCGCATGCGGGCACACAGAATGGTTGCCCTGGCCATTTTGTCGGGTGCGCTTGTCGCGTTGACACTGATTGCCGGCGTGGCCCGGTTCTTGCAGGAATACTTCGCCGGATCAATCGGGGCGAACATTACCATCCGACTGATCCAGGAAATGTACGAGAACGTGGTGGACCAATCGCTGGCGTTCTTCGAGCGGCGGCCAACGGGCGAGCTCCTGGCCCGGTTTACCAACGATGTGTTCATGGTCAACCGTGGTCTGGCGAGCGTATTTGTGAAACTCCTGCGCGAGCCGTTCAAGGTGTTGGTGTTTTTGATCCTGGCGATTCGAGTCGACCCATTGCTCACCATCGTGGGGTTGGGCGTGTTGCCCCCCGTCGGCTACGTGATCGTACGCATCGGTAAGCAGGTCAAGAAGAACGTGCGCCGAAGCCTCGAGCGCGTGGCCAATGTCGCCGCCGTGGCCAAAGAGACCTTCACAGGCATCAGCATCGTCAAGAGCTTCGGCATGGAAAGGCATCAGGTCGCGCGGGTCCGGGAGGAACTGACGAAGCTGCGCAAGTACATTATGCGCACGCTGAAGGCCGATGCAGCGGTCGGGCCGTTGGCCGAGTTCGTCATGGTGCTTGGGGTCGTGGCGTTCATACTATTGAGCGGCCAACGCGTCGAGGCGGGGCTGATGGACAGCGGTGACCTGGTGGTGCTGTATTTCTCGCTGGCCGGGATGCTGGATCCCATGCGCAAGCTCGCGTCGGTTAACAACGCCATCCAGACCAGCGTGGCCAGCGCAGAGCGCGTGTTTGAATTCATTGACGCCAAGCCTGACCTCGTGGAAGCCCCCGACGCCGTCGATCTACCACGCCTTGAAGAAGCGCTGCGGTTTGAAGACGTGCACTTCACCTACCCTGGGCAGGAAAAGGAAGCGATCCGGGGCGTCACGTTCGAGGTGCCCAAAGGCCACATGGTCGCGTTGGTTGGGTTCAGCGGCGGTGGCAAAACCACGCTCGCAAAGCTGGTCCCGCGATTCTACGACCCGACCTCGGGGGCGGTCACACTCGACGGCATCGATCTGCGCAAGGCCACCTTCCGCAGCCTCCGCGACCAAATCGGCACGGTCACGCAAGAAACCATCCTGTTCGACGAAACTATCCGTGAAACCATCGCCTGCGGCCACGCGGAGTACACCAAAGAACGTCTCCGCAAGGCCGCGCGCATCGCCCAAGCGGTCGAGTTCATCGGGAAACTGCCCCAAGGCTATGACACTCGTATCGGCGAGGCCGGCAACACCCTTTCCGGCGGAGAGCGCCAGCGGCTTGCCATAGCCCGGGCGCTGGCCAGGGACCCGGCCATCCTGATCCTGGATGAGGCCACGTCGAGCCTCGACTCCGAAAGCGAGCGGGCCATTCAGCAGGCCATCGAAGAGTCCATCGTGGGCCGAACCACGATCGTGATCGCGCACCGGCTGTCCACGATTTTGCGGGCCGATCAAATCCTCGTGCTCGATGACGGCCGCATCGTCGAACGCGGCACACACCATGAGCTGCTGGAGAGAGGTGGACTCTACAGCCGCCTGTATGAGGTCCAGTTCGAGTCGGCTGCGGAGACCTAGTGGGCTGATTCCGAAACAACATAGCAATAAACACGTGAGAAATCACCAGTCGAGTAGTACAGTTTTTAATCATGGAGGACACGGAGACACGGAAAGAAACTGTGAAAAACGAATCTCCGTGTCTCCGTGCGCGCCGTGTTCTATGTGGTTAATTGCCGTTTTTAGGTTTATTGGCGTAAATGGCGCCTCTTGTGGCATAATACATCAGAAGCGAAACGGACACGCTATTCAGAACCCTTCCGAATCTCAGGCCTCACTTCGTGGGGGCGACAAGGTTTCGACGGGGGTGGACGAAGCGTGGGTTGCGTGCCGAGGACCCCGGTGGCCTCGTTAAAAACCGGGAAACCAAATAACTGCCAACGAACCATTGGCACTCGCTGCGTAATCAAACGCGGCGCGTCTTACCACTGACCGCCTGCTAGGTGGCTAAGGCGACGACAGCGGGCCTCGCACCGGATGACGGCGTAGCGTCCGGCCGCGAGTACGACCTCCGCCTAGCGGCCCTGGAAACCGAGCCCGACGGGTTCCAACGGCGGCGAATCTCAAAGGACGGGCTACGCACGTAGAGGCCCACGTGGAAGCACTTCCGGACGCGGGTTCGATTCCCGCCGCCTCCACCATAACTCTTTTTGAAAAAATGAATCGCAAACGCCGAAAACGCGTTCCGGATACTCGGAGTGAAACGGATACCGGTTTGCTCGCGGCGTATCTCAGCGACCCCATCGCTCTGTGGCAGGACGGCGAACACGAGGCCCTCGAAGCTTTGTACGCGCAACCGGACGGAATGTACGCCAACCGACACGTGGAGCCCAGACGGTCTGAAGCAGGAACAGCGGAAGGCAAGGACGACTCGTTGCCATTCTGACGGGGAGTGCAGCCTTGGTCTGATAACCAATCAATGCGAATCCGAAACGGCCTCGGGAAGGGTCATCTGGCCATCGATGACATAGCCGAGGGCGCGGTACCCGCGAAGCCGCCTGGCGAGCATCCGCATGAGCATGGGGACTCCCCAGAGATGATCGCGTGTCAATCAGAGTAATCCTGTACCAGAGTATTCTTCGACTTCTTCACTTTCGTCCCTTCGCAGGAAAAGATACTTTCTTCTCTCTTCCCCCGGCTCAAAGGTCATTAGAAAACTCGCCATGCTTAGATCCCCGTCAGGATGTGGGAGCGGTCCGTATGCTGTGGGCGAGTCCCCGCATAGCAGAAGACGAAAACCGACGCAGCCAAAGAAGTAGATGTCGATTACATTTCCGATGTCCTCGGCCCAAACGATGATCTGGTGGTGATACTTCGGCCCGTGCGGGGGTGAATTCACAGGAGAATACTTGCTGAGCGGGTACATCAGAACCGACTTGTCGAGACGCCCGTGCCCCATTGCGACAGCGGCAAGATGTTTGAGCACCGGCATCGCGGCCAAGCGGTCTCGATCAAATACCAGAAAGGCCGTCTCGTAGCCAATCTTGGCTACCAATCGCCCGCACGCACCTTCAGTTACCTTCCGTTCCTGTAGAATCTGGCCCGACGCTTTGCGCAGTCAAACCCCAAGCCGCTGTTCCGACACGGACTCCCCGGGGTCCAAACACTCATATGTGCGCATTACGTCATTCCGGACGATTCGTTCGACTTCGGCATGTTCTAAGCCGTGTTGCGGGTTTTTCCGGAGCATCCGGAGCAGGTGATAGTTGGCGTTCCGCTCGTCGCAGACGAAAAGCTCATCCGACACACGTTGGGGCACTACCCACAGCCTGCCATCTTTGAAGCGGACAGGGCCTTCCGATCCGCCTGATACATCTACTATCTTGCCTGTGCCCCGGTCCCCAATCTTGGCCTGCAATTCGGGCAAATCCAGTTCGAACGCCGCCGAAATGATCCTGACATCTTCCAACGCCAAGTGGTCGGCGATGCGGCCCAAGTCACTGTTGCAGCCAACGCAAACATCCTTCATGCGTAGGGAGCCACATAGGGTTTCGGGAATCACGTGTTCACCCGTGCCCTTCTTGTCCGCTACGGTCAGTTCATTGAAGCAGAAAATGCATTGGGAGTAGAAGTTCTGCACAGCATGAATCTCCATACAGTAGATTGCCTGCGAATTGACCCCGGCTCTGCGCGCAGACGATCTATCCTGCGAAAAGCGTTAGGCTTCGTTCGATGTGCCCCATTTCACCTCAACCACGCAACGCACGCATGGGTCTGACCGATGTGCAGGACAGTGGTTCGGCTCTGCCTGATCGCCGGACACGTCCTACATCATGCCCCTAAACCACCAAAGTTTCAAACGCGGTTTGGAATGCTTGCAGTTGGGCGATTCCTTGCCGGGGTTGAGTGGCGAGGATTGTAGGCGCCCAACGGGCTCGCGTGAGGCGTGCTAGCAGAGGCTTCATGGTTAACGCGATTTCCGAAGACTCCACAAGAGGATCGAGAGCCGCGACACGTAGTTCTTCGATCTTCTGCCAAACGGTTTCGGCCGTGGACAGCAGAATTGGCCAGTTGATCCATCCTGGAGCTTCCTTCCCGCCGGTCAGAAACGGCAGGGCCTCCGCGGCGAGGCGAAACGTGCGCTCGCGAGCGCCCCGGGATGAATGAATCACGCCCGAGCACGCCATGTCAGTCATGACGTCGTGGATGGCTTTCTGCGAGTAGTACAATTCACGGGCCACTTCTCGTGGATGGCCGGTGCCGTTTATTGAGAGATACGTCAGCACATCGCAACGGGCATTCACACCAAAGAGTGCCCGCATTCGAAGAAGCCGACAGGGCGCCGCATCCGCGGGGAACGTCTGAGAGTATCCTCGGAGTGTCACCGGGCCTCTGATGAATCCGTGTTTCAGGAAGGTTGTGTCGTTGTCTGCGGACTGCGGCAACGGACGTCCTTCAGGGAGGTAGAACAAGGTTTGAGGTTCGTCCTTTGGAGCCTCCATTTTCGCCAGCAATTTCCACTTCATGGGATCTTCACGTTGTGACAGCCAATCCGCTACGGCACTCAACACTTCTCCGCCACCGAACGCTTCTCGACGCAAGAGGTTCCTCATGCGCTGAATGTTGAGAAAACGTCCGTTCTTGGTCAACCAATCCATCACCTCGTCAAAGAGCCGTTGATCGTAACGGCCGAGGGAACAGGTGAAGAGCAGCAGCGCCTCGGGATCGACAACATGACGCAGCGCCGCCTTCTCTTGACCCGCTACACCCAGAGCGGTCCATTCCCGCCACAGGAAGCGCAGGAGCATTTCCAGGAATTCGTTTCTAAATGTCTTCAGCGACGTTTCCATATCCGAGTGACTCAAGTAGGCGCTTCAGCAACACACGAAACCCCGGCGACACATCGTGGGTAAGCGCCCAACGCGCGGCTTGTGCCAACTCCCCCGTGGTTGGCCGCAGAGCTTCAAGGTCGCTGATGTGATAGCCACCGCGGTCGACCGCCGCGTAGAGTTTGAAATGAATCTGGTCGATTCTATCGGTGAAGTACACGGTTAGATGGTTGCCGTAATCTTGGGCGTGAAGTCTCTCCTGAAACCCTTCCGGGAGCCCCATCTGGAACAGACCGCCTTCATCCCGGCTCGGGCCATTGTTGAGCCAGTTCTTGGGCAGCTTCAATGCCTCTGCCACTTCCCGTGCGGCTCGAAGCAAAGAGTCCGGCAGAGGCACGGGCGCCACCAGTCTCTGGGCATCGTCGACCAGCGCCACGATGTCCACATCCGCAGTCGTCCGCGAGAGGAGCCCCGTCACAATCATGGCGGCGCCACCGCAAACCACCATCCTGACGGGCGGAGCTTCATTTCGGGCGAGCCGGCCGTCGAGAAGCTTGAACACTGCGTTAAGCTGTTGCTCTGCGAAGGACTTATTCATAAAGTTTTACCTCTCGTAATGAGCAGAAGAAGTCTATCATGATTCAGGGATGTCCGCAAGCTCCAATCCTCGTCGGGACGCATTCGACAGCTTGACTCCCCTCGATGCGGGTGACCTTCGGCGCAGCGCGAATCAACAGTTGTTTGGATGATTCTTAAAATTGAATCCTTCACTTTCAGGGAGAGCCGTGGCCATAGCTTGACGACAAGCTCCAGGTCATCCGGTGGCGTTTCGCCAGGGCCTTGAGATGAGGGGGCCACACATAGGTCGCAAAAACGACCCTCAACAGTGTCTGGGTTCTGTCTGGAAAGTGTCTGGGAAGTGTTGGACTTGTGTCTGGACTCTGTCGGGGCTTTGTCGGCCTTGCGTCGTTTGGCTTCAGAATGCTGGATTTGCTTCGATTCCCACCGCCTCCACCAATAGTACACTAGCCGCTATCGGACAGCACAAGGGGTTACGCAAGTACGCCACGCCGAAGAGCGGACACATGACGGACAGCCTGAACCACCTACCGGACACGCAAAGACAGACACATTTACGGAACCGTTACGGAACAGAATCGGGTGAGATAGCCGACGATCTGCGTCGTGTCATCGACGCATGGGGTGAACTGCCGGCACAAATCAAGAACGCCATCATTTCGTTGGTTACCGGCGAAGGGAACAGGTCATAACGCGGCTTTTGACGGCGAAGCAGCAACGGTTTGTGGAAGCATACGACGGGAACGCCACGGAGAAGGGGCAGCGCCTACAAATGTGGGGAATTGAGCAATGAGAGGAAACGCTATTGGATTGGTTTCAGCGGGCAAGAGGCGGCGGATTCGAATCCCGCTCCCGCGAGGTCTTCAACATGGCAATTTCAGAGAGAGACGCTTGTATTTTGTCTTGACAACAAAAAGACTATTGTCTATATTTAGAGTTAGGCTTCGAGAGCGAAAAGCATCACTGACGGGAAGTCACATGCCGAGACGGAAGCAGCGGGACGACACGGGCGAGAGAGCCCCACGTGAGAAACTGCCGGATGCCGAACTTGAGGTCCTGGCATGCCTTTGGCAGAAGGGCAATTCAACAGCGCGGCAGCTTCGAGAGGCCATGACCTCATATCGGCCCATGACCCATGGTTCCATGGTTACACTCCTCAAGCGGCTCGAAAAGAAGGGCCTTGTGTCCAAGGAGAAAGGCCCGGTAGGAAAAGCCTTCGTCTACGAGCCGACTCGAGGACCGAAGCCAACGTACCGGCGCATCATGCGAGAGTTGCACGACCGCATCTTCGGATCTAGCGGCGTGGCAATGGTGACGTCGTTGTTCGAGGCTCGACCTCCGACACAGGAGGAGTTGGAAGAACTAATGCGGCTTTTGGACGATCTGCGAAACAAACGCAACAAGAAGTGGGGCCAATCATGAGCGGCGCGATGGATCTTACGGCGGCCGCCGCGGACCGTTGGTGGTTGTTCGTAATGCACGCGACCTCCACAATGTCGGGTCCGCGACGCGCCTTTGCGGCGCTCGGCTTCGCCGACAGGCTTCATCCGCTCGGCCATCGTGTCAAGCGCATTATGGACCCGACCGTCAGGCGCTCCACAAAGCTGTCGTTGGTTGGGGCTCTTGTCCTTTGTGTGTTTGGGAGCGTTGCGCTGCCGGGACTACACGCTGTGAATGCCAAGAAGGACGCCCAGGTTTCCGAAGCGGGGCCGCACTGGATTCCGAGCGAGTTCAGGTACCTTTACCCGTATCTTGAGGATGGTCCTTATGCGCTCTACGGCACCGTCACCGAACCGGATGGCTCACAGGCGGCGGGGATTCGAGTCGTCGCCTTCCGTGGTGAGGCATGGCGATGGGGCGTTACTGAGACGGTGACAGATGAAGACGGCTCTTATGAGATCGGAGGTCTGCCCGACGGAGCCTACTGGTTGATGGCTGTGGACGACGCCGCATTCGACTTCTGGCCGATCCGTCTTGGCCCCCCTTTTCTAAAAGGAAACAGGCTACAGCGAGACCTTAAGATAGAGCCCTTTGGCTCGGGCTCTTTCACAGGACGCGTCCAAACGAAGGACGGCGAGCCCGTAGAAGACGCAGTGATCGTCTCTGTCGCGGGGTGGGGATCGTATGGGGTGAGCCTTGCCCTGCGAATCCGTACGGATAGTGAGGGGCGCTACACAATTCCTGAATGGAACCGGCCGCTCATGCGTCCGAACCTGGTTGCCTTTGCCAACGGACACGGGCCAGGGGTTCTACGAGAGGAGCTTTCGGCGACGACGTCCAACTACATCGTGCTTGGAGACGGAGTCCGCGTGTCGGGTACGCTTCGGCACAAAGCGTCGGGCGATCCGGCCCCGGATGTCCCACTCGTCTTGCGAGGGACGCCCGCGGACAATGACCTTCCGGATATCATGACAACATCGGACGTAAACGGGGCTTTCCACTTCGACCGGCTTCCTCCTTTCCAGTTTCAGCTTGTGGTCTATGACCCAGAGGAAGGGTATACCGCCCATGAGCACCCCAGGCTACGCTTGTACAACGGCGAAGATATCGAAAACCTGGACCTGATGATCTCCGAGGGGGCTACCATATCGGGACGGGTGACTGCAAAGGAGACGGACGAGCCCCTTGCTGGCGTCCGAGTGTGGATTCCAAACGTGCGGCATCCGGTGGTGCTTCGAGAGGCGCACACCGACACGGACGGAAGATACGCCTTACGTTGGATGCCCGGGGGAGAGTATACAGTGCGGTGCGACATTCCCGAGAACGTAGTGAAGGAGTACTTCGACCCGGAGATGGGAGGCTCTCCCCGTGACCAGCGCATTTCCCTTGAGCCCGACAAACAGGTGAGTGACGTCAACTTCGGCTTCGAACGGGGAGTATCCGTATCCGGACGGGTGACGGATGAATTGGGAAATCCTGTTCCGGGCGCACGATTGCGCGCATCAAACCTTCGGAGTGGGCGTACGTCAATTCACCGCCGTCTGACCACGTCTGAAGCAGTAACCGTAGCCGACGGAAGCTATCGTCTTTGGGGGTTTGTTCCGTCGGGACATTGGAACTACCGCATGACGGTGAGTGCGAAGGGCTATGGACGGCTTGTGTCGGAGCCCTTCCCGTTGGTGGGAGACTGGCCCGGAATGGATTTTGTGCTGGAGCGGGCGGCGACGATCGAGGGACGCGTTATCGGTATGGGAGGTGAGCCGGCACGGTTTGTCCGCGTTAAGCTGACGCCCCTCACACAGAACTCGGAACGGCCAGCGCCCGAAGACGTGATCACTGACGAAGAAGGATGCTTCGCCTTTAACGAAGGCGCCTATCCCGGCGAGTATTCTCTTGAAACGGGTGTACCTGGGAAAGGATTTGGCCCGTTTGTGATGAACATGAAACCTGCACAGAATCCGCCAATCCGCGTAGACAGCTTCAACGATATTCGCAGAATCGAAGTAGTGGTCGCGGGTGCAGGCGGGGAAGTGTCCTCCAAGAAAGAGGCCAAGGAACCAGTCACTGCGGAGGTGAATCCTGCACATGCCAGTGTATCAGCCAATTCGGAGGGAGTGGTGGCAATCCCCGTGGCGGAGGATGTGCCCGGCAGAATAGTCTTCCAGGGCCGCTACCGGCACCTGAGCCGCAGCAGCGAGCGCGGGGTGGGGCTCCTGTGGATCAAGGAGCACAAGGATGGAGCGATCAGCGCGCTGTCCAACATGCCCTTCTTCAAGGAGATTGCCTTGGCTGTGGGTGACACCAATCACAGGCCTGTCTACTATGCCGCGTCGCGCGAAGCGCAGGGACGGTATCCCGCCTTCGAGGCGAGGCTGGACTTTGAAGAGGACAAGGTTGCCCAGGTTCGGCATTGGGGCGGTGAACAGGACGACAAAGAGTACCCTATCGAGCCTGACACCCTGTTCGACTTGAACTCGAGGCCCGATCCCTATGCCGTCGTCAACATCCTCGTTCGGCGATTCGCTCTTGAGCCGGGGAGTAGCAGAGAGTTCTCCATGTGTGACTGGGGCAATGGGGAGCACGGACAAGGCACCTTGCCTTCGTATCGCGTGCGTGTCGAACACAAGGGGAAGGAACGGGTGACTGTTCCGGCCGGGACCTTCGAAGCCAACCATCTTGTGCTCACGCAGCTTACCAGCGCCGACACGTGGTTCAAGAAACGGGCGGGCCATGTGACCGACCTCTGGACCCTCGACAACCATGTGATTGTGCGCATCCTGCGCCACCGGGAGCCCTATGAGCTCGAACTGCTGGATTACAGCGTCCCAGATGATCTGCCCGGTCAGATGTCAGGGCCAGGCGAAGGGGCGACAGGGACCCTCAAGATCATATCAGCCCTCTACGGTGCTCGGGACAAATGGGTCAACGTCACCGGGCAACTGGAGCGGCGCATCGAGGAAAACACACTGCGTGTGCGCGCTTCAAACGCCCTTGCCGGCGATCCCTTGGACGGTGTCGTCAAAGAACTGCGGGTACATTACCAACTGGGTGACTCTACGTATGCGACTACCGTACGCGAGGGCGATACGCTTCGCCTGCCTAGCACGCGTTCAGTGGAGGACCGTGAGGGTACCCCCTCGGGCGTGCAAGGTGATGATGATGCCACCTCAGAGGGCGATGACATGACCACTGCGATCTCGGGCCGAGTGACCGATATGGACGGTGTCGCCATAGAGGGGGCGGAGCTTTTCGCGAGAACGTGGGGCGGACAGCCTTTCAATTCAGGCAAGGCCACGTCGGACGGTGAAGGTAGATACCGCATTACAGATCTTCTGCCGCGCCGGGAGTACCGCGTATTTGCCGAGGCGGATGGATATACTGCCGCTTATGTTACGCGACGCCTTGGTACGGGGGAAGTGGCTGGCTTCGACTTCTCTTTGGAGAAGGGAGTCTACCTGTCGGGGCGCGTCTTGGACACAGAGAGTCGGCCGCTTTCTGGTTTGACCCTCGAGTTGGTCCCTACGACCTGGTCTGATACTGAGAAGGCGCCGACACGACTACCACTGGGATTGGGTGGAGTGACTACGGACGACCAGGGCCGGTTCGAAGCACCCCACGCAGCTCCCGGTAGATACTGGGTGAAAGTCTATCAGTCCGTACCCAGCGCGGATCGCTGCTGGCAACAGGTTGCCTTGGAGGGGATCTTGGTGTTGGAGGAAGGTCAGAGGATCGAGGATCATGAGGTCCGCGTCCTGCCGCCGGATTCGCACACCATTTCGGGCACCGTCGTCGATGGCGAAGGAAAGCCTCTGCCGGGCGTGGTAGTCGACTCGTTCATTCCCCACGACCGGCATTGGTGGACCCGCACGGATGAGCAAGGCCGGTTCACGCTCTTGTCGCTCAACGGAATTGGACGTGACCCGCTTGACGTGTACTTCAACCAGACCGGCCTGCCCGCTGGAGGGTACAAGGTTGTCATACGGGACGTTCCCATCGGCACGGACGACCTGAAGTTAGTTGTTCACAAGCCGGGCGCGATCAAGGGTGTCGTCTTCCAGGGAGGGGGCGTGAATCCTCTGACCGATTTCGGCATGACCGTCCATCATGTCCAGCTCCTGGACAGCGCTGCCGTCGTGTCGGAGGCCGTGGTCAATGTGAACAGAACAGGCGGGCGGGGCGCGTTCCACATCACCAACGTGCCGGCGGGAAGAGCCGTGATTGAAATCAAAGTGGAGGAGCGCAAACAGTGGCATGAGGTAGAGGTGCGGCCCGGAGATATTACGGAGGACGTCACGGTTGAGCTGCTGCCACCCTGCGTGTTCGAGGGTACGGCGCTGTTCTCTGCGCGAAACGGATACACAAAGCCCGTCGGATTGGAGGTCGTCCATATCGAAAGCAAAAAGGGTATGGGCGGGATTGAGCCGGATGAGTCTGGGAACTTCCGGGTCGACACGCTCCCCGCGGGGGAGTTCGCAGTCCGGGCACTGTACGGCGGCGAAGCTTATCTCACGAAGAACGTACGGCTCGAACACGGCAAGACCATCCGCGAGCGATTTGACGTGGGTGGAACCGCCGAGATTCGCGGCGTCATTCGTTTTCCACAAGAGGATTACGGGTTTGTGAAACTCATTCTGCGCGAGACCGGATTGGACTTTCCGCCGCCGATGTGGGGCGGTCGGCCGGCACCCACAGAGTATGCCCTCGTCTACAATATAGCGCGAGAGTCAGGTGGTGAGTATGGGATCAGTTGGATTCCTCCAGGCACCTGGGAGTTAGCGGCCATGGCCTACGCCAGCGAGCGATGTGTTCCTCTCGAGAAGCGCCCGCACGCTATCCAGGAGGTGACCCTTGTGGAAGGTCAAAGTCTGAAGCTGGACCTAGACTTGACGTTGCCTATTGAATAGTAATCGTCAAGACGATGCCGCCACTTCCCGGACAATTTTTCCTGAAGTGCGTCCGATTTGCACACGTACCGAATTCTGATGTCTGGGGGACCTGCTTCTCATCAGCGAAAGTGGGAGCACTTGGAGTCAGTCACCCGCAAATATACGTCATTGTATCGTGATGTCATGCGCGCCAAGGTGTATCTCTCATTGGACCAGAGTCCCATCAGACATAGTTCTCGAGGGCTCTGGAAGTCTTCCCGCGGCCCAAAGACCCGGAGGAATCACAAGAATTTCCAGGCGAATGGTTACCGTGCTTTCAAATGACTGCCTTCGAGGCGTGGCGGCTCTCGTGTAGCATTACCATCTCCCTCAAAGCAGGTCCATTCGGTAGCATGGACCTGAGGCCGCTATCGCGGAACGGAACCGCGCCA
>CAYRLQ010000038.1:0-20773 GCA_964425145.1 uncultured Nitrospiraceae bacterium
TTGTGACCTGTATCGATCCACGCAATGCCTACGATTGGTTTGTTGAATTCGGCCACTTCTCACTCAAACGGAAGCTGATGTTTCCACTGATATGTGGTTTCGAGCGCAACCCTCTCATCTCATGGGCTGTACGCCAAGCCGATTACGTGGGATGTCAGACCCGATTCATCATTCCCAAGGTTCAACGCATGTACCGGCTTGCCACGTCCCCCACGCATCTGCCCAACCCGATTGACGTGCCTGCGGGGCCGTTCCAGAAAAGCCAGAAGCCCACGGTGTTCTTCTTGGCGCGGTGGGATGCGCGGAAGCGCCCGGAAAAGTTTCTGCAATTGGCGCCACAGTTTCCAGAGGTCGAATTCATCATGCTGGGCAAGTCCCGCAACACCGCTTACGACGACGCGCTGAAAGAGCGGTACGGTGCCTTGCCAAACATCGACATGGTCGGGTTCGTCGACCAATACAATGACCCCCGGTTCAGCCAAATCCTCGAGCGGAGTTGGATCTTGATCAACACGGCATCCCGGGAAGGATTGCCCGCATCGTTCCAAGAGGCCGCCGCGCGCCAATGCGCCATTCTAGCCCATGTGAACCCAGATGACTATGCCGCTGAATTTGGGTATTGGGCCCGGCACGACGATTTCGAAGAGGGCCTGCGGACGCTATTGTTCAATGGCGCCTGGCGCGAAAAAGGACGCGCCGCGTATCAGTATGTTTCCAAAACGAACGCCACCAATGTAGCTTTGGACCGCCACGAGACGGTGTACGCGAAGGTATTAAATGGCGCGTGATTGTCCTGAGCCTGGCACGTGCGGAGTACTTCAACAACCACAACGCCTGCAGGAGCAAGCCATGCTCGTGGCAGTTTCAGAGCCAGAGGAGTCCCCACTTTGCCTCCTATGCCGTCTCATGTTTTGCCCGCGTGACGGCTTGCCGGGCGGCGAATATGGAAGGCGCTCTTGTTACAGTCGGACACCTGGTGAGAATTGTTGGCATCCTTCACACTGCCGCGTGGAGGAAGGTGAATCTTTGAACCAAGGTCTATGATGAAGCTTGATGAGATTGACGCCCACTCGGAAGATCGGGGCACAGGCCCGCAACCCGAGCGCGACCGTGCCGAAGAAACAGCCGGTTCGCTTGGAACAGTCGAGGTGGGCCGATGTCGATGCCGCATCGACCTGACGCGCACCGTGTTGTGGATCCTTGTGGTCGTCGTCATCTTAACTTCCCTTCGCGGGCTCGGGTCCTTCGCCACGGTCGACGAAGACGGCCTCTGGCATGGTGGCCGGATTCCCCGGTTTTGGGCGGCGCTGCTGGCGGGTGATTTCTCCGCTGAAGACGACTTAATGGCCGGCAACGCTCCGGGAATCACCCAGATGTGGATTGCAGGCGCGGGCTACGCCTGTTTCGACTTCTTGGTCGGATCCGGCGACAAGTTCGCCGAGCGCGGATGGCTGCAGCACGTCCGTCGCGCGTTCGAGAAAGGCGCGGCCTCCCGGTGCGATTCCCGCATTCCCATCCGCGCTGCGCAGCGTTTCTCATGCTATGCGGCATGTATGCTCGCGTGCTATTTGATCGCGCGGATGTGGGCCCGGGCAGTCGTCGGAGACGTCTCGGACTCGAACCGGTATCGCAAAGAGCTCGTTCCCTTCATCTTCCTGATTCTAGCCGCGAATCCGGTGATCCGCATCTACGCCCGCCTCGTGGTCGGCGACGGCTTGACGGCCTCGTTCGGCACGCTGGCGGCTGTGGGGGTGTATTATGCGTCACGCTGCCGCGCTGACGAGGAGGCCGGCCGGTGGGCCCTCATCGGTTCAGGCGCGGCCATGGCCCTCTCCATGTTGTCCAAGTACAACGCCTTTTTCATCCTGGCGTTCGTGTTGCTGGCCCTGGCGGTCTGGACCTTCGCCGAGCGAATGACGAAGGCCCCTCGGACGCAGGGCGGTGCCTATGTCGAGGCCGCGGGCAAAACGGCGGCTCGAATCGGTCTGTTTCTGACCGGCTTTCTCCTGGCGGCCTACGTGTTTAATCCGTATGCGTGGCCGCGTCCTTCCCGTCTTGTCTTGATGGGAAAGCCATTGCTTGATTTTCTGAGTCTCGAAGGGGTGTTGCGGTACGGGGTGAGCGGGGTTCTGGGCGCCTTGGCGCTCTCGGTGGCGATCAACGGCTTGCGCGGGTGGATCGGGCGCCACAAGGACGCCTTGCTGTTCGGGGGGGGCGCTCTCATGGCGACCTACGTGGCGATCATGCTACTGGCCGGCGTCATCTGGCAAGATTTCGGCCGCATGGCGTTCCTTTATAAGGAGATTCCAGCCGACTTCCCACGCGACGGGATCTACATCTGGAGCGTCGCCCATGCTTACACGTACAACGTGGGTCGCTTCATGACCTACGTCCTCCACCAGAAACACCTGTTCGGAATTCTGGGCACAACAACGCCGCTGTACCTGCTCGCCTGCATCTTCATGGCGCCGGCCGTCCTACTCTTCGCAGGCAGCCCGCGCATGCGCTCCGCCAGCAAGCCTGTCACCTACGCGATCGTTTTCGTCCAACTCCTCTTCCTGTTCCAGCTTGCTGTGTACAATGCGTTTCTCTTTCCCACGTACAACCGGTACATGCTGATGCTCTACTACCCCCTGGCACTCTACGGCGGCTTGGTTATTGCCCTAGTGGCCCGTCTGGCCAAGCGAGCGGGCCCATACGTCCTTTGCGGAGTGGCCCTCTGCGCAGCCGTAGTCCACGGTTTCGTGGCCTCCTATCCACAGTCTTTTGTCAACTGTCTTCGCTCACGAACACTGGAAAACAAGTTCGGTTACGAAAAAGGCGCGTGTCCAGTTTGGCCGGAAACAGGCGCCAATCTGATCGAAGCGGCTCGATTTATGAACCAGAAATACATCGAAGCCGGACCCGAGGACAGAAAACGCATGACCGTCGCCGTGGACTACGCCGGGTTCGAATGCTTCTACCTCGGGCCGTCTAAGCGTATCGGGTACGACCAGATAGAGCAGGAATACATGGACTATCCCTGCCTACTGGTCACGCGGACCTCTTTTTCCAAGCAACCTTCCCTTCAGGAAGTCCTAAACGAATATACGCCCATCTACACCGTCAAAAGGCAGGGCATGGAATTCGCGTGGCTCTACGAGTTCGACGGCGCGCCGAAGCCCACGAAACCGACCGAAGACGTGAACCTCGTTCGCGACGGCGGCTTCGAGTCCGACACACCGGATCGGAACTGGCTCAAGTTCTCCCCGGACATCTACACGGCCGAGGCCCGCCATGGACAACGGTGTGCAAGAATCGCGGATGTCAGCACGCGAGACTACTCCGGCTGTCTGGTGTACGGTTGCCGAAGCGGTTTCGGCCAGAAGATGGAGGTCTCCTTTTTCGCCAGGCCCTTGGACACCCGGGAGGTGAGCCTTTCCCTGTTCGTCCTTCGGAGCACAGGCCCTAAGAGGGAGGGCTGCAAGATCATTCCCCTGATGTGGAAACGCTGGCAACGTGTCACCACCCATTTCGATCTTCCCCGCTTTCCGAGCGACCTGCAGTTGGTGATCCGTCCCGTCGACGCACGGCGGGCGATGGAAAAGACGGGGACCGTCCTGGTTGACGACGTGACCATCATTTTGAAACCATGACCGTTCGTCCCATGCCCGGCATTTGCGCCGGGTCCGGGCTGAGGAGCGTATTGAACGGATGACACGTATCAACTTGACCGGTGCCTGGTACAGCAGCCGAAATGCAGGCGACCAGGCGATTCTTGTCACGATCCGGGCCCTGCTCGAGTCGCGCATTCCGGATCTTCGCATCCAGGTCATTTGCGCTCGGGACGACTTCGTACGAACCGAGCATCCCGGACTGGACGCCGTCAGCCAGACCAAGCACCTCGGCAAGACGCTCCTAAGCGTGGCGCGCTCGGATGCGCTGTTGCTGGGCGGCGGCACACCGTTCTACAACGAGTTCAAGCACATGTGTTTCTTCTGGGGGTTATCCCTCGTTTGTAAGCTCACCGGCGGGAAACTCGTGGTTTACGGGGCGAGCGCCCAACAGTTGCACAAGCCCAGCGCGCGCTGGTTCACGCGCCGCATCATGAATATGGCGGATCTCATTACAGTGCGGGAGCCCGTTACCAAGAGACAATTAGAAAGACTAGGCGTTCGCAGCGCCATTCATTGCACGGCCGACCCCGCCATAACGCTCACTCCTTGCGCGCCCGCACGAGTCGATGAGATCTTCCGCGCGGAGGGCCTTGACGAAGGTGAGGGCCCTGTGTTCGCCATCTGCCCGCACTTCTTCTCGAATATCGATCCCTACCGCGTACATCACTATGAGAAGTTCGCCGACCACCACCTCGAACGCCAGCAAAATGTCCTGGCCGCCGCTGCCGATCACCTTACGCAACACGGCCGGGTCGTGTTCTTGCCCATGAACACTGACCCGCCTGACAGTGACGTCGACGTCCAGCGTGACATTCAGCGTCGACTCGAGAAGCCCGAGAGGGTCACGGTCATCGAGACGCAGTACCGGCCGCGCGAAATAGCAGGTATACTCGCCCGGTGCAAACTCGTCATCGGCGTACGGCTCCATTCGCTCATTCTGGCGGCCGCCGTCCATACCCCCGTGATCGCCATAAACTACGCACCCAAAGTCGAGGGCTTCATGGCGCTCATAGACGAAACCGAGCACAGCCTGCCCCTTCAGCAACTGGAATTCCCTGCCCTCCGGCAAATGATCGAAAACTATCTCGCCCATTATGAGGGGAAAAGACATGTTTTTGTCGAGCACGTGACGCGGGCTCAGGAAAGAGCCACTGAAAACGCCGACATGGTGGCGCGGCTGCTCCGACCATGACAAAATCACCCACTACGAAAAGGCCCAGGCTCGCGCTATGGCTGAAGCTCATCGTAACCGTCGGCTTGGTGGCCTACCTGTATGTCCGACTTCG
This sequence comes from uncultured Nitrospiraceae bacterium, assembly GCA_964425145.1. GTDB lineage: Bacteria > Hydrogenedentota > Hydrogenedentia > Hydrogenedentales > SLHB01 > CAYRLQ01. The sequence continues at coordinate 4,943 of CAYRLQ010000038.1, forward strand.
GACGCAGATGGGGCAAGTGTTCGCGAGCCTTGCCAACGCCCAGCTCGCCTTTCTCGTGGCCGCCCTACTCAACAACCTCATCGTTCGATACGTGATGGCGTGCCAGACAAGTTTCGCGATGCGCGTACACGGCGTGCACTATCCCGCGCTCCGCCTGTTCGGTATCAATCTGCGCACCTTGTTTTACGGGTTTTTCCTGCCCGGCGACATCAGCAGCATGGGGGTGAAATGGTATCTGATCTCACGCATAGGCGGTCTCCGGGCCCAAACGTTTGCCACGCTCGCGTACCTTCGCTTGTTAAATCTGACTGTCTTGGTGAGCGTGGGGCTGATCGCCATGGTCGCCAAGTCGCCTTTTGACTCATTGGTGCTCTTGCTGGGCTGTCTGGGGCTCCTCCTAGTGCTGATCTTGGCCACCATTGCAATCCATCTGCGCGCCGCGGAAGCAGTTTTCGCTTGGATCAAACGCGTCCCTTTTTACAGGCATGTACCCGCAGCCGTTGCCCAACGTATAAACACTCTCCACGACGCCTTTCTATCCTTCAGTTCATTGGATTCTTGGTCCGTGGCCGGTCTATGGGCAATGGGACTGGCAATCAAGATAGCCATCACTATTTCTTTTTGGCTGATATCGATGGCCCTTGGGCTGGACCTCGGCTTGATCTCGCTCTTGTGGATTCACTCGGTCGTGGAACTCGTCCAGTTGCTGCCCATATCCTTCTCGGGTATCGGCACCCGTGAGATATCGGTCATCTACATGCTGGGCCTGTTTGCCATTTCAGAGGCGGACGGACTAAGCTTTTCGCTCATCATATTCGGGTTGCGAATTGTCGTCGTGCTCGTTGGCGGATTGATCATACTGGCCGATTGGCTCAGCCTCGGTCGTGAATCCTAAGAGAGTGCTTCACTGTCAGGAGCAGGCAGAAAGGAGGCAGGAAAAAGATGCTGAAGACCTGCTTTATGTACATACGACGCGTGCGGGAAAAGCGAAAAATCGATCATTTGCCGGAAACGTTTCAGCCCGAGCGTGTGATTGACATTGGCTGCGGCATGTACCCCTTTCCCGAGTTTGTATTCCGTGATGCGCGGCGCTTCTATGCCGATTTCGACTTGTCAAATAACCCAATCGTCCGGCTCGGATTACGAGGCACGTTCTGCCAAGTCGACATCGAGAATCTGCCGTTTGGCGACCGGCAATTCGATTTTCTCCACTGTTCAAATGTTCTCGAACATGTGCCAAATCCGGAAAAAGGTTATCGCGAGCTAAGGAGGGTCGGGCGGCATGGTTACGTCGAGTGTCCATCAGCTTTTCGGGAGAATATCATTTGCCACACGGGGGCCCACCGCTGGATTGTAGCTTTTACAGAGAATGGTGTCGTTAAGTCCGAGCCGCGCCAACGAAGAATCCTGGGAATACGAGTTCTTCCCGTTACCTGGATTTACTCGGTGCTGTCACGCGTGAGGATTTGCTGGAAGGTGTTTGAGTTTGTGATGCAGGATTGCCTGGGGTTAATGTACGTATACACCAAGTTCTAACGGCTTGCCGATGGCAGATTCACAAGGATTCTCCGCCGCGTCGCGGCCCATGAGCCAGAATCCCAAGAGTAGGCCGCTCGATAGGTATGGTAATCCTGCCACCGGGCTCACCAGAGATGCTGCCACAACCACAATGCACAGCAGAAGCCGATTCCTTCTCTAGCGCCTCCCCACAGCGCCAACAACTCAGGCTTGTCCCTGTCTTGTCTTGCTATCCCTGGACGGGCTCTTGTAGAATTCACTTCCACCCCCAGGCGGGGTCTTTTTGTTAGAGGCTTAAGCGCTGCTTAACTCGTGTTGGAGCGCATAAAGTGCAAGTTACCGAGATGATTAAGCATCGGAGCGGAAGCAGTAAAAAGCGTATTGGCGCATCAGTATTGCTATTGCCGATCCTTGGTGTAGCATTCGTGCTCCGGTTGATCGACCTGAACGCAAGCCTCTGGGGGGATGAGGTGACGACCTATCTAAGGGCGTGTGCGCCTGCCGCATATTGTCTAGACAACGTTAAAACCCCACTCCAGCCCATGTTGGCACATTTTGCCCTATATCTTGGTCACAATGAAGTTGCTTTACGCCTGCCCAGTTTCGTTGCGGGGATGTTAGGTGTGGTGGCTATTTATTGGGTGGGCAAACTGTTGCATGGCCGCACAGCGGGCCTGTTTTCATCACTAATGCTGGCAACATCAACATATCACGTTCATCAGAGTCAACACGGGCGTTACTATGCGTTGTTGATGCTGTTTGGATTGCTATGGTTGGGGTTACTCCATCGCTGTGTAACCGAGGGAGGCGCCCGCTATTGGCTGTTTTACACGGCAAACTGTTTCTTCGGGTTGCTTACCCATCTATTTGCTGTGCCCTTCTTGGTCGCCATGAACCTGGGAGCGTTAGGTTGGGTGCTGTTTTCACGCTCGTTCCCAACCAGAAGAAAGAAGTTCATCCGTGGTTGTATACTGATTATGTGTACAACGGTTGGCGCGTCTGGACTTTTTGCCCTACATATTTGGCAGGGTCACCCGCTAATGACACTGATCGACATTGGAGAAAGCGAGGACACAAGTGACCAAGCCACATTTTCGCCATCATCGGAGACGGGAAAGACGAATAGCGCGAAGCATTATCGCTTAACCCTCTCTGAATATCTCGGTTATCTGAAGGAGTTCTTCTATTTTCGCGTTCCAGCTTCGAATTTCGGGTACCTACTCGCTTTTTCGGGTTTGTGTGGTCTTGTGCGAGTATTTCGCAAGCATCCTGCGCTTGGTTGCATTGCCTTGTCAACACTATGCGTTGTGCCACTACCGATGTTTCTCATAGATGTACCACATCATTATACATACCGGTATTTTACTATTGCATATCCCACAGCAATACTTCTCGTCACAATTGGCGTGCTGAGCATGTGTGAGGGTACGGCCTGGTTATGCTTTAGGAGAAAACCATGGAAGACCATTCAGGAAGAGAACAACAGTCGTCGGGAACAATCCCTTTCGCGCGTTAAGATCGCCACGGTTACGTTAGTCGTTTTCGTTGTGGCTGCACTTGTGCCGAGTACTGCCAGGACCTTGGTCGCGTATTACGAATGGAATTCGGAAAAGGACTGGAAGGGACTCGCCGAGTATATGGCGCGGACCATGACTCCAAGTGACGTGGTGTATTATGTAGATCCAGACGGCATTGGGCAGTGGCGATTTAGAACTACGGTCCGCGACTTTTATTTCAAGCAGTACCTGAAAAATAGCGAGGCATATTTATTCTCTCTAACGGAACTCTCCGGAAACCTAACCCTCGACGAACTGGACAAGCTTGCCCGCAGATTCCCTTGTTCAACTATCTGGTTTTACGCACTTGAGGGACACGTACGTAAGTGTGAAGAACTATTGGATAAAGTGGGTGCTGAGAAGCGGTCATTTAACGGAATCCTTTTGTGGGTCCTTGGCGAGCCGACCGTTAATCTAATTCGCGGCGGCGGTTTTGAGAGCGTTGACGCTTCCAAAGCCAAGAAAGAGGCAGGCGTTGACATTATTGGTCAAGTAGAAGCCTACGCCGGGAAGCAGGCTCTGCGAATTCACTCAACGGAATCGGCCACGCTGCGAAAAGTATTCCGTGTCAGGAAAGCTGCGCACGATGAAGTGTACGTTGTCAGGAACCCAAGTTTTGAGGTGTGGGATGCGAAAGGTCCTGTCGGGTGGGAGATCGATGCGCCGTCCGCAAAGTTCTTGAGCACGTCGGATAACATTCATTCGGGGCAAAGAGCCTTGGGGCTGTTGGAACGAAACAAACCGCTAACGCTTGTTCAGGGCATTCCCATGGGCCTGGCACCGGGCAACGTTGTGGAAGTAGAAGTTTTTGGGAAGGCCAGCGTACCAGAACAGTTAGGAGCAGGCCTTAGAGTTGGTTGTCTTGCGGGAGAACAGCGTGTCGTAGCATACCATTCTGGGGATGGTATTTGGGCTCCCATAACCCTTCGTGTTAACGTTCCCTCGGATGCCGCCCCGAACTCGATGGTTTTGGAGCTCTTCCGTACGCCTAGTACGCGTGGTGAAGTGCTTGTTGATGATGTCTCAATCAAGGTCCTTAAGACTGAGGAATCACTAGATCCTACCAAGACCTACACTCTTTCGATGATGCTCCGGTATGACAATCTTCGGTTCAAAGATGAAACCTCCAATATAATGATGGGAGGGGGATCCGTCTTGATTGCCTACCGCGATCCAAGCGGCGTGGATAAATGGCGGCACTTGGCCCGATTATACGGCACCAAAGATTGGCATCAAGTCGCATTTCGCCTGAAACCAGGCAAGGATATTCCCGTAGGCGCCAGTTGGCTTCTGGTTGCCGTGCAACTCTATGGTACGGGAACCATATGGGTTGACAACCTCCAGCTTGAGGCCAAGGATCACGCCACGCCGTTCGTTGAGGGGACTCGACTTCCGCACGACGAAAGGCTTGCCGCACTGGGGTTGTTGCCCTGACGTGACTTACTGGGTTTCCGGAGCCGGGTTACCACTACAACGCTGCTCCTTGTCCGACGCCCAACCGACACTGAGGAGACCAGGTACAGTCTTCGCTCGATGTACACGGCCCGGCGCCCTCATCCTGAGCACGGCAAAAGATTGTTTCATCGACGTGTGAAAACATGTATCATCTGTGGACAGGAGAGGAAACCGGCATTGGTCGGCTTGATGTAGAAATCTTTGTGAGCGCGTTATGGAAGAAACGATTCAAAAAGCGGCGGTATTGATCGAAGCATTGCCGTACATCCGCGAGTTCGATGGCAAAACAGTCGTGATCAAGTACGGGGGCAGCGCGATGCTGGACCCCGACTTGCGCAAGAGCACCGCGGAGGACATCGTGCTGATGAAATACGTGGGGATGAACCCCGTGGTGGTCCATGGGGGCGGCCCGGCCATCAGCGACACACTCGAGCGGCTCGGCATCGAATCAAAGTTTCACGGCGGCTTGCGCATTACGGACGACGATACCATCGCCGTGGTCGAGATGGTGTTGGCGGGCACGGTGAACAAGGACATCGTCGGCCTGCTCAATCGCGCGGGCGCGGGTGCGGTCGGGCTGTGCGGCAAAGATGGGAACCTTTTGTACGCGAACCGGATCGACTTGGAAGACGGCACGGACATGGGCCACGTAGGCGAGGTCTCGAGCGTGCACCCTGAGATCATCAAGGTACTGTGCGAGGCGGGGCTGATCCCCGTCATCGCCCCCATCGCCACGGACGGCGCCGGCGCCACATGGAATGTTAACGCGGACCTGGCTGCAGGTGAGGTCGCCGCCGCCCTGGAGGCGGAGAAGCTGGTCTTTCTCACCGACATGCCCGGCCTGCTTCGCGACAAAGACGACCCGGGAACATTGATTCAGGAGCTGCCCGTTGCGGAGGTCGCGCAACTGAAAGAACACGGCGTGATCGCGGGCGGCATGATCCCGAAGGTAGACGCCTGCATCACGGGTCTCGAGGGCGGTGTGCGGAAAACGCACATCATCGACGGGCGCGTACCGCACGCGCTTCTGCTCGAGATATTCACCGAGAAGGGCCTGGGCACATTAGTGACGCATTGACGCGCCAATACACTGCGCCCGTGGCCGGGTTGTTTGTGGAAAAACACCGGGTGTTCTGTCATTCTGAGCAAAGTGAATAGAAGAATCTCGCTTAGACGGCGACGCGCTTCTGAGAATAGACCCTTCCCTGCGCTCAGGATGACAGAGAGGTCAGTTACTTAAAAGGAGGTGTAAGGCCCCGTGGGACTCCAGTCGATGGACATATTCGAGGTGATTTTCAAGGGCGGTATTCTGATGTGGCCTATCATGGCGTGTTCTGTGATCGCGCTGGCCATCACGATCGAGCGCTTCTTCTCTCTGCGGCGCGCCTCGATCGATACGCGTGAGTTCATGGACACTATGCGCCAGGTGCTGCGCCAGAACCGCGTTCAGGAAGCCATCGAGATTTGCGATGAGACCGACGCGCCGGTGGCGCGCATCATGAAGGCCGGTATTCTAAAGTATAACCGCACCAAGCAGGACATTCGCGAGGCCATCGAGGATGCGGGGCACCTCGAGATTCCTCGGCTCGAACGGTACCTGCCGGCCTTGGCCACGTGTGCGAACATCGCGCCGCTGCTGGGCCTGTTGGGCACTGTGGCCGGCATGATCAAGGCGTTCGCCCAGATCCAGAATAAAAAGGGCCAGGTGAATCCATCGGACCTGGCGGAGGGCATCAGCAACGCCCTGGTGACGACCGCTACGGGTCTGACGGTGGCGATTCCGACCCTGGTGGTGTACAACTACTTCGTCACGCGAGTGGACAACATGATCCTCGAGATGGAGATCAGTTCCTCGGAACTGGTCGAACTGCTCACCAAGGGGCGCGGCGAATACCAGGCTTAGCACGATGAGATTCGACCAGAGTGAAAGACGCAAGGTCCGCGCCACTGTAGAGCTGACGCCGCTCATCGACGTCGTGCTCCAATTGCTGGTCTTCTTCATGTTAAGCTCCACATTTGTCGTGCAGAGTTCGATCCAGATTCAAGTGCCCGAGGCCGAAGGCGCCGCAGCACTCGAGCAAAAGGACCTGTCGATTACCATTCAATATGGCGAAGGCGGCCCGGACGGTCGAGGGCCCGTCTACGTGAACGATGTCGCCGTGGCGACTTGGGGCGAGTTGTCTCGGAAGCTCGCAGGCGCCCTTGCCGAACGCCGCGATATCATGGTGCTGATCCGGCCCGACGCACGCGTGCCCACCGAGCGTCTGGTCAGGGTCCTTGGCATCGCCAGCAGCGTCGGCATCGAGCGCTTCGGTATAGCTGCGCAACCCCCTGAGATAGAGGAGTAAGGCACACCATGGCGCACGACCGTGCGTTTGTCGTTTCGTTGGGCTTTTCCGTTCTCTTTCACCTCTCCATGGTCACTGTATTCTCGATTGTAATCTTCTTTCCACGCGAGGCGATCCACTATTACTCGTTCCAAATTATCGAACCGCCATCGCAGCGCCCGAGTGTCGCGGCGCAGGGCGACCGCTCGCAGGCGCCGTCGCTGGGCGACGTGTCCACCAACGGCGCATTGCATCTGAGCGGGGGATCGGACCCGTGGGGTGTTTTGCCAGAGATCGAGCTTCCCACAATAGAATTCGCCGAACTGCGCCGCCTGCGCGTGCGCGAGAAGGGCCTGGCCTTACGGGCGCGCCACGAATCGCTCCTTGCCCCCAAGCCGCGCGATGCCTGGGCCCGTTTCGGAGAAGAGTTGGGACAACTTGGGAGCGCGCTGTCACGCCTGCGCCTTTCAGGCGGAAAGGCCCCGCCGGAAGAGCCGCCGCCCGCTCCCATCACCCGGCCCGCAGCCGGCTTTGAGGCGTACATCGAATGGATGGGGGAACCACGCGACCGGGAGTTGCTCTTCGCCCCGCCCATCGAGGCGCTGTGGGGCGTGAGCCCAGGGGTCTTAGACAAACCAATCGTGCTCGAGTTCGCGGTCAGCGCCCAAGGGCGCGTGCTAAGCGTCTGGAGTCCCCTTGTCGATGAAGGCGGTCTCATCACCAGCGCGCAGAACACGCTGTTAAAGTACCGATTTGAACCTGTGGAAGGAAACCGGACCCAGCAGGCCACGCTCCATATCATGGCTGCACGCACACGTCAATGATTCAGATTGCGCTGACACATGCCCTTGCGCTCTATAGCGCCATCCTCGGACTCCTCATTACCGCCATCTGGGTCTACACCGAACTGACGGTCCGCCGGCACCATCGTTTCCTGGAAAAGCAATTTCTCTGGCGCTGCGTCTTCTGCGGATACACTTACCTGGACGAAAGCGCCGAGAAGGTCTCCCAATGTCCACGTTGCGCGAGTTTCAACTCCCTCGATGACAAACACGCGCGGTTCGTTCCCGTACGCGTTTCCACCCACGACTCGCTTGGACAACCCACCGAGCACGAACCGACCCGGCGCAACCCCTCCCACCGAAAACGGCCCCATCAACGGCACCGGGGACCAAGGAAAAGGTAAGGGAGGATTTGTGATTTATGAAAGAGGCTGGCAAGACCCTAACCCGGACAACCCGGAATTATACAAGCGAAAGTGATGGTGATAGTCTCACGCAGAGACACGAGAAGGATTTGTCTTCCCCTTTGCGGGCTTTGCGTCTCTGCGTGAGGCTCTTTTTTGAAACCGTTTTGTGCACAATCTCATCGGTAACGCACTAACAACCACGGTCGTTGCCTCAACCAAGACCGCAAAACCCGCAGGCAGTAATCATAAATCGCGGCCGTTCGTGGGCAAAACAGCATTTGCACCGTGAACGGTTACCATGAATCATCCGAGAATCCGTCCCAGTTTCCCGAGAAGGCCGGCGGATGGCAAGCTAATCTGACGTACGCCCTCTTCGAGCCGGGCTTTGGGGGGGCGGTTGGTGATGCGGACCAGCACTACGGTGATATTGTCGGTGCCGCCTCGGGCAATCGCTCGGTTAACGAGCCTGTGCGCGGCGCCTTCCAGGCTTTTGAGGGTCAAGACCTTGGCAATATCGGAATCACTGACCATATTGCATAGCCCGTCGGAACAGATGAGGAGGGTATCGCCGCGCCTGAGCCGAACTGCAAACAGGTCGACCTCCACGGTTTCTTTAATGCCAACGGCGCGGGTGATGATGTTCTTGTGGGGATGGGCACGCGCTTCCGCTTCGGAGAGGAGACCGTGGCGCACCTGCTCGGCCACGATCGAGTGGTCGTTGGTGATTTGGTGCAGGCCGGCTCCGTTGCGCGACACGTACACGCGGCTGTCGCCTACCTGCACCACGTAAGCGTGGCTTCCTAACACCGCAACCGCAGAAGCCGTGGTGCCCATGCCATAGAGCTGCGGGTTGTTCATCGCCTCCTGGTAGACACGGTCGTTGGCCGCTTCGATGGCTTGGCGCAGGCAGACCGGGATAGCGCCCTCGCGCCTGGAGGACAAGCGCTCGGCGACTGTTTCAAGCGTTAGCCGACTTGCTCGTTCGCCCGCGCTCGCACCGCCCATGCCGTCGGCCACGGCGAAAAGCATGGCCTGGTTAGGCGCCGGGGCCGCGTCTTTGGGAACCGACAGCATGCAGGAGTCTTCATTATGTTCGCGTTTCTTACCTACGTCGGACAGCAAGTGCGCTTGGAGATACGGGCACTCCCACCCACACTCGAAAGCCCCGCCACCCTCCGGGCCGATTGTGGTCAGACGCGTCATTGACATCCAATTCGTTCCTGACGTGTACTTTTGGACAACCCCAGGCGCAAACACCAGGCAGCTAACCGGCCTTTCGGCCCGAAACGCCCTTGGTCGCTTTCGTGACCTTCTTTGCCGCTGCCTTGGGACGCAGCGATCGCGCCGCCGCGCCGGCTCGCCACATCTCCGAATTCCCCATTGCGCCCAGTTCCTTAGCCAACTGCTCCTGGTAATTCGTCCGGCCGCACGACCGCAACACCCGCCGGGTCTCGTCGCCATTCTTCACCCGCTTGTACAGTTCCCGGAACACGGGCATCACGGCCTTCTTGAACTTCGGTTTCCAGTCCAGCGCGCCACGCTGCGCCGTCGCCGAACAGTTCGAGAACATCCAGTCCATGCCGTTTTCGTCCACCAGGCGGATGAGGCTCTGGGTCAGCTCTTCGACGGTCTCATTGAAGGCCTCGGAAGGGCTGTGGCCGTGCCTGCGCAGCACCTCATACTGGGCTTCCATAATGCCTGCCAACGCACCCATCAACACGCCACGTTCCCCTGTCAAGTCGCTGTATACTTCACTCTCGAACGTGGTTGGGAACAGGTAGCCTGAACCAATCGCGATGCCAATGGCCAGGCAGCGGTCGCGCGCGCGCCCCGTGGCGTCCTGGTGCACGGCAAAACTCGAATTGATCCCCGCGCCAGACAGGAAATTCCGCCGAACCGATGTTCCCGAACCTTTCGGCGCGACCATGATCACGTCGACGCCATCCGGCGCGATGATCTTGGTCTGGTCCACGTAGACGATCGAGAACCCGTGCGAGAAATACAGCGCGTCGCCCGCCTTGAGATGTTTCTTCAGAACTGGCCAGACGATGCGCTGCGCCGCGTCGGACACCAGGTACTGCACGATCGTCCCGCGCTCGGCGGCTTCCTCGATGTCAAACAACGTCTCGCCAGGGTTCCAACCGTCTCTGCGGGCACGGTTCCAGTCCTTCCTGAACTTCTTGGACTGTCCGACGATCACGTTGAACCCGTTGTCACGCATGTTCAGCGATTGCGCCGGGCCCTGCACGCCGTAGCCAATGACTGCAATGGTCTCGTCCTTGAGCACGCCGCGCGCCTTCGACATGGGGAACTCTTTGCGTGTGATGACTTCTTCCTCGACGCCTCCAAAATCGATCAATGCCATAACTCAACCTCCAACTCATCTCTGCGGCAATACGATGGCGCGTTTGCGCCGCTCCAAGCGGCGCAAACGCGGCCTCACTCGTCCATTGTAGTGCGAAAGGTGAACCGATGCAAACATTTGCGAGCGTTTAACGCCGGACCCACCCGCTATTTCTTACCGCCGGGCGGGATGCCCGCAGTCTTCACCCGAACCTTGTACAGCCCGGTCCGTGCCGTCACAAACAGCGTTTTGTAATCCTCATCGCCGAAGGCACAGTTGGCGGGCGCCTGCGGAAACTCGATCGCGCCCACGCGCTCACCGTCCGGGGTGAACACTGACACGCCCTTGCCGTCGGTGGTCCAGAGCCGGCCCTCGACGTCCACTTTCATCCCGTCGGGCGCGGCACGGCAGAACAATCGGCTGTTCCGCAGTGTGCCGTCCTTGGCCACGTCGAAGGCCTGGATGAACCGCGCGCCCGAATCGCCGATGTACAACGTCTTTTCGTCCGGCGAAAACGCTAACCCGTTGGGCCACTTGAAATAGACCGACAGCAACTTCACCTCGCCCTCGGGCGTGATCGCATACACGCCGCAAAACTCGAGCTCTGCCTCACGCCCCTTGAGCCCATATGGTGGATCGGTGAAGAAGACCAGTCCATCGGACCGGACCACCACGTCGTTCGGGCTGTTCAATTTACGCCCCATGTACTGGTCCGCGAGTACCGTAACGGACCCATCCCTATCCGTGCGGGTTACGCGGCGATTCCAGTGCTCGCAGGCGATCAGCCGCCCCTCGGTATCGACCGTCAACCCGTTGGACTGCCCGCTCGGTTTCCGGAACACCGATTTGTCCGCCCGGTAGACCGTGTCGGCCGGGATATCACTGAAGATGAGTCCCTCGCCGGGCAGCCATACCGGGCCTTCGGTAAACTCGAATCCCTCCGCGACGGTCTCGACCGGCCCCGACGCCAGTCCTTCCTCAGCCCCCAAAACCAACATACTCGCAATCAGTAATGTAGCCATAACGATCCCTTTCGTTTCCTTCTGTTATTCTGGGCCAAGTGGCACAGGCTGGCAGCCTGTGCTACCCGGGTTGCGCAGTTCAACCTACGGACGAAGAGTGTCACATGTTTGCTCCTCTAATGCAAGTGCCTTCCCATCGGCATTGCTCCATTGCGCCCGGTTTTGGTAGTCTCCCGCCGCACGACGTGAAGGAGCCAAGAGGAACGAGCATGAATGACGGCCCCAAAGACGCCTGGAGAGTCTCATTGCATGGCGGCCACAGCGGCGAGTTCTGCGACCATGCGCAAGGCACGTTGCGCGAGACCGTCGAGGCCGCCGTGGCCTTTGGCTACCACACCTACGGCGTGGCCGAACACGCCGCCCGGGTCGAGTCCCGGTTCCTGTATCACGAGGAGATCGCAATGGGCTGGGACATCAACAAGGTTCAGCGCGATTTCGAGGCCTATGCGCGCACGGTCCGCCAGCTCGCTGACGAGTTCGCCGACCGCATCACCATACTGTGCGGGTTCGAGGCGGACATCATCCCCGCGGACCGCTACACCGGGCTTATGCTGGGATACCGCGAACAGTTCGGATTCGATTACATGGTCGCCTCGGCACACTACGTCGATGAGGTGCTCATCGACGGGCACAAGGAGGCCTTCGACCAGGCCCTAGAGATACAGGGCGGCCTCGAACCGCTCGCCGTCCGCTACTACGAAAGCGTCGCCGAGATGACCGCGACGCTCAAGCCGGAGGTCATCGGCCATCTCGACGTCATCAGAAAACTGGCCCCCGCCCCGTGCGACACGCCCGCCATACGACGCGCCGCCGGCGCCGCGCTCGAGGTCATCCGTGAACACGGATGCATCATCGACGTCAACACCGCAGGATACCGCAAAGGGCACGGCACGCCCTACCCCGCGCCATGGCTTGTGCTCCAGGCGCGCGACATGGGCATCCCCTTCTGCTTCGGCGACGACAGCCACGCACCCGACCACGTCGGCCTCGGCATCGACCGCGCCCGCGAATACCTCCTCGAAAACGGCGTCTCCACCATCACCACCCTCGTTCCTCAGCAAGACGGTCTGGCTCGAGAGGTCGTCCCTCTGCAGTAGTCCTGTCCGTAGCTCCTGACGGTCGTGATCCACAGATGCACTCAGCGCGGCACAGCCATAATTCGGGTCAATCTACGCAGTCAAGACCAGACTTATTCGGTCCAGGGGATTTCGGCGACCGTATCTCCACGGAACAGGAGGATCGCGTCGCGGCCGGAACGGCGGTGTTTGGAAATGCTCATGACCCGGTGTCCGAGCGGGTCCACATTTTTCTCGACGAATACCCGCGCGGCAGCGACGTCGTCAAAAACCTCGATGTTGATGTTGTCATAGGCGGCCAGTGTGTTGTGAAGTTGCCGGCCCAGGGCCAGCAGGTCGTCTTGGTTATAACCCTTTGGTACAACACAGACCATCCCCTTGAGCGATGTCGCGCCGTCTCCCAGTTTCGCCGCCTCCTCCGGTGTCCGCCCCCATTCTGACAGAGGCGTGTAGGTAAGCTCCTGGGGGGCCTCGGCCTTAAAGGCATCCTGCAGTGCCATCTCATCCTGTAACAGGATAGTATCCAGCGGGGTCGGCTCGTGTGGTTCGGCCGGGGCTTCTTGTATGGGACTCCCATCATCCTGTGTGTCTTCAAACGGTTCGCCGTAGGGCTGCGGCATAGCCTGGGGTAAAACAATCGGCTTGCGGGACTGTAACAGGTATAAGCGACGCAATTCCTCGCGCAACCGGTCGTTCTCTGCCTGGAGGTCGGTCACAATACTCCCTACATAGACGTCGAAGGCTTCTTGAAGCGATTCCACCAGCGCGCGAAGCGCGGCCAACTCGGCCAGCACTTCGTCCAGCTGGCGTCTTACGGCGCTTGACGCCTGAGTTTCGCGTGCCGGCTCCGCGGACGGCAGTTCCGGCGCTGCCTCCGGTTCGGGTTCGGGCTCCGCGGGCAACAGTTCCGGCGCTGCCTCCGGCTCGGGTTCGGGCTCCGCGGGCGGCAGCTCCGGTGTTTCCTCCGGTTCGGGTTCGGGCTCCGCGGACGGCAGTTCCGGCGCTGGCGCTGGTTCGGGTTCGGGCTCCGCGAACGGCAGTTCCGGCGCCGGCGCCGGTTCGGGTTCCGGCGTCGCCTGCTGCTCGGAGGGCGGTGGTGACTCCTCGGTGGCCGAAGCTTGGTTTGAGGTGTTATTTGCCAGGTCCTCACCGGTCGCGCATGGCAGAAACAGGCTCATGGCCAGTGCGATGAAAATGCAATGTCTCATTTTTCAGGCCCCAGGAAACTCCTCGAAATACCTGGCACGGACACCTCGCTAAGGGGTAAGGTTGTCACGTGTCGGATATGCGGACCAAGCTGTCACCGCAGACTATCATACCATCTGTTCGCCGTATAATGACACAAGCGTGATTTCCACAGATGCTTTAGGGCAGTCCTGCGCGGTTGCAACTTGGACGGCATGGCGTTGCCATGTTACAGTGTGGCTTTAGGGCCAAAGGTGAGAGGAGGATGGATGAAGCATATCAAACAGATTTCTCTTTTCTCGGATGACCCGGGAAGGGACATAACGCCCCTCGAACAACTTATCTTATTAACGATCAGCGTATATTTCAGCGATTGGCCGAATTTCGCGCCCGTCATACAGAACCTGCAAAAGTTCTACGCCAAGACGTGAAACGCCGATCCGACCACTTCATAGGGCCTGCTGGGACCTAAATCGAGTGATTTGTCACGGCGTTTGCGGCGCTCCCTCGGATAGCGGCATGGTGTCTTTTTCAATAGTTTGCTCGAGCAGGCGCTTGTGATAGGCGTCGGCCTTGGAGAGCTGCCGGTCAAGCACCACAATGAGGTGGAGCCCATGGCTGGTGGTGACGACATCGCTGAGCACGCCCACTGGCGCTTCCCATACATATTCCTCGAACGCGTCGTCAAACGCGCCTTTGATCTGATAGCCAAGCTCGCCCCCCCGCGCACTACTGTAAGAATCGGCTGAAAACTCCCGGGCCAGCTTGGAGAAGCTTTCACCATCGATGATGCGCTGGCGGAGTTCGGCAATGAACTCGAGTGCGGAACCGCGATCCGCCGGGTCCCGAGGGTCGAACTGGATGAGGATGTGCTTGGCGCGGACGATGGACTGCCCCCCAAAGGTCTGACGGCCCGCCGCCCACAGCGCGAGGACCATCAGGCCAATAGCGATAAGGATACCCAGCCACACCCACTTGGTGTGGTCTTTGGGGGGTTCCTCTTCCAGTACATCAAATTCCGAGCTCATCCATCATGCCTCCGTAAAAGTTGGTCCAAAACGAAATCACGATGTATCCGACGAGGGCCGCCACGCCCAGGAGCACCAGAACGTTTCCGATGGTGGCGGCGACCTTCACCGCCTGCGTCGCTTGCGCCAAGTGATACTCGGCCACCTTGCGCAGCGCACCATCCAGTTCACCCGATTGTTCGCCCACCTGAAGCATCTCGCGCGCGGTCGGCGTCAGGTATCGCGACGCGCCAAACGCCTCGACCAGCGTGGTGCCTTCCTTGACATAAGGGATTGACTTGCGCAGGTCCGCCGCGATGTAGGGATTACCCACCACATTGGCGGACCGGCCGATGCAATCCACTATATTCAACCCGCTGCTGATGAGCAGCGACATACTGCGGAAAAAACGGGCCAGACTAAACCAGCGCGTGACCGTGGATATGGGCCAGACGAACGTGGTGAACCAGCCCGCGATCCACTTGAAGATACCCAAGCGGGCCAGGACAACGCAAATGACGAAAATCACACCGAAGGAAACCAAGGCGGCCACCTGAAACCGCAGATAGGTCTGAATATACTTGCCAAGGGCCTGCCCGCCTTGGCCGAAATCGAGGCGCTTTACCAAGCCCAGGGCGAAGGTGCCCAGGAACCAGGCCGCCATGAGCTGAAGCATGGGATAAACAGCGGCGCCGACGATCGTGCGCCGCATGGCCAGACGGTCTTCATAGTAGTCGGCGAGGTCCTTCAGCATGACGTCCACCCGTCCGCCGACTTCGCCGGTAGCCAGCAGTTCAATGAAGAACAGCGGCAAATGCCTGGCTTGGGCGCGCGCGGCTTGCCCAAGCGTGGCCCCGGCGCGGATTTCATCGCTCATCTCAGTCAGGACCGTGCGGGCCCGACGGTCACGAGTTTGCTCGGCCACGAGGGCCAACGCCCGGATAATGGGGATGCCCGCGTTGTAGGAGGTCGACAACTGCCGGCAGAGCGGCACCATAGTTTTGATCGGTAGCTGTGATGAAAATAGACTCATGTTCCATTGCCCTCGGTATGTCGTCGTGGGAATTGTAGCAAAACTTTCCAAGGAAGTATAAGGGTCCCTAATCGCCGGATAAGGCTGGGCGAAAAACGGGGACTGACACAAGCGACCGA
>CAYRLQ010000039.1:0-20475 GCA_964425145.1 uncultured Nitrospiraceae bacterium
GCGCTGTGTGCTTTTGAAAGCGCAGCAAGCCTGAAGGCTTTCGCGAGTTGTCTACAACACTCACAGAGCAGGCCTATCTCTTGCGACCGGGACGTGTTGAAATTCATGATTTCTCATCGGACCAGTGATATACTCATATGCACAGGGAACCTCTCTTGTGGGAAGAGGGCGTGTTCTTGAATGCTTGCTAGACCAACCACGACCGGCATATGGAAGTTGAGCTTCATGAATGGAGGTGAGAGATATGCGCTACGTTGAGCCAGACATCCCAAGAGAACGGGTGCTGAAGGTTGCACAGAAGCACCGACGCACGAGGTCTTACCTTGGAACAGCCAGAGCGATTCATGGCGGAGACCCTGGAATTGGAGCCGCCTTCGGGGCGTTGTTTCTGATGTTCTTTCCGGTTACTTACCCCGCCCATAGGCTGCTCAATCTTCCACAGGATCTGGTGTGGCTACGCCTGGCCTTGTGGCCTTTCTATGAATTCACCATAGGCTTCTCTACTAGTCGAGGACTCAAGAAAACCACGCTGTGGGTTGAAGCAACCGACAGAGGCCTGATGCTGGGCAGTGACAGTCGATGGAGAGGCGGCTGGGGTGAAGGGTATTACCTTTCTGGATGGCGTGAACCGACCGAAGAGCCCCTTACTGTGGAACCCAAGGATTCGCTCGGGGTCACGAAACTATCCGACGGCGATCCAGCCTATGAGGATATTGTCTACGTACCCCCCACCCTGTCTTCACAAGAGGCAGCTGAGTTCTTGGAAACCGGTGTCGAAGCCATAATCCAGGATGGTGTGTACAGTTGGGCATCTGAGAAGTTCGTGGAAAGCGCTAGGCTTTTGGAATTGGATGCAAGTGCAATGAGTGTTAAAGGCGGAGAGAGCATCAATTATCCTTTCTGGGTAGCCAAATACAGGAAGAGAGATATCACACGGTATCTCGTTTTCACGTCAGTGCGAGCCTCAAGAGTGGACCAAGTTGATATTTCCGAGGCCGTTTTCCACAACGATACCTTAAGCGACATTCTCTCCACGGATTAGAGGGTCCATAGGCTCAGCGCGGCTGACCGGATGGGTTGTCTTGAGCCTGTGACCTCGTCCTATGGAGTCAACGAACGGCAGGAATGTGCTCGAGACGCCATTTGAGACAGAGCAAGGCGACGATTCGCTGCTTGGCCTTGTGACCGGAGGGGAGATGGCAGCGTTTTAGCGAGGAGCGCTTCATGAGCCCGAGTAGCGAGGCGGACCCACGATCAGAGGAGGCTAGCTCTCTGTCCGCTCTGGCCGTGCCGTGGCGATTCTTGGGGCCGGTTCCGTGGACAGCAGCCTACACCGTCATCGTGGCAATGTTGCTGGCCGGTTGGTGGCTCTGTTCCGTATTCATGCTCTACGAAACGCCAAGGCCAGTCGAGGAGTCTCGTCTGGACGCTCTTGTCGTCTGTCTGGCCGTCCTGATGCCACCGCTTGCTATTTGGCTTTCTTTTTGGTGCGTGGGGGCGGCGGTGACTCGCGGTGCCCCACGCGCTGTGGGATACGTGCCTTTGGCGATCACCTTTGTTGCCAATGCCTTCGTCTGGTTGGCGCTTCTTGCTCGGATTCCAGATCGCAACATCGTCTGGGGGCTGCTTCTGGCTGTTTTCGTGACATGGCTGGTGGAGGTTTGTTTGGTGATAAACCCGTACAACTGCGTGTGCGGCTCGGCTCACCTGTTTTCAGCAAAAAAGGGGACTAGTGTACGTGCTTTTTTCTCGGAGAGCGCAGCAAAACCAGAGTTACCGCTCGTTCATGTCTATTTGAGCCCGGCACATTACGCGATCATAACGAGTATCGCTGGCGGCCTGCTGATACTCCTGGAATTCATTGGGTTGGTTGTCGGCTGGGCAAGGTACGGGGAAGACTTTCGAGGCGTAGTCCTTTGTGTCGCGCTCCGTGATTTCTGTCTGGCGGCAGTGGCAGCCTCGAGCATAGTCTGGTATCAATCGAGCCTTGCCTATCTCCGAAGGTCCGTTGAAGAGGAGCGCCGTCGCCGCAAGCCGAGACCAGTCCCCTCGATACTTGGACCAGCGGAAAAGCTAGCCAAGGAAGTCGTCACTGATGAAGACGAACTTGAGCGTCTTAAGAAAAGGATAAAGACTCTCGAAAGAGTTGAAAGAAGTGATCCGTTCCAGGAGGAGATAGTGGGGAAAAGTCATGCAATCAGAGGGGTAATAGAGCAAATTGAAAAGGCCGCGAATACAAGTGCAACCGTCTTGATTACAGGAGAGACGGGGGTTGGGAAAGATATTGTTGCGCAGGTCATCCATGACAATGGCCTACGCCGTCACGCTCGCTTAGTGGGTGCCAATCTGCTGGCTACTCCTCAGGATCTAATTGACGATGAGCTTTTTGGACATGTGAAAGGAGCCTTTACGGGCGCCGTAAGGGATAAGCCTGGAAAGTTCGAGATGGCTGATGGCAGTACAATATTCCTGAACGAAATAGGGGAGGTTAGTCACAGCACACAGCAGAAACTACTGCATGTGCTGGACAAGAAGGAGATTCAACGCATCGGCGCGACAAGGTTTGTTAGAGTAGATGTCCGTATTATCGCTGCGACGAACAGAGACCTGAGAAAAGCTGTAGAGGAAGGGGCTTTCCGTCAAGATTTGTACTCCAGACTTTCTGTTCTCCTTATTCACGTGCCGCCCCTTCGTGAAAGGAAGGAAGACATACCAGATCTCGCGGACTACTTCCTCGCGCGCACCACTATGGAGGACAAAGGAAAGGTAATAACGGGTTTATCCGATGAAGCGATAAGGAAGCTACTATCGCACGCATGGCCTGGTAATGTTCGCGATTTAGACAACTGTATTCGCAGAGCGGTGATCAATGCTAAAGGCGATGTTGTTCAGGCTGCAGATATAGAATTCGACGACATTGGCGTGAGGCGAGAAGTGCGAAGTCCTGAAGACCACGAAAAGGAACTGATCGACGATGCGCTCAGGGAACTTGGTAGTGTCCGGAAAGCAGCTAAGAAACTGAACATGGCGAAGTCGACGCTCCAAGACAAAATCAAAAGATATGGCTTAAGGCTCGATAGCTAGGAACTCAAACAGTTCTCGACATGTGTCCTCTTCAGAAGTCCGAATGATTCGATCTCCGATTGAACACACCTTGCGGTAGTCCTCTACGGTGAACTTCCCATCAGGGTCCAGATTAAACTTGTACGGAAGAAAACTTCCCACATTGAGTGCTCTTGCCCTGTACCCACCAAAGTCGTAAATCTCTCGTCGGAGCTTTTCCGCGTCTACCACCAAGACCACGGGCGGATCTCTATAGAATATCGACCTTTCGGCGGCATAACTCATCGCCGTCCTTGGATCGGGGTCTAGGTACACATAGGCTGGTAGCGGATGCACAAATTCCCCTTCCGCCTCGATGCGGTCATAAAGGTACCTTCTGCTGGTTCCTGTGTATAGCACTCTGGCTGGCTTGAACTCGCCCTTGTGCTCTTTCTCAAGTATTAGTTTTGCTACCATGCAGTAGCTTACAATCCTTGGCTTTATAAATGTTTCGAAAGGGTCGTTGAAGGGCGTCCTCCACCTTGGGTCGCGACGGTGTCTACGTGATGGCAGACGGTAAGACGCGAAGATGTGGGCGTAGCCGGCCATGGAATCGGCCTTGGTAGCGCGAGCACGTGGCGGCGCGGGCCGACAGCAAGTTAAGGGTGAAAGCCTATAGTGATCTGCACAGATTGAAGGCGCGGAGTTTCTGCCGGTGGCGTCGTCGCTACCATCCATTTCCGCCCCATTTCTAGCGCCCCCCACCACCAAGCCCCAGGCGCTTCGCTTACCTGAGCGGACACCGCTTTAACTCCTTGATGCGAGCCTCTGCGTAGCGCTTTCCCGCCCCCAAGATCTCATCACGCCCGCCACCAGTCCGTAATCGCGTGCCTCGACCCCCTCTACTTCGCCGGACGCTCACAAGGTTTCGGCGTCCGAAGTGTCCGGTCGTTTGTCCGGGGACCGGACGCCTTAAGCCTTCCGTTTCTCTCTGCATGCCCTCATCTCATTCCTATAAGTCATTGCTGCTCAAGCTTTTCGCGACAGCCAGATCGGGGGCACATCGCTTGGCACGCCCCTTGCGCTTCCAAAGCCGATGACGCCCGAGAGGCCGACCCAAAATCCCGGCTAGGAAGGAGGCATCAGAATGGCTGAGCATCGAAAGACATATCTGGGATACCACCCGGCGCCGCCGACCAGGTTTCCTCCAGCACTGTCGCGGCTCAATCTGGTATGCCCATCCCGCGCCATCCACCCCGAACCGGAGCGTTTGGTCTTCATCGGCTGGTCCAGGAAGGACTACCGCACGGTAGCGGCCGTTTTCGCTTGCCCGTACAGGGGGTGTTCCTGGCGGGAAGAATGGGGCATCGAGTTCAGAACTGGCCGACCTCGACGGCTCTGGATGGGCCGCTATAACGGCCGCCGCAGACTTGGGGCCGTCCTCGAAGCTCTCGTTACATTGCTGGGGGACAGGATACGGAGCGGTATTCAACGAAATCGTGTCGTGCTCGAGACTGTCACAGCGTTGCTGGGGAACAAACGAGGCCTGTAGTCGTGACCGCAGGAGTTCGGCGAGGATAGTGTGTTATGCCCTCTTGACGACCCTGCCGGAAACGAACAGAAAGGAGCAAGACCATGAATCAGACATCTCAAACAGATAATCTCTATGGCCTGCAAGTGGGCAAAACGGCCGTTATCGAGCCGACGTTCGGTGCGACGCGAGCCCGCGAGACTAATGGCAAGTGGAAGGTTTCCTTTGTCTCTAACGAAAACCTGTGCAAGTATCCCGTGTCCAAGTCCGTTCGGGAGCATTGGAAGGCGGGGGGGTTTTACGATGGCTACGCGCTCATCGACCCGAAACTCGACCTGGTCTTCAGGTTTTGGCCGGTCGGCGAGGGGCAACGCGAAGAAATCGTCAATGTCTACGTCGGTTCGGAGAGGATCGTCATTCCCGACCGGCTTCGGGACGCAGTGCCGCACGTTGACGACACTTTGGTGGCGATGAACTTGCATCCAGCGGCTCGGAGACCGGGCGTTGCGAGGACAACCTGGTCTGCCGAGTGGCTCACGCCGTTGTGTTTCACTAAGCCGGCGCTAATGTCGCGTGTTCTTCGGGAGTGCGACCTGAAAGAGGATCTGCTTCCCTTCTTGGGCGCCTATATGGAATACGTCCACAACGAGGCGCCCCACCTGCCCGCCAAGAAGCGCAAAGAGCACACCGTGGCCCTGCAGGCCGTCTGCGACAGCAAGGCCTTTGCATCGCTCCACCCCTTGGCCCGCGTAGAATTGACGCGGCTGCAGGAGAATGGCGAACCGCCCTTCCAGTCTGCGTATGCCGTCGCTCCACGCCCGATTCCCGATGGGCAAGGCACCGGAAGAGTCTTGGAAAACGGGGACAACAAAGACGAGGAGAGTGAACGCCGGTCTCCGATGAATATCCCCATAACCCACCTTGACTTGGGAGACACTCATGAATAAAACGGTAGAAACTCTCAAGACTGCCCAGAAGGCTCGGGAAGCCCTGTTGTGGCTCGCCACCCGGGAAGAGGAGCGGGCACTGGCGGCGATACAGGAGGTCGCATCCCAGTTGTCGCTGGAGGTCTTCGCCTGGGAATGCGTCCAGGGCTTCCAGTGCTTATCCAACCCTGACTTGCGTCCGCCAAACTGCGATGGCGCCACAAATGTCGCGGGTGCGTTACACGCTGTCGAGCGGCACAACGGCATTCCGTCCATTTTTGTTTTCAAAGACATGGACGCCCTGTTGGGGCGAATGGGGCAGACGCCAGATTTCGTCGTGTTGACCAGGCGAATCAAAAACCTTGGCCGCGTTCTCAAGAGGGGCAAGAACACGCTGGTATTCTTGACCCAGCAGCCCACGATTCCCGCAGAACTTGAATCGCACATGAAGCTCGTAGAACTGCCCTTGCCGACGGTCGAACAGTTCACAGCCATAGTCCTAGACTGGCTGCTGGCCAACGGCTACCGGGACCGGTTCCGACTGGACAACAACGGCCTGGCCCGCCTAGCCCAGGCGTTTACCGGCCTGACTGCCGACCAAGCCTACTCCGTCTTGGCCCAGTCCTTGGTGCGGCGAGGTCTTATCGACGACATGACCGTAGATGATGTTATCGCCGAGAAGGCCCAAATCATTAAGAAGACCGGCGTTCTTGAACTGGTGGAAACCGAGCAGACCCTGGCGGCCGTAGGCGGGCTGTCCGGGCTGAAAACCTGGCTCGGCAAGAGGGCCGAAGCACTGTCCCCTGCCGCGGCCGAATATGGCCTGCCCGCGCCGAGGGGCGTGTTGCTGGCCGGCATCCCGGGCACCGGCAAATCGCTGGCGACCAAGGCCATTGCGCGCAGCTGGCGTATGCCGCTGCTTCGGATGGACATCGGCCGGCTTTTTGGCGCGCTGGTGGGCGAGTCAGAAGCTCGCCAGCGCCAAGCCATCCAGATAACCGAAAGCGCGGCCCCGTGCATTCTCCACATCGACGAACTCGAGAAAGGGTTCGGTGGAATGGGCGGTCCCAGCGGGGACGGTGGGGTTTCGCAACGGGTCTACGGTGGACTGTTGACGTGGATGCAGGAGAAGACCAAGCCGGTTTTTGTAGCAGCAACGGCCAACGACGTCAGCCGGCTCCCGCCGGAATTACTGCGCAAAGGCCGATTTGACGAGGTCTTTTTTATCGACCTGCCCACCATAGAAGAACGCGGCGAAATCCTGAACGTCCAGTTAAGGCGTTACAACCGTAACCCCGACGGCCTCGTCACAAACAGTCTCCTAATGAAACTCGACCGGTACACGGGAGCGGAGATCGAACAGGTCATCAAGGAGGCCCTGTTCGAGGCGTTCTACGACGGGCGGCGGGCGCTCGCCCCAGAGGACCTGGACCGTGCCGCGAACCACGTTGTACCCATTGCCGAGCAAATGCAGGAGCGGATTGAGGCGTTGCGGGCATGGGGTCGGCGCCATGCCAGGCCGGCCTCGTAACAACAGAAAGGAGAAACTCACATGTCTGGACCCAAGCGAGCAAGAATCCGGTTCACCGGATACCAAACTCACTACGACCCAACCCCGAAACGGATCGCGGACCTGAGAAACGCCGCGGCCAAGCTGGGCCAATGGTTGGACCGCCACGGGGAGCTCTTGGCCCAATATTTGGGTCAAGAACGTGCTGAAGAAGCCTATACGGCGTATGGCACCGTGTTGGACTACGCCGCAGCCCGTCTGCCTGATGAAGGCTTTGATGCTTACGGACAGGCGTGGCAAACCTTCAATCGGCTTTGGCGTGAGGCGGACAGGGCAAGACACGAACTCCGAAATCGGGCACGCGCCGAGAAGCGGCGACAAAAGACGGAAGAAAAGCAACAAGCCAGGCTCCTCATCGAGGAGTGTCGGGAGATGTGGCTCGACCCGGAAGCGAAAAGGACGCTCAAACGATGGGGGTCCAAGGAGGAGCTTACAAGTCTGGGGCGCATGCTTCGAGCCCTTGAGGTTGGACCGCCACGGGAGACTGCACGTAAGGCGACGGAATGGCGGGAGGAGTTCGACCGCATCCTGGGGGTCGCCCGCGCAAATGCGGAAGCTAATGCACAACGCGTGGCTGCCATGTTGCCGAACCTGCGTGCTGGGCTCAAGACCTTGGAGGAGATGGACCTCTCGGCTCTTCAGGCGGAGGACCGGCCTTGGGCAGAACACAACATCGCGATGCTACGTGCCGAAGCGGACGCGGCGGTGGCTGAACAAGACTTCCCAGATGTGAAAGAGGCACTGCAGACGGCTCAAGAAATCGTGGCCGAACTTCGAGACAAGACCGACCGGAACCAAACGCAGTGCGCTACCGAGGTGTGGCAAACCGCGCTGAAGGAACTTGGGTACAGCATCCAGACCCGCACGGACGATGCCTCGGGCGCCACAGTCATTGAGGCAAGTTCTTTCCCGATGCGTTCCCTGACCGCGACTTTCCGGGCAGACTCTGACGAGGTGGGTCTAAACGTCAATGGCGAACACGATAGCACCCAATGTGTTAGTGACATTGGCTCAATTCAGCGAGCTCTGGCCCGCCATGGCCTCGAATTCGAGATGACTGACTGGGGACGCGCGAATCCGCAAGCACAGAGTTTTCAAAACCAATCACTCCAACAGACTTTGGGAGGGGGATCAACATGAACAAACGCTCAATG
The DNA here is from genome assembly GCA_964425145.1 of uncultured Nitrospiraceae bacterium. Lineage (GTDB taxonomy): Bacteria > Hydrogenedentota > Hydrogenedentia > Hydrogenedentales > SLHB01 > CAYRLQ01. Next base: position 8,224 of record CAYRLQ010000039.1, read on the forward strand.
TCCGGCCTTCTGGCAGAACCCGATGCCATCAACGTGGCGTACATGGTCGAGCACTGCCGCGTCTTAGGCCCCGGGGACCGGTTCGTGATTTGGGTGCAGGGCTGTCCGATGAATTGTCCCGGATGCCATAACCCCCAGTTTATCCCATTCCGACAGGTCAAGTGGCTCAAGGTCGAAGAGTTGGCTCAACGAATAGCCGCCGTGGAGGGAATTGAGGGCGTGACCTATGTAGGCGGCGAACCCTTTGCCCAGGCCCAGGCGCTTGCAGCCCTTTCCCGCCGCCTCAAGGAAGGGGGGGTTACGGTGATGGCCTATTCAGGATTCACACTCGGCGAGCTCGAAACAAACGTCATCTCCCACGCTACCGATTTGCTCAGTGAAATCGACCTGCTGCTGGATGGCCCGTTTCGCCGGGACCAGCCAACGGCCAAACCCTGGAGGGGCTCGGACAATCAGCGCCTGATTGCCCTATCTGATAAATACCGAGAGTTCATCCCTTTATGGGAAACCCCCAGCGGACAAGAATTTGAAGTGCGGTTCTTGGGCAACGGGCAGGTGGAGTTCCTCGGGATTCCACCTCGCGCCGGTATGAATTTCGGTCATACGGAGGAGGAATGATCATGAACCAAGAAGCGCCGAAGAAGGATGAAGTCGTGTGTCCATGGTGTGGCGGCGACCGCCATGTACAGTTCATCACCGACGATGGAACCACCAAGAGCGAGAAATGTGTGCTTTGTCAGGCGCGAGGCAAGGTCGCCATGGAAGGCCTTCGACACGCGCTGATGCGCCTTGTCGCGCGGTTCCCGCCACGGCAATACAAGGTGCGCTATGTTCGGCGCCATCGCGGGCAGGGCAAGCTGGAGCGGCTTCTTGGCGCAGCCGTCGGCTCAAAAGGAATTCGAAAGCCCGTAGGGCGGAAGGCATACACACATGGAAGAGTCCCTGTTTCTCACAGGGCATATCGCAAATGGTTCAGGACTCGGATGACGCGAGCAGGGATGGACTACAGACGGCTATGCCCCAGGAGGGTTCGAATGACCTTGGGCGGTGGGAAAGCATTCTGGAATTGGGGACAGAGGAGACGATAGCGGATGTGTAAGATCACACGCCAGGCTGGCCCTGACAGGCCGAGGCAGGACATCTTAGGGTGGGCCGAGCAGAAATCCCGCCAGCTTTTCTCGATCTCCTTGCGGGCGGTCGCCGTGGTGTTTGTGGCCGTCGGAACCTACGTTCTGCTCAACCTGGTGATGCGTGTTTTCGATGTGCTCGACAAACTGCTGGAACATATTGGGAGGTGCTTGCACCAGATGTCTTTCCGAGTCCTCCGCGACCCCAGCCGCGGACCGGGTAGGTCGTGGTACTTTTCCTGTCTTATCGGCCGTCGGCGGCATCGGGGGCATCCTGGCTGGGTTGGCCACAGCGAATCCCCTGGTCGTTCCTATTGGGCTTATTTCGGGTTTGGCGGGCGACGCCGTCTGTTCGCGATGTGGCTCCCCTGAAGACGTGCACGCGGTGTTGGAAGAAACAGAGGATGAATTCGGGGAGAAGATCTTTCTTCTCGAGCCTCCGCCCCCTGCGCCCTGGGATGACCAGCACGACTTAAGCGAGGAGACGAACAGCCAGACTTACATTTTTGACGAAGAAAGCCAGACGCTTGTCCCGGCGGAACAGTCCGATTTGACAACCACAAATGCCACGGAGGGGACCGAGGGCGACACGGCATCTGCAGCAGGGCCGACACCTTGCTCAGCATCGACACCTGGTGCCCCCACAGTTTCAGCGGCAATCCAGCCCGGAGTTGGTGGTGTAAATGGGTCCGGCTCAGGTGGGGGCGCAGCGTCAGGAGGCGGTGCGTCGTCCGGAGGTGGCGCAGGCAGCGCCGGTGGAGGACAATAGCATGTTCGAGATCCTTAAGAGATTCCTATCGGTCGATTCCAGCGGGCAGCCACTAGAGGAAGAACTCGAAACGGTCAGAGATGACGGCCGCTCTGTCCGAAGTCTTAAAACCCATATTCTGAATCGATGCCCAAACTGCCACCGCCCCGTGCGCGTCCAGGAAATAAAGGGCGTGTGTGAATACTGCAGGGGTGTTATGACTTGCACAATGTGCTTCCACCTGTGCGCTGTTTGCAGCAAAATCCTCTGTGGTCATTGCGCGCAGGGATTGTGGCTTGGGGATTCCAGAGGCAGCATTGCTCTATGCCCCGATCATTTTGAGGAGGCGAAAGAGAGGCATGATGCCCTGGACGTAGTGGCGCGAGAGAAGGCGGAGTTCGAAAGGGTGACCACGCTCGAGCTTGAGAAGCTCAGAATACTTGAGAGCCCTGTAATGGAAGGTGGGCTGATGAACCTCGTCAAGAAAGGCATCGCCCTGCATATGCTGAAGAACATCTGGCAGGCCCAACGCGAACTGAGGGACGGCAAGTGAGCATCGACGACGCCATCACAATCCTGGAATCCGACGGGTTCGAAGAGATCGGAAGAATGTCTTACGGGGGCATCACGGTGTATCACTTCTGGAATTCTTCGCTTTCGGTAGAGGCGTGTCTGGCCCAGGGTGATGAAGGTGGGCCGTTCATGTTGAAAGCGCAGATGCACTTCTACTTGAAGGCGGTCGAGAACAGTCGGGAGATCTTCGGGCGTGACCTTGAACCGTTTATCCAAGCATGTGAGGCGACCTTCCCGGAGCTGCACTTGCAGTTCTCCATTCATCGCGACTTGCCGGACGAAGCCATCGCGCGTCGCGTAAAGGAGCTGAATCCGCGCGGTGTTATGGGCCCAACCGAAGTGCCACGAGCAGCAAAGGAGCTTGATGAAACGCGCCGCGAACACGACGAGGGACGTCAGACGCTTGAAAGCTGCCTGAGGGTTGCAAAGCACCTCGGAGGGGCAGGGCTGCTTGAGTCTTACATGAGGCAAAAGCCCGGCCGCATGCAGCATGAAGTGAGCGAACTCGAGGCGAAGGCCCGTTCACTTGCAACGTCAATTGAGCGCACGCAGAAGTACATCAAAGCGTACCGGAAACACGGGCGTGGCGCTGCCGCGATCTTCTGTGCAGCCTCCAATCTCCATATCGTCCACACCAACGACGAGTTCCGCAACGCACTGAGAGCGGCGGTCAAAGAGGTTACCGACGCAGACAAGTATGTCATTCGCGCCAAGCTCGGCGGACGACTCAGGGTCTTTGTTGAAACACTTCGACATCCGGCCTTGGCCTATGCCTTCGAGTTTGCGGGCGGCATACCAAACCTACGACAGCTGTCATCGGCCGGAGCAGCTTTCAAACCCATCCTTGACGCCGCTGTGGCGTGCACAATGGTGGCGCCCTGCCGCGATATCGTCATCGACGACGCCACGAAAGACGACAAGAAGTCCATAGGGCCGCGTTTCCTTAAGGCAGTCATTGACAGGGTTGACAAAACCAATGCTCAAAGTACTGTTCCTCAACAGAAGAAGCCAGTGATGCCGGCTTTCTTGGGGATGCTAATTGGTACCGAGGAGTCTTTTGTCGTCGGGCTGGAGAATCTTGGCCATTTTGCCATCATTGGTCCCACGGGGTGCGGAAAAACCTTCAATGCCAGGGTTCTCGTCGAGGAGGGCGTACAGAACGGCATTACAGTGATCGTCATCGACCCGCGCGACCAGTGGGCCGGCCTGGCGTTGCCCGAGGACAGGGGCCAGATCCTCGAGCGGTATGCAGTCTTCGAGATGGACAGGCGTGAGGCCAAGGGTTACCCAATTGCCTACTACGCGCCGGGCGATTCTGTGGGGCTTTGCCTTCCCGAGGACTTGTCTCGGTTGGCCCTCGCCAAAGGCGTCTCGGTGGTCAGCGTTCAATCGTTGGATGACCGGGAGCGGTGCATGCTCCTCGGGAATATCCTTCAGGCCGTGTTCAAGACGTGCTGTGCGCAGGGTGAGTCTACGGTCCCGCGGGTTTGGATCCTAATTGAAGAGTTCCACAACTTCGTGCCGCAGAAGGTCGCCGACAATGCGAAATCCCAGGCCAAGCGCGCCATAAGCATCTTCGATACCGTCAGGCGAGAAGGCCGTAAGTTCGGACTGTTTACGGGATTCATTGCTACGTCCTTTCGCGATGCGGGGGGAGTACTGGCAAGCACGAGCCGACTTAACACAAATACGTTGATTGCCTTTCGAACCCACGATCGCGACTTGCAGTACGTCTCCTCGTTCATCGACCCGAAGCGCCTGGGACAACTGGGCCAGTATGAGGCGTATCTTTGCTGTCCGCAGGGGAATTACCAGTTCGTCACAAGACCCCCGTACTCGAAAGTCTCTCATGTCCCGGATGAGCTGAGGGGCCGCCTTTTCGGGAGGGGCAAACCTTCGCGCAGCAACCTGACTGAAGACGAGCTGAAGATTATGAACGCCGCGTCGGAGCACCACATCGTCACTGGAGAGTACCTCAACGTCGCCGGCGTAATGCGTGCCGTGGACATCCGGAGCAAGCGCAAGCTCGAGCTACTTATCCGTAATCTCGAGGATAAGGGGTACATCACGACCCAGAGGCTAACCGGCCAGCGCGGGTCGCCCCGGATCATCATTCCGCTCACAGCATCGGGTGACGGGGGCGCGAACACCCCGGACGAAACCCGGGACGAAACGCGGACGAAATGGTGAAAACAATGCCGAACGGACACAATCAGGGACTCTATAACCCTTTGCGCACCAAGAACATACGGAAAGGACGATTTCGTCCGGGACGAGATGGGTTTCACTCTCACTCACAGTTTGCGCGATCATTGGACCAAACCGGACGAAATACCGCCAAAAATGACCGAGGCCAACTCGATTCTTCTGGTGTTCATTGGGCCGTTTGGCACCAAGCGGCCTCTCACTGGCTATGGCGCGCACCCTAGGGCCTGTTGGCATGGCTAAACTCGACGGCACAGAGCTACTGATTCAACCCCGATTGCTGGACCGGCGGCGCATGGCACTCGCACTCTGTTTGAGCGAAGATACCCTTGACGGCCTCCGGAAACGCGGCTGCCCGTGCGTCCGCGTGCCGGGGACATCGAAGCTGTTGTTCAACCCCAACCGGGTTGTGGCGTGGCTCGAAGAGCATCCGGACAACCAAGACCGCGAGACGGTAACGGCCCAACAGGCGCGGGAAAAGGCGGACGCGGTTTTCGGGACTTGACTGGGGCGCGGAATGTGTTATACTGAGGACGGTACATGGCAAGCTACAGACTCCAACAAAAAAGCTTTTGCGCCAGTGCTTCGGGGCGACACGTCCTTTGTGGCTTGTCATGTACCACCCCGTTGGGCTGGCGCGTTTCTTTTGGGAGGGACAACGGATGAAAGTGACGATCACACTGAGAAAACGAAAACGTTGCACGGCCGTCCTGTTGGATTATCGCGACCTGGACGGCAAGCGCCACCAAACGGTTGTGGGCAAGGCCAGGACCCCCGAGGGGCTCCGTGTTGTACGTCAAGAGGCCCGGGCCAAGGCCAAGCAGGTGGAGCTTGAACTGCTCGAGGGCTGGCACACACCTAAGCAAGGCGAGGAAACGATTGACGCGGCGTTGCTCGAATACTACGAGCATTTGCAGGCGTCCAACCGCAAAGAGTCAACCAAGAGCACGTACCGGATCGCCATTGCCCATTTCCGGCGGTTCTTGAAAACCACGCGCGCAACGAAGCTTCGGGACGTGACGCCTAAGTTGGTTATCCGCTACGTACAGTCGCGGCACCACATGGCGGCCGACACCATCGTGGGCGAGGTGAAGCGGCTACATGCCGTGTTCCAGCGATTCGTGAAACGCGGCGTCATGGCAAGCAACCCGTTCGGGCATCCTGATGTGAAAGACGTTGTCCCATCGCCCGTGAAGCACGAACGGACTTTCGCGGATGACGAGCTGGCCCGGTTCTTGGACGGCTGTTTGACGGTCACTCAGAGCCCACAGGCGCGGGAGTACCACGACCTCTTCCTGTTCCTGAGTGAAACCGGGCTACGGCTTGTCGAGGGCCTACAGCAATGTTGGTGCGACGTTCACCTTGAACCGGACGGTGGCAGCTATCTGCGCGTGACGCCGCATGACGGCTGGACGCCCAAGAGCAAGTCAAGTATTCGGACCGTGCCGTTATCGCCACGTGTCGAGACGATGCTACGCGGGTACCTCGGAGGGAAGGACACCCTCGACCCGACGGCGCGGATCTGGCCAGGGAATTGGCAAGCGTGGCACGCTGATCAACAATTCAACCGCGTGCTTCGGCGGCTGGGTATGGACGAGCGCAACGGCAAAGGGCAGAAGCTTCGCGTTCATTCGTTTCGCCATTACTATGCGACACGGCTTGTGCGCATGGGCGTTGACCCCGCAACTGTTCGCGACCTGCTTGGCCACACTTCTATCGCGATCACGAACCGCTATTTCAACGTGCCCCGAAGTGAACTTTTCCGGGCCGTGCACGGCTCGTTCAGGGAAGGTATCACCAAAAACGTCACCGATTCCAGCGGTCTCTGTCGGCTTCCTTCGGTCTCCATCGGAAGGAGCCAAAACGAGGCCTCTTCGCAAGACGTTGCAAACGCCCGAGTTGCAACGACATAGCGTCCCGCCCCAAATCCCACCATATACCATACGGACAAACCGTTGTCTGTATGTGATAGCAGTGAAAAACTGTGTGCAATTGGAGCACCAGGGTTTCGTCCTCACTCCACTTGACACTCTAGCCGGTTAGTCGATAGGCGTTACTGCGTCCCAGCAAAACGTCTGTGTACTAAACTACGACGGCTTGCAGAATCTCGTGCCTCTGCTGTTGGCAGTGATGTACTTCGCGGTCGGTACGCTCGGCCATGATTCACAGTTTCGCGTGATGGGCGGGCTACGTCGGTTTGTTGCATGTCGGACTGCATTTCTGATAAAGCTCAAGCGGAATACCGGAGACGCGCCCGTGGCTTCGCTCGAACAGCCCAAGGGGGCGAACATGTGGCTTGTCGAGGAATTCGTCCGCTGGCTCGATGGCGGCAATCCAATGGAGCCAAACGTTAAGGACAACCTTCAATCGGTGGCGATGTTTTTTGCCGCGGTTGAGAGCGGCGCTCCGTAGCGCTCAACACAGTCCACGAGGAGAGATCGATGGGACCGCTTAACGGCCTGAGAATCATCGAATTCGCCGGAATCGGCCCGGGACCGTTCTGCGCGATGATGCTGGCGGACATGGGCGCCGAGGTTCTCCGTGTGGACCGAAAAGGCCGGTCCACGTCCTTCCAAGAGCCGAAATACGATGTATTGGGTCGGGGCCGCCGGTCGGTGGCGATCGATCTCAGCATACCCGAAGGTGCCGAGGCGGCCCTCAAGCTCGTCGAGCGGGCAGACGCCGCGTTTGAGGGGTTCCGGCCGGGCGTCATGGAACGGCTCGGGCTCGGTCCGGACGTGTGTCTCCGGCGCAACCCCAGGCTGGTGTACGGTCGCATGACCGGTTGGGGCCGGGATGGCCCTCTGGCGCACGCGGCCGGCCACGACATCAATTACATCACGCTCACGGGCGCCCTGTACGCTATGGGCCGTCCAGGTGAGAACCCCCTCCCTCCGCTGAATCTCGTCGGCGACTACGGCGGCGGTGGGATGCTGCTTGCATTTGGCATCATGTGTGCCCTGTACGAGGCCGAAAGGTCGGGCAAAGGCCAGGTAGTGGACGCCGCCATGATCGATGGGGCGGCAGCGCTGACGGCCGTGTTCTATGGTCTCCGGGCCGCTGATCTATGGACCGACGAACGTGGATCGAACTTCCTGGACGGCGGCGCCCATTTCTACAACACCTATGAGACGGCCGATGGGAAGTGGGTGGCCATTGGCTCCATCGAACCGCAGTTCTACGAGTTGTTGCTTGAGCACGCCGGGATTACCGACCCCGAGTTTGACGTCCAGATGGATCGCGGAAGATGGCCGAAACTCAAAAACAAGATTGCCGCGGTCTTCAAGACGAAGACCCGCGACCAGTGGTGCGCCATCATGGAAGGGACCGACGTCTGTTTTGCCCCGGTTCTGTCGTTCGAGGAGGCGGTGACGCACCCGCATAATGTGCGGCGGAAGACATTCATCGAAATCGCGGGCGTCCCGCAGCCGGCGCCGGCGCCGCGCTTCAGCCGTTCCCTGCCGGAAATCCAACGCGCCCCGCCGGCCCCTGGCGAACATACGGAATCGGCCCTGACCGACTGGGGCTTCTCCGCAGACGAGCTCGAATCGCTCAAAGCGGCCGGCGCCATCTGAGGGATATGGAGATGTAGACAGATGTGGCGATATCTCCCTATCTGGCAAATATCCCCACATCTCCTTTTGTTCGTGGCGACCGAACTCACGTGACACCCTCTGCTGGTGTTTCGGTTTCACTTCGGCTAAGATCCTGCCGGGGAAGTACGCGGCCCATGGCGCTGATAGTGTCGGGGCGCCATAAGGCTGTTCATATGACGATGCCCATCAAACATGAAGCGAAGTTGACCGAGGGCCATATTGGCCGCCAGTTAGTCAAACTCACTGCGCCCATGATAGCCGGGATCTTCGCTATGGTCGCCTTTCACGCTACCGACACCTATTTCGTGGCGAAGTTGGGAACCCCTGAACTGGCCGCAATGAGTTTCACATTTCCAGTCGTCATGATAATGAGGGGGATTGTGCATGGGCTGGGTGTGGGGGCGGCCTCCGTAATTTCGCGCGCTATCGGCGAAGGCGATCACCACAAAGTCCAGCGACTGGCCACTGACAGCCTTATTCTCACGGTTCCGATTGTCGGCCTTTTCTCCATGACTGGTTTACTGACCATGAATCCGCTGTTTCGGGCCCTTGGCGCAAGCGATCACGTTCTGTCTCTGGTCCGGCGATACATGACCGTATGGTATTCTTGTGTCGCCGTTTTAGTCATTCCCATGGTTGGCAACAACGCGATCCGGGCAACTGGCGACACGCTGACGCCAAGTGTGATCATGATCTTCGCAGCAGCACTCAATGTGGTTCTTGATCCGATTATGATATTTGGACTTTGGGGATTTCCGCGTCTTGAATTAGTAGGGGCTGCGTTCGCAACCGTGGCATCGCGTTTTCTGAGTCTCGTTGCGGCTCTGTCTATTCTCCACTATCGGTGCAGATTGATTGCGTGGGGGCTTCCGTCACTGAGATCAGTGTGGGACTCCTGGAAGCGCATTCTGCACATTGCAATACCAACCGCCGCAACGCTTCTTCTGATGCCTTTTTCAAGAGGTGTCATAATTCGCCTGGCCGCCTGTTTCGGCCAGCCGGCCGTGGCAGCTATCGGCGCCGGAAGCCGGCTCGAAGACTTTGCAATGATCGTCCCGATGGCGCTTGGCTCCATACTGATTCCATTTATCGGTCAAAACTGGGGAGCGCAGGAATTTGGTCGCGTGAGACGGGCCAGGATTTATAGCAACTGGTTTGGGGTCGTATGGGGGTTTGTGTGCGTCCTATGCTTCCTACCTAGCGCATCGCTACTGGCCAAGCTGTTCAGCAAGGACGTTTTGGTTGCTCGCGCCATAGTCCATTACCTCTGGATTGTTCCCGTGGGACACGGGCTGATGCATATCTGCGCCTACTCCAGTTTCGCCTTGAATGCCATCGGGAAACCGTTGAGTTCAGCCATGCTGAACGCGACACGGGTCTTTCTCTTTGTCATCCCGTGCGCCTTTATCGGAGCCCATCTTTTGTCCATCCCCGGATTGTTTTGTGGGATTGCGGTCGGACACCTGCTATCGGGTGTCGTGGCCTTGTGCTGGACCAATCGTGTTTTTAGAACTGGTTTCATAACCTACTCAACGTCGTCGTGATGCGCGCAAAACGAAAGAGTGCCCTATAGATTGCCAGATTATTCTCATGGTGCACGACCAGACGCCTGAACTTGCCGAACCAGGCAAAAGCGCGTTTGACAATGGAGTACCTATTGTAATGGGGAAGTTTTCGACCACCGTGCACCTTGCTCGATTCAGGCACGTAGTGATGCCACGGTTCATAACGGGTACCGGAGACCTCGCGGTTTATCCATGAGTGGCTCCGCTTGCGCGGCAAGTGACATTCTCTACGCGGAGACCATCGGCAATGAAAGCCATGTTCTGTTTCGTTCTGAGGAGTTGTGCGCGTCCCAGAGACGCGGTTCTGATGTTGCTTGCGGGCCTCGTTATGCTCGGATGCCCCATCGAGCCCGACCTCGAGTCGCAGCCCGGCCCGGAGGGCGCGCACTGGTTGCGGTTTGCGCAGATATCAGACATACACGTCACCGACGAAGAAAGCCCGGCGCGCGCTGTGCGCCTTGACAACCTGATTCCCCCCGCCTGGCGGCCCCAGGAAGCCTACTCCATGCAGGTACTCGACGCAACGGTCCGGGTACTCAACGACTACCACGCGGCAGATACCGCGCCCGGGCATCCTTTAGACTTCGTCATTGTGGCAGGCGACCTGGTGGACAATGCCCAATACAATGAGTTGCGCTGGTTCATTGATACGATGGACGGGCAGTGGGTCGAACCGGACTCGGGCGACCCTGACGGCCTGCTCCGAGATGTCCTCCCCGAGGATAATCCGAATTTGGGGTTTCAAGCCGCGGGCCTCGCGAATGACATTCCCTGGTACACGGTCTTCGGCAACCACGACGGCCTGTCTATGGGCGTATTTGCCATCGACCGGAGCGCCAATGACCCGACCGACTGGTTTGCCCCACTGTTTTGGCCTGTGGCTGAGGTGCTTGGGCTTCACGAGCTTGATCCGCCTCTGAACGCCCTTGTACCCACGAACGACCAAAGCCCGGCCATCATCCGCGCGAGCGAGGAACAAATCCACCACGAGACCTTACAGCTCCTGATTGGCCAGCTCGAGGCGGGGCCCATCGCCGACGATCCCGACCGCCACTACGTATCGAGATCGATGTTCATCGAGGAGCATTTCAACACCACGACCGACCCGATCGGCCATGGCTTTGAGGAGGCCAATCGATCGACGAGCCGCACGTCGTATTCGGTGCGCCCCAAGGAAGAAGTACCCATACGGCTTATCGTGCTGGACACGGCCGCACCTTGTCCACCTTGGGGATTCCCTGTTGACTACGGGGTGATGACCCGCGAACAGTTTGACTCCTTTCTGAAGCCCGAGGTCGCCGCCGCCCGGGCCTCGGGTGAATTCGTCATCATCGCTTCGCACCACCCCAGCACCGACTTCCGAATACCGTACCCTTGCGAGACGGTGACATCGCTCGAGTTTCAGTGGTACTTGGCGTGCCAGCCGAATATCATCGCCCATATCTGCGGTCATACGCACCGCCACCTCGTGACGTTGGTTGGAGGGCCGTATCCATATCTCGAAGTCGAGACGGCCGCCCTGATCGACTATCCGCAGGAGGCGCGCATCTTCGATGTGTACTACATCGAACAGACACAATCCATCCGCCTGCAAGCCACGATGGTGAGCCACATGGAGAACGCAACCAGGCTCTCGGGCGAATCCTTTCGCCGCGCCACCGTCGATGTGGAGTGCGCGAAGGATGCGAAAGATGGCGCCGCAGATATCGATATAGATGAACTCTTCCCCGATCCGGCCCAAGTATACGGCCCGTCGTATGACCTGCCCAAGGTCAAAGCCTGGGCACGACGGTACTCGGAAGAGGAACGATATGGCCGGGACGAAGACCGTGAATTCTCCGTCATCCTCTATCGTCCCGGCATGTGAGGTAGCTGCGGGGCAGTGAAAAGCCTGCCAGGAGCCCATCCGCATCGCTCCTGACGCCTCGGCTCAGTCCTTGCTTGGCGCATATCGAGAACAGACCAGGCAATCCCAATTGAGCGTGCTGGGAAATGCGGCCAGGGCAGGCCCTTGCCATTGCCTTATGTCGTTTGACGGAACTTGTCAATAATTCCATAACCTTTTTAGCGGCAAGGTGTTATGTGCTCGTCTTTAACGGGCCACCGTGACACATACGGACGAACCGCCGTCTGCAAGCACGGCTTATATGAATAATGCCAGCACCGTGCCGCCCGACCACTTTACGGGCGCGTTACCCCTCCTCGATGACCTTAAACCCCATCAGCACGCCGAGGTTCTTAATGTCCTGCACGTGGTCGCCGTAGAACACATCGCGGTGAAGCAGTGCCATCGTGCCGCCTTTGAGTATGCCGGCGCCCCAGTTATGAAACATCTTGCGGGCATCGGCCACCTCGGTGACGAACTGGGTACGGCAGCCGAGTTCGTCGTGGGTGATCTCCATGATCTTCCCGGTGGAGATCAGCATCGTGTCGAGGTT
>CAYRLQ010000040.1:0-20335 GCA_964425145.1 uncultured Nitrospiraceae bacterium
CTTTTGTCTGTTTGGATTTACACGATAGTCGACACTGGAATCCAGCGTTGTAATGTTAGAGAAGCACTGCAACGCGCCGCCCTGCACGTGTTCGGACGGACATAGGCATTGTGCGTGCATTGGTAAGAACGGCGTGGTATGCTTGGGCGGATTTCTCGAAGTATTGGGGGTGGTTTTAGCGATGAAGGCCTGTGTGTTGCATGCGGTGGGCGATTTGCGCTTTGAGGAGGTGGCGGCGCCGACGCCGGGCCCGGGAGAGGTGCTACTGAACGTGGGTGCGTGCGGCGTGTGCGGTTCGGATATACGGCGTGTGTTCACCACAGGGACCTATCATTTTCCGACCATCCCGGGCCACGAGTTCGCAGGGGAGGTCGCGGCTGTGGGGCCGGGCGTCGCCGAGGGGCTGGTAGGGGAACGGGCGGCGGTGTTTCCGCTTATTCCCTGCCGAGAATGCGCGGCGTGTGTGGCCGGCGCCTTCGCGCAGTGCGAGAACTACAGCTACCTGGGCTCGCGGTGTGACGGGGCCTTCGCGGAGTTCGTCCGGGCCCCGGCGTGGAACCTGGTGATGGTGCCGGACCGCGTGTCGCTGGAGGAGGCGGCGATGACGGAGCCGGCGGCGGCGGCGGTGCACGCGCTGCGGCAGGTCGGCGTCGCTATCGGCGACGCGGTGCTGGTGTTCGGCGCGGGGCCGATCGGCCTATTGTTGGGGCTATGGGCGCGGGTCTGGGGCGCAGGCAAGGTCTTGCTGGCCGATGTGGATGCAAAGAAACTGGACTTCGCGCGGACACTGGGCTTTGAGGCACTGTTCAACCCTGGGAATGGCGATGTCGCGGGCTGGGTGCGCGAGATGACCGGCCGCGGGGCCGACGTGGTGGTCGAAGCTTCGGGCAGTTCGGTAGCGTTCGGTCAGTGCATGCTCGCAGTAAGGCCTTTGGGCAAGGTCGTGCTGATGGGGAACCCCGGTGGAGAGATGATGCTGTCGCAAGAGGCGTATTGGGCAATTCTGCGCAAGGAATTGACCGTGCGGGGAACGTGGAACTCGTGCTATAGCACTATCCCGCGAAATGAGTGGGAGCTCGCGATGGACTTCATGGCCTCGGGGCGGCTCAACGTCAAACCCTTGATCACGCACCGGATCGGTCTCGAGGGCCTGTGGGACGCCCTGGTGATGATACGGGAGCGGCAGGAATTCGCGAACAAGGTCATGTACGTGAAGGCGCCGGGAGATTAGCCGAATGAAAGCAGCGGTACTGGAGCGCCTGGAGCACTTCGTGCTCCAGGAGGTGCCGACGCCACAGGCCGATGACGACAGTGTGCTGGTGCGCGTGCATGCGTGTGCGGTGTGCGGCTCGGATATCCGGATGTTTCACCATGGCAACCCACGGCTGAAACCGCCGGCTATCATGGGCCACGAGTCGGCGGGGGAAGTGGTCACGGCCGGCAAGAACGTGACTAAGTTCGCGGTGGGCGACCGGGTCGCCATCGGGGCGGATGTGCCATGCGGCGAATGCGCGTTCTGCGAGGCGGGGATCGGCAACAACTGCCAGATCAACTACGCCATGGGCTACCAATTTCAAGGCAGCTTCGCCCAATACGTGCTGCTCAATCGCATCGTTGTAAACCACGGACCGGTGCACAAGCTGCCGGCGCACGTGTCGTATGACGAAGCGGCTCTCGCCGAGCCGCTGGGGTGCGTGCTGAACGCCCTCGAGTTGTCAGATGTGCGGCTGGGGGACACGGTAGTCATCATCGGCGCAGGACCCGTCGGCTGCATGATCATCGAGGTGGCACGGCGCATGGGTGCGACGCAGGTGATCGTGGTGCAGCGCTCGCGGCCGCGTCTCGAGATGGCCAGGCAGTTCGGGGCCGACCTATACATCTGCTCGTCCGAGGAGGATGCCATGGCGCGTGTGCTCGAGGCGACGGGGGGACTGGGCGCGGACGTGGTCCTGACGGCGTGTCCCTCGCCCGAGGCGCAGGTGGACGCCATCGCCATGGCCAAGAACCGTGCGCGGGTGAATTTCTTCGGCGGCCTGCCCAAGGACAAGTCCAACGTGACACTCGACACGAACCTGATTCATTACAAAGAGCTGTTTGTGATGGGGGCGCACGGGTGCGTGCCGCGACACCATCGGCAAGCGGTGGACTTGATCGCCTCGGGGGCGGTCGACATGCCGCGGTACATCTCGCACCGGTTCCCGCTCGAGGAGATCGCCGAGGCCTTCGCCATGTCGGAGAGCCACGCAGGTCTCCGGGTGGTGGTGCACCCGAACGAAGGATGAAATGGGTTGTCGTGCGGCAAAGTGAGGGGGAATAAACCGGGTCTTTAACCGGCGAGCCAAAAGAGGTGAACGCACATGAACGGACGCGAGATTGTTCGTAGAACCTTGAACTTTCAGGGACCGGAACGCGTCGCCCGAAGCTACGGCGACAGCGACGTGATGAGTGTGAGCTACGAGGCGCAAACGCATGCCACGGACTGGGTGGAAGTGGCGCCGGAGCGCTGGGAACGTCTCGACGAGTGGGGGAACATTTGGGGGCGCGTTGATCCCACTTCCAAGGGCGAGGTTGTCAGAGGTGTGTTGGATAATCTGGATGACTTGGACAGCTACGAGTTTCCCGATTTCTCGAGGCCCGAGTCATACGAACGCGTCCGAAAGGCGCGAGCCGAGCACCCGGATTTGTGGCTCCTGGGTGACATGCCGGGCTTTGCGTTCAATATCGCGCGAAAGTTGCGACGGCTCGATCAGTATCTGGTGGACTTGTTGGCCGACGGCAGTCGCATCCATGAACTTAACGACCGTATCGACGCTATCTTGGAAACGATGATCCGTAATTATGCCGATTCCGGCCTGGACGGTGTTTTCTTTTGCGAAGACTGGGGCACGCAAAGCCAACTAATCATCGACCCGGCCGTCTGGGAACGGGAATTCCGACCGCGGTTCGAGCGGTTATGCCGGATCGCCCACGATCGGGGATTGACGGTGTGGATGCACTCGTGCGGACAACTCGAAGCCATCGTGCCGGACTTGATCGAGGCCGGCATCGATTTGTTTCAGTTCGACCAGCCCGAGCTCCACGGACTCGACGTGCTTGCCAGCCACCAGAACCGGCACAAAATCACCTATTGGTGCCCGGTGGATATTCAGACAACGCTGCAAACGCATGACGAGGCGTGCATTCGGGCGCGCGCGCGCGAGATGTTAGACAAGCTCTGGAAGGGGCGCGGGGGCTTCATCGCGGGGTATTACGGCGATAATGCCTCTATCGGACTTGATCCCAAGTGGCAGCAAATCGCGTGCGACGAATTTGATCGGCACGGCATACGTGCTCGGTACGCCCCCGGTTCGTAAGTACCGGGCTAGGTGCTCGGCCGGGTGTGCGTCGCGGGGGCGCTATGTGGACAAAGCACGATATTTCTGGGCCGCTTTTGTAGGTTTCCAGCCTCTGAGTTCCTCGATGTTTTCGACGATTTTCGCCACTGCATTGGCGATGTCGTCCATGTCCTTCATCGAGCCCATGAGCGCCGCATGGTGGATGGCGATGCCGGACTTCTTGTTGGCGTCGGTGCACACGGGCAGCTTGAACCGCTTGGGGTTAATTGCCTTCCAGTACTCTTTACCGAGCTTGTGGCGCGCCTTTGTATGCGGCTTGTAAAGGGCGCAGTCGTTCAATGGGTCGTATGGCGGTTCGATAACGTCGCCCGAACGCAGCTCGGCGTTCAGCGCGGCGCAGAAGGCCTGATTGGTCACGCCCTTGAGCGCCGTCACGTCCAACCGGAACGTGAAGTTGTAATAGTTCTGCTGGGTAATTTCCCTGCGGCGGCGCATGGGCATGACGCCGGGAATCTGCTCGAGCACCGAGTTGAGGTAGATCGCGTTCGCATCGCGGCCCTTGACCTGCTTGTCCAACCGCTCGAGGCCGCCGAGCAGGAGAGCCGCTTGCCATTCGGTCAGCCGGTAATCGCCGGACTGGATCGCATTGGTCATGTCGCCTTGCCAGCCGCGCCCGCAGTTGCGCAGTGAATACAGCCGCTCGAAGAGCCTCTTGGTCTTGCACATGTTAAACCCGCCCTCGCCGCATGTTAGAGTCTTGGATTCCTGGAAGCTGAAGCTGGCGACATCGCCGAAGCTGCCTACGCCCTTACCCTTCCAGAACGAGCCGTGCTGGTGTGCGCAGTCCTCGATGAGGTACAGGTTGTGTCGCTTGACGAGCTTTTGCAGCCGGGTAATATCGGTCATACAGCCGTAAAGGTGCACGGCGATGACAGCTTTGGTCTTCTTGGTGATGGCAGCCTCGGCCTTGTCCAGGTCGATGCACCAGGTGTCCGGCTCAACATCGACGAGGATGGGCACGGCGTTGACGTCGATGCAGGCCGCAGCAGTGGCTTGCCACGTCATGCCGGGTACGATGACTTCGTCGTAGGCGCCGATGTCGAGCGCTTCGAGGGCGAGCTGAATGCCCACGGTGCCGTTCATGCAGCACAGGCCGTACATGGCGCCCTGGTACTTTGTGAAGGCCTCGGCAAATTTCCATTCGTATGGACCGTCATAGGACCAGCGGCTGGACCTGGTGATCTTCGCGACGAGCTTGGCGTCCTTTTCCGTGCTGATGGGCCAGCGGGGCCATTTTGCGGATTTCGCGCGCACGGGTCTGCCGCCTTTCAGTGCAAGCTTAGCCATGAATAGTTCCTCCTTCCTGGCTTCAAATTCACATAAATCGGTTCTGATAACACTCCACTGCGCCCTGCGGTAAAATAGAGTTTCTCAACAAGAGACAGCACGTTACCATATTCCCGTTCGGACTGCAACCGACGTCGAGGGAAAGGGACACGCATATGGTAAAACACCCCATCCCAAACTCCGACTCGGGGGTTTGCGGGCGCGGGTTCAGATGGGCGTAAAGGTCGTTTAGCAAGCGTCCGAGACACTCGTTGCCAAGATCGGGATACCTGTGTTCCGTTATGGAACAGGCTCGACACTCGCACGGAGCAATATTGGTTATTGCGGGAAAACGGTTTTTCGTATATACTTCTAGATAGGGTAGTCTGGACAACTGGCAATGGAGGTGAGGGATGGGTATTGTGCTCAGGGTTCTGAGGGGACCAATAATAGTTTCTTACCGCCAAGTTGGGAAAAAGCATTACGCTACTGCGCTACAGTTTGATCTAGTGGGAGTAGGGGCGAGTCGCCGGAAGGCGTTTGAGGAACTCCAGGGCGTAGTGAACGCTTATCTCACTGAGGCCCTTAAAACGGATGAGCCTCTGGAATTCTTCTTTCCCACAGAACCCGAGGAATGGGAACAAAGGGACCAAGAACAGTATCTAGTGATTGCCTATTTGGTAAAGGCCTTGGAAGGGGCGCAGACACCCGACTTGGTTCCATGCTTTGAGGACTTGCGGCCTTTCCGAGATCGCATTCGGTCATTCGACTTATTGCGGGTATAAAAAAGGGGGGTGTTGGGTAGTCCGCTTTCGCTCAATGATTTCATGCGCAAGTTTAGGGCCTACGGCGTCAACCTAGAAAAGCGAGGGTCTCATCTCATCATGACCAAAGACATCGAAGGGAAAAAGGTCATGTATGTCGCCGTATTCCACAAAAACAAAGTGCAGCATGTATATGTTCGTAAGGCTAGGCGTCGTTTTCGCCTTCTACCCGAACACAACGTAACTGACAAGGATTTCAAAAAGAAATAGGTGATGCGGGCGAGGGGCTTGTGCAGTGCCCGCAGATGCGGATGCGTTACGGCCCCGGAAGGACCTGTATCAATAATGGGTTTGGCAACGGATATGATTGCTTTTCCTGTAAAAGACGCTCCTGAAGCTTGATTCGCTCACGTCGCTCACGTTCTTGAATCTCTCGGCGGAGTGCTGCAGCCTTTTCAGCGTGATAGTCCCCCATCACTGTAGCGCCCTCTCCGATTAGTGTAAGGACTTTCTTGAGTGTAGGGACTTTGCTTGTCCTATGGCTTGTTGTTTCGCAACCGGGCAGTGTGACCAATACCGTGACCAGGAGGCTCAGAGACACTCACCGAAAATTCGGATTCATCCGTTTTTTCCTTTCTCAGTATGCGCTTCAATAGTCGCGGCCACCACAGCCACCGATAGTTAGAATATACCCCCCGAGGTTGGACTGTCAAGGTCAATTTTGTGACGTATTTGCAACTTGCAGGGGTATCGGCATTCATAAACCCTTGCAAACATTGAATCTGCCAAACATGAATTAAGAAACAGCACGTTACCATATTCTCGTTCGGACTGCAACCGATGTCGAGGAGAAATGGCGACTGAGCGAGCGACCCATAGCGAGCGAGACGGGACTGTTAGCATTTCTTGTATCATTCATTCAGCACAGCGGATTCCCCCACCGCCGGCGGCGTGAACAGAGCGCACCTACGGCCCTGAAACTCGAGCCAAACCAGCGAAGGGTCCTCCAATGGCACGTCAAATCGATATCTCACCTCGAGCGGCCAGCCCTCCACCGTGAGCGTCATTACCTCCGCCGACATAGCGGTAAGCTCAATCTTTTGACCTACGGCCAACGGGTGGTCTTTATCTCGAAACAGCAACATTGGAAAGCCTCCTTCGGGCTCCACGAGTATGGTGCGCGCGTCCGTCCGCGTCAGGCGGGTAGGGACGGAAAAAATGTTGTTGGGCCCAAGATGGCGGACGCGGGCCGGTCTGGGTTCCCCTTTCAAGGCCCTCATGACGTGCAGATAGGTAGCGTAATAGCAATTCGGCGCATTGGCGATAATGACGCTTTGGTCTGCTACTGACTCGTTCAGCGGGGCGTTGTCGATGCAAGCAGTGATTGGCCCACCGATGGCGGCAGCGGCACAGATTTTCAGCGGCAGAAAAAGTGGCGCAAAAATGAGATGTACGATGATGAATACGATATAGAGCGGCCGTGTGAAAGAACGCAACGCAGAGGGATTCGGCGACGAAAGAGTGCCTGTGCGCATGGCGCCGATGAACTGGGCCAAAAGGCCCATTGCGCCTATTCCCACAAACAACAGGATGCCGTCAGTGGGATAGCTGCTACAGCACGGGACAAGGGCCAACATCGTGCCTAAGCACCAGAAGCGTGCTACCGCGTCACGGCGCAACAGGGGCATCAGAACGCCCAGAAGCACTATCAGGAGAAACAGCGCCGCACCCGATATCACAAAGCGCACCGGCGGCGGCCAAAGGAGAAATAGGTCTGAGGGCGGCAAGGCCCATTGGCCAAGGAACAAGAGCGGCCCGCGGACCCACAGGGCCTCGGCGAACCGAAGCGGTGAACCAAGAGGATCAACGTAGCCCGCCGACCCCGAGGCCCCGTAGCCCAGGGAACTGTACAACACGCGCCAGCCAACAACAACGACCCCATAGGGAACCAAGGTTAACGCGCGTGACAACCACCGGCCACGGTCAACAAACACGGCGTAAGCGAACAGATAGGCACATACGGCGATGGCCCCTTCGTTGGATAGAAGGCCCAGCAACAGAAACACGGGCGCAAAGAAAGCCGCAGCGCGCTTACCGTCACGGCGCCACCGATCATGGACGAGGATCGCCAGCAACCCCCAAAACACCGCCAATAAGGCATGACGGTTTGCCAACCAAGTGACGGGCATCGCGTGGGCATCGTCGATGGCATACAGAAGCCCCGCAAGCCCTGCCACACACCCAGCTCCCATCAACCGCCGGTACAAAACGGTTGCCAGGGCCGCTACAGCGCCAAACCAGACCATGCTATGGAGATGCATGAGTGGGAAACAGTTCGGCCAAAGGCGATAATCAAGCCAATACGTCACTGCGCTCAACGGGCGCCAAAATGCCAATCGTACAGTCTCGATTGTCCACCATGGAACAATACCCGCTTCAATGAATTCACGCGTGCGTTCTGGATTGCCATCCAGGAAAACGAACATGGATAAAGGCGACCTGAAATACTCGAGTGCGAGGGGCAAACGTTGTAAGATCATCCGGTGCACATAATCATCGGTCAGCAAGCCCGTCCACAGACAAGGCAGCGCCAGCGCCATCGCGATTAAGGCAAGGATGCAGGGCAGGTAACGCTTGCTCAACCACTCTATAGGGAGCTTTCGCATGAGTAGGCCCTCTTCCGCGGGATGATACGATTGGTAGTATCGAAGCGGGAGCTCCGACGGATAAAGAGGGAGGGTATCACTGATTTGCCCAGTTTTGCAAGGAGGGGAAGCTATTACTAATACATAAATAATCTATTTATTTGTGCATAAACATATCTAAACATCTCCTCATCTCCCAAATCTCCATACAAAAAAGGGGTGGGAGTCACGTCGAGACGCCTTGGACTTTCTTGGACACTAACCTGCGCTCTTGCCCTTCTCCAAAATCAGGAGGTCTTTCCGAGTACGTCTCGCTACGCGGCTCCCACCGCCACCTGGATTGTACCATGAGAATCAGAAATGGGCAAGTCGAATCGCGCCTGGTTTTTCACTTTTGGCATTGCCGTAGCCCGGCTCGGCTCGGCGCACGCGCTTAGACTGGAAAACGAGCGCCATCGGTGTTACTATCCTTGCCCAATTGAGTAATTTATATAGAGCGACAAAAGTGATTGCGCATGTTGCATACCGGTTGCGGGAGATATTACGTTTGCGTCATTGCGAGCAAAGCGAAGCAATCACTTGCTAACAACAAAGGTCTTTGGCTCAAGTGATTGCCGCGTCGCTCGCTTCGTTCGCTCCTCGCAATGACGCGATTACATGCGCTGATAATTGCGCCGCCATGTATAAGTTGAGGCATACGCCGTCAATCGTGGCCCCAGGCCCAGGCCTGCGAAGGAAACACGAGTCATGACAGAACGCCGGTCCCTTGGCAAACGCGTTCAAGATGCAGCCACCGAGGGGGAAACCCTGGCCCGGATGAAAGTGAAGCTCGCCGGGATCGTGCCGGAGGCCGAGCTGGTCTCGAAAGCGGAACTCGCCTTCCAGATCAATCAACTCAAGCGCGAGCGCAACGCCGTCATTCTCGGGCATAACTACATGGAGCCGGCCTTGTACCATTCCGTGCCCGATCATGTGGGCGATTCCCTGCAATTAGCGCGGCTTTGCACCAGGACGGATGCGGCCATCATCGTGTTTTGCGGCGTGCTGTTCATGGCCGAGACGGCCAAGGTGCTCAATCCCGATAAGACCGTGCTGATCCCCTCGAAAAAGGCGGGCTGCTCGCTGGCCGAGGGCGTCACCGCCGAGGATGTGCGCAAGCTCAAGCGGGTCTATCCCGGCGCGCCGGTCATCACCTACGTCAACACCTACGCGGATGTGAAGGCCGAGTCGGATTGCTGTTGCACCTCCGGCAATGCCGCGGCGGTTGTCCGCCGCTACCTCGAGCAGGGCCACGACCGAATCATCTTTCTCCCAGACGAGTTTCTGGCGCACAACACAGCCAATGAAGTCGGCGCGGCCTTTCTACTACCGCCGGAATCCCTCGACGATGCCCCCGAGAACGCCGGCGTCCAGTCCGGCCGGCCCACCGTTATCGGCTGCCGCACCCACTGCGAGGTCCACGAGTTGTTTGCTGTCGAGGGTGTGCAAAAGATGCGCAAGCAGTTCCCAGACGTGGTCATTCTGGCGCATCCGGAGTGCCCGCCCGAGGTGGTCGAACTGTGCGACGTCGCGGCCAGCACAAAGGGCATGCTCGATTACGTTCGAGACGTGGATGCACCTCGATATCTGTTACTTACCGAGTGTGCCATGGGAGATAACGTCGCCGCGGAATTCCACAACCGCCAAATAGTCCGGTCGATCAACCTGCGCTGCCCCCACATGGAAGTCATTACTCTTGAAGCCACCCTCACGGCGCTGCAAAAGACCCGGTACAAGGTCAAACTGGCCCCCGACCTCATTGCCCGTGCCCACGCGCCCATCCACCGGATGCTGGAGACGGTGTAACGCTCGCGGATTCACAATCAGAATTCATTCGGCGCAGTCGGGACAAGTTGCGGCCACCTCGTCGTCGGTAAAGGCGACTGAGAAGGTTCCTTCGCTGCATCGGTGGCAGCGCAGCGGCTCCAACGTTTTGAGCAGTGGGTTCCAGTATACCGTGTGTATTCTGCGGGACCGTCTCCGAAGGACCTCGCATTCGACCGCGAGCACGGGAAGATCGAGCCGGATCAACGCGAGGGGCGTCAGTTTCCCTATAACGCCGTAGCGCTCTACCAGTTCCAGGAGCTTGCGTCGCAGTTCCAGCCCCACCGCGCGGCTAAGGTCTTCCTGCTTTTGTGTATCTTCGTCGGTTTTGCTTTTGGCTGCTTTCTCTTTCGCCTGGCGCGCAAGCGCGTGATAGTACTCTTTCAGGCGCCTCCTGTCGCGTATCAGCTTTGACTCGAGCCGGGCCATGAAATCCGCAGAGCGTGTCTCAAGGCGCCGTAACGCCCGCCGGACCGCGGCGGGATAGGTATCGGGGGGGTCTGTAGCTGGTTCCATATTCGGTTCAACCGTTGGAAGGGTCTCCAAGTCGGGCAAGTCGATTTCCACTTGAGATTCAGCATTCAGGGTAACGGAAAACACGTCTTCCCACTGGTCTTCGGATTGCAGGGAGGCCTGGAAGCACCACGAGTGGTACTCAACACGGGCCGCCTTGCTCGATCCAATCGTGACCCGGGCGTTGTGCCAGGTGAAGGCGCGTGCAATGGGACCATCCATTGCGGATTGTTTGAGGTAGAGTTCGGGAATCTGACACACGCCAATGGCCGACTCAGTCTCGAACAGCGCCCCGATCCGTTCGATGAAGTCGGTGGACAGGTTGGCGGCCAGGTGGCCCGTGTTGGGCTCGTATGAAAGTGTGGTCATCTCGGGGCAGTGCAGGGCCGCGGCTACGTCGTTTGGAAGGAGGGCTTCGCCCGTTTGAACCCTTTCGGGCCATTCGACCACGCCGCCACGCCACTCGAGGATGGACCTGGTAAAGCTATTTAGGCGCGTCTGGATATCGCCGCTCATTCGTAGTCATCTCCGAACATGGCCTCATCAAGCTCTTTGGCCGCCAGGTACTGGTGTTGCGCCTCAAGAAGCGACTCGCCCAGCTCGTCGAACGCAGCGTCCAGCTCAGCGGAGTCGCTCGAACGCAGCCACAACTTCAGGACCAACGACTCGAACTCTTCGCCCCCCTCCAGATTGCCCAGGATCGAACCAACCTCGCCTACCACCAGTTCGAACATCCGGATCTTGTCGTTCAACAGCCTCAGAATGCGCTCCTCGACGGAGTCCGCCGTGCACAGGTTGAACACGAAGACATCGCGCACCTGCCCGATGCGATGAATCCGGCCGACGCGCTGTTCAATGCGCATCGGGTTCCATGGCAGATCGAAGTTGATGAGTGTGTTCGCGAACTGGAGATTCCGGCCTTCACCCCCCGACTCCGAACAGAGCATCACGGGGACGCTGTCCTTGAACGTGGCCACGGCGTCATCTTTCTGCTGCGGTGTTTCGGCGCCGGAGAAGACCGTGAACGGGATACCGGCCTCTTGCAAGATGGCTTGCAGGCGTTCGAGTGTCACCCGGAAGTTGGCGAAAACCAGCGCCTTGTCTTTTGGCTGAATTTGACGCAGTAACTCCAGCAGCTTTTCTTCCTTTGCTGAGCGGCCTATCCTCCTGGCCCGCTCCAAGAAGGGGCGCGCCCGCCCGTCTTCCTCGGCCAGCCGCTCGAGCATGGGTACCAGCGTTGCCGGATGGCTACCTGCGGCAAGCAAGATGTGGTTCAATCGCATGCGCGATATGCGAGGCAAGCTTGGGTCGCCAATGACCGTGCCGCTCGATGGGGCCAAAGATTGCGCCGCCGCCGCCGAAATGTCACCATCGTCGAAAAGCAGACCCTGAACAGGTCCCTCGTCTCCAACGCCAGGAAAGTCCGTCCGTTCATGGCCCCGTTCCTTGGGCGGGGTCACCGGCGGGCTTCGCCAACGCAGGTAGCTGGCCAGCAGACGGTACAGTTCGGCTTCGTCCTCGTTCGGCGTGACAACAAAGGTCTGGGCGTAGCGAGCCGGCAGGTTCAGGTTCACCAGGCTGCGCGTATTGCGGACCATCACTTCGCTGAGCAGGGATCGCAGATGTTCCCGGTTCCGCGGGTCGAGCGGGCTGCCGCGGCGGATATAAGTTTTCTTGAAGTTGGCTTCCGTCTTGAGGTGTCCCGGCTCGAGCAGGGTCAATAGATTGTATAGCTCGACGAGATTGTTTTGCACCGGCGTGGCGGTCAGCAGGAACAAGTGGCGGCGTTTGAGGCTGTCCACCAACTTCCAATTGAGTGTCGAACGGTTCTTGCAGTGGTGGGCCTCATCCACGATCACTAGGTCCCATGGGGCCGCAGTGACGGCGTCGAAGTTCTTTCGGCTCTTGGCCAGGGCCATCGACGCAAGCACCTGGTCGTTCTGGACCCAATAGCCGGGCCTGGAGCGTAGCCTCGCACCGGTGGGAATGGAGAACTGCAAGCCGAATTTTGTCTCAAGTTCCTCGCGCCACTGCGAGACCAGCGGCGTTGGGACCAGAATCAGCACCCGTTTCGCCAGGCCCCGCAGCAGATACTCCCGCAAGAGCATGCAGGCCTCGATGGTCTTGCCCAGCCCGACCTCATCGGCGAGCAGCACGCGGCCCCGAAAATGGCGCAGTACTTTCCGGACCGTCTCTATCTGGTGTGGGAGACGTTCCACGCCCCGCAAGCCTTCCAGGCACAGAAGCTCGTCAAAGCCGCGAAGAAGGCGCAAACGGGCGTGATCAACCCGAAGCCTCAGTCCGGTTAAATCAGTGGTCGGTACGCCCGACGGGGGCTGCGAGACCCATACGGCAACACGTATCCCAGACGGCGTCACACGAGTTGTTTCTTCGAAAGCGGATTCCAACTTCAGGATTTCTCTAGTCTATTAACAATCCAAGAACACGTCCCCTCGGTGGCCAGCAGAAGACGCCATCCGCCACGGCCAGAAGCATTGCACTCTTCGTGGGTAGGTTTCAACCTCTTACCGCGCAGTGGCAAGTCGGTTGTTCCTGCGTTCCGGTTGCGGTAGGATCGCGGACATGGAAGAGAACCTGTTCGAGAAATCCGCCGCGGAGCGGCTGCGCAAGGAGGCGCCCTTGGCGCGGCGCATCACGCCGCGCACGCTGGACGAGCTCGTGGGTCAGGAGAAAATCCTC
The DNA here is from genome assembly GCA_964425145.1 of uncultured Nitrospiraceae bacterium. Taxonomy (GTDB): domain Bacteria; phylum Hydrogenedentota; class Hydrogenedentia; order Hydrogenedentales; family SLHB01; genus CAYRLQ01. Next base: position 13,147 of record CAYRLQ010000040.1, read on the forward strand.
GGCGCGGGCAAGGTATTGCGCCGTGCCGTCGAGGCGGACCGGCTCACCTCGTTGATCTTATACGGCCCGCCGGGCTCGGGGAAAACGGCGCTGGCGCGGATCATCGCGATGAGGACCAAGGGGGCCTTCGAGCCGCTTAATGCTGTGACGTCCGGCGTGCGGGACGTCCGCCGGCTCATCGACGCAGCTAGAGAGCGTCGCATCCACGAGAACCGGCGCACCATCGTGTTCATCGACGAAATCCACCGGTTCAACCGGGCGCAGCAGGACGCGCTGCTCCCTGCCGTGGAAAACGGCACCATCGTCCTCATCGGCGCCACAACGGAGAACCCGTTTTTTTCCGTGGTGGCCCCTCTCCTGTCGCGGTCGCAGGTGTTTGAATTCCAACAACTGACGGAAGAACACATAGTTCACTTGCTCAAGCGCGCCTTGACCCACCCAGACCGGGGACTCGACCACTATGAAGTTGTGGCGGACGACCGGGCGCTGACACACCTGGCCACCTATGCGGAAGGTGACGCACGGCGCGCGCTCAACGCCCTCGAGATCGCCTTGCTCACCACGCCGCCCGACGGGAACACCATCCGGGTCACGCTCGAGGTCGCCCAGGAATCCATTCAAAAGAAGATACTCCACTACGACGGCACGGGCGACGAGCACTACGATGCCGCGTCCGCGTTTATCAAAAGCATGCGTGGAACGGACCCGGATTCGGCCCTGTATTGGATGGCCCGGATGCTCGAGGCGGGCGAGACGCCGCGGTTCATCGCGCGGCGCATCTGCATCTGCGCGGCGGAAGACGTCGGCAACGCAGACCCGATGGCGCTGGTGCTGGCGACGTCGGCCTGGCAGGCGTGCGAGTTCGTCGGGATGCCCGAGGCGCAAATCATACTCGCCCAGGCAGCGGCTTACGTAGCCTGTGCGCCCAAGAGCAACGCCTCCTATCTCGGCATCGACCAAGCGATGAAGGATGTCCGCGAAAAGAAGACCGTTCCTGTACCAAAACACCTACAGAACGCCAGCTATGGCGGTGCGAAACGTTTGGGCCGCGGCGAGGGCTACCAATACGCACACGACCACGAAGGTGGCTATGTGGCCCAAAACTACGGCGTCTCGCGCGGCACATACTACCGCCCCACAGACCGTGGCAAAGAAGCTGAATTCAAGCGGCGCCTGGAGGAATTCGGCCAACGGGAAGGCCCGTAGTCCGTCAAATGTCAAATCATCCTTGGTGAAGCCTTTTTCGGAGTAAATACAAGCAGATGGAGTACCTCTTCTATCGCTTTTTTTCTGCCGGCAAGCACTAGCCTGCGTCGGCCGTGTCGGCTTCGACCTCAAGCCGGCCCACGTCGAACTTGACGAATACATCGAGGAGTTCGGGGTCGCAGTGTTTGCCTTGCTCTGAGGTGAGATATTCGATGGCGTCCTCATGCGAGCTGTGCCCTTTACGGTAATGGCGCGGGCTGGTCATGGCGCAATACACGTCCACGATCTTCATAGCGCGCGCCAGGAAGGGAATCTGGTCCCCTTCGAGCCCTCTGGGATATCCATCGCCGTCGAAACACTCGTGGTGGTACCGGACGATATCGGCGGTGTCCTTGAGTCCGTCAATGTGTTCGACGATTTCTCCGCCGATCTCGGGATGCTGCTGGAGCAAGACCCACTCGTCATAGGTTAGGACACCCTCTTTGAGCAGAACGGCGTTGGGGATTTTGATCTTGCCAATGTCGCGGAGGGCGGCGCCGCGCTCGAGGATCGACCGCTCATCGGGGGTCAGGTCGAGGGCCTGAGCGAACCGCGAGGCATGGTCCTTGACGCGCAGGGAACTGCCGACGAAAAACCCCTCACGGCAATCGATGGCCTCCGCGAGCAGGTCCAGCACCTGCTCGTTCCAGCCCCCGACCGTCAAGGCGGCCTCGATGACAGGACCGGCGTTGTCGGCGCCTGCGACGATCGCCACGGTGCCCGGAGGCACCTCACCGCCGGGCGGTAAGGCTACTACCTGAGCCTCTTTGCCTTGCGAAGCTTCCACAAGCGATGCGTACAGTTCGTCGCCCCCACCGATCACCGCGATGCGTTTTAACATAGCTCTCTCCAAAATCCGATTCCGAGGCCGCTTGCGCCAAGGCGCCTCAAAGACTATGCCCATTCACTCCTCTAACAGAATATCTTAGCAGTCCGCCGGCCGAACAGCAAACCAAGGCGAGATTGCTTCGCTTTCGCTCGCAATGACGGATAGGTTGGATTTGCCCACTGTGGGTGCACGACATTTTAGTGGGTTTTGTTTGCGCGGTCCTCTCAGAACTGCCCACTGTGATGTGCTTGCATTTCAACGCAATAAGTGCTAGAATTGGTAGTATTAAGATTAAAGTATTAGTGTTAAAGCGAGCATGCGAGTTTTATTCTCCTATACAGGTAGCTAAATGCAGAGTAGGGCGGTGTGTATCTCGCATGATTGAACGGCGCATTCTGACGGAGTTGCTGGAAGTCACGAACCTTCCCACCTTGCCCGAGGTCATGAGCAAGATTCTGGAGACGGTTGAGGACGAGCATTCTTCGGCAAGCGACCTGACCACGCTACTGGAAAGCGACCACGCGATTTCGGCCCGTGTCTTGCGCCTGGCGAATTCGGCATTCTATGGCCTGCGGCACAAGGCTGAATCCGTCCGCCGCGCCGTGGTGGTCATTGGCTTTGACGCCGTGCGGCACCTTGCCCTGGCGACGGCCGTTTTCGACGCTCTTTCCCAACGGGAGCAGTTCGCATTGGACCCAGAGGACTTCTGGATGCATTCGCTGGGGGCTGCCAAAGCGGCCCAGATGCTGTGTAGGGAGCATTGCACCGTCCGATCCCCGGAGGGCGCTTTCACGGCGGGATTGCTCCACGACATTGGAAAGTACACCCTCGCCCTGGTGCTTAAGGAGGAATACCGCGAGGTCGTTCAGGCGGCCCAAGCAGCAGGGCGTCCGCTTAGGGAGCTCGAGCTGGAAAACCTGAACACCACCCACGCCGAGGTGGGCAAGTGGATTGCGGCTAAATGGCGCTTTCCTGCCCTGATCGTAGATGCTATAGGCTACCTCGACAGCGCCACAACCTATGTCGGACCCAACAAGACCGAGGTGGCCATCGTTGCCCTGGCAAGTGATATGTCCCGCGTGGCGGGGTTTGGGTATGCAGGGGACTGGTCGGAACTCCCCTTCGACCGGGACCTACTCAATTTCCTTGAGCTGACCGACGCGATTATTGATGACATTATAGCCGAACTAAGCCAATTGCGTGACGAAACGCGCCAGTTTCTCAATCTTTTGAGTGAGTCCTGACGGGTGGGCACCGTGGGAGAATGAGTTCGAGCGACTTCAGGTACAAAGCCGACTCCTATGCCGAGGCGTTGCGGCAGATGACACAGCGCTACGAGGGCGTTGTGCAGAGTCTCTCCATCCTACGGCAGATGGACGAACTGGATGACCCCGAGCTGGATATAGACCAAATCTGCCGACGAGCGGTCGAGACCATAGCCTTTGGCATGGCGGTGGAGAACTGCTCGTTGATGCTGATGGACAGCGCAGGGGAGTTTCTGGAGTTGCGCGCCGCATGCAGCCCCTTGGAAAACGGAGGGAAGTCTTTCAGCTCGGGCGAGTGGCCCGGCAAGAGGTTCCGCCTGGGCGAAGGCATCGTCGGGAAGGTGGCCGAAACGGGCCAGGTCATCCGCTCGGACGACGTGACCCGCGACGAGAATTTCGTTCCTGCGGCCAACGGCGCCACCACCGTGCATTCGCTGATGACTTTCCCGCTCCGCGAGGGAGAAAAAACCCTGGGCGTGATCAACTTAAGCCATTCCAAGCCCGCTTTCTTCTCCTTAGAAAGCGAGAACACCTTGGCCCTCGTGGCCGAACGCGCTGCCCGGATTTTGTCAAGGCACTTGCTTTACCAAAGACTCCGGGAATCCGAGGCGCACTACCGGCTCGTGACAGAAAACGCCAGCGATGGCATGCTGGTGTTCGACAGCCGCGGCCGCATCGTGAGCGCCAATCCGGCCGTGGAACAAATCACCGGAATTCCGCCGGAGCGCTATATTCGCGGGGAAGCCGACTGGGAATCAGCAATTCACCCCGACGATCGGCAAAAGTTCACGATACATCGGACCGACTTGGTCAACTCGCGCGCCTCCAGCACAGTTGAATATCGCTGCCTCGATACGCACGGCGATGTTCATTACCTTGAAGAGCACAGCTCTCCGATCCTCGATCCTGCCGGCAAGGTGACCGGGATCGTCTCAGTCGTGCGCGACGCGAGCGAGCGCAAACGGGCTGAGGAAGAACGCAGGAACCTGGAAGCCCGAATTCAGCACGCGCAGAAACTGGAAAGCCTGGGCGTGCTGGCCGGTGGTATTGCCCACGACTTTAACAACCTCCTGACGGGGATTATGGGAAACGCGGACCTGGTGCTGATAGGCCTTCCCTCCGCCTCGCCCATGCGCGAGAGAATCGAGTCCGTCGAGAAGGCGGCCGAGCGCGCTGCGGATCTGGCGAAACAGATGTTGGCCTATTCGGGCAAGGGCAAGTTTTTGGTCGAGCCCATCGACCTTTCCAAGCTGGTCGAGGATATGGCCCGCCTGCTCAAGGTTTCCATTTCCAAAAGGGTGGCTCTTAAACGTAACTTGGCGCCCAATCTGCCGGCTATCGAGGCTGACGCAACGCAAATACGCCAAGTGGTTATGAACCTGATCACCAATGCATCTGAGGCACTTGGCGGCACGAGCGTCGTCGTCACGATTAGCACTGGCGTAATGCAGTGCGACCGCGCTTACCTCGAAGGGACCTATCTATACGAAGGCCTTCCCGAAGGCCCCTACGTCTACCTTGAAGTTGCCGACACCGGATGCGGCATGGACAAGGAAACGTTGGAGAAGATATTCGATCCTTTCTTCACGACCAAATTCACAGGCCGTGGTCTGGGCTTGGCGGGTGTTCTTGGCATCGTGCGCGGGCACCACGGCGCGCTGAAAGTGGACAGCGCCCCAGGCCGCGGGACGACATTTAAGGTCTTGTTCCCGTGCAGTAGCAAGACGGCGGCGCAAGCTCAAGAACAGGACACGGCCGCAAAAGTATGGCGCGGCGGTGGGACGCTCCTGATAGTTGACGGCGAGGAGATAGTCCGTATCATCGGGAAAAGGATGCTCGAGGAATTCGGTTTTACGGTTCTAACCGCCTCGAACGGGCGCCAAGGTGTTGAATTGCTCCGCGAACATGCTGATGAGATTGCCGCGGTCATACTTGACCTGAACATGCCACACATGAGCGGGGAAGAAACCTTTAGCCAAATGCGCCGCATCAAGAGCGATGCCCGGGTCATCCTCTCCAGTGGATACGGTGAACAGGAAAGCACCGAACCGTTCACGGGCAAGGGCCTGGCGGGTTTCATCCAAAAACCCTACCGGGCCGCGAAACTTATGGAAAAGTTGCGCGAAGTTTTGGGGCCTTAGTACAGCTCAACATAATTAAGATCACACAATGGGGCGGAGTATATTCCCAGCACGTCATTGCGAGGAGCGACGCGACGCGGCAATCTCGCTCCGGCCAAGTCTTTGCACTTAAGGAGATTGCCGCGCTCCCTGCGGTCGCTCGCAATGACGGGGGCGGTGGTTGCCTCCCGCAAGGCGCTGAACCCGATTTGTGGCCTTATTTGTGTTGAGCAGTATTTAGCACACCATTTCGTAAGTTCGGTTACGTATTTTTTGACAGGATTTACAAGATTCTGTTCCTCTAACTTGTGAATTTTGTCAATCCTGTCAAAAAAGGTTTCCCCTCCTTCTCATACGTCATCGTATTTGTGAAAAACGCTCCCAAAACACCGACGTAAGTTTCGAACATGTTACGGAATAAGACTCTGACGACGGCAGGAAACGGTGCGTTCATTACAGGGGGCAGCCTGCTGCAAAATATGCGAAATTGCCTTGCTGCCTTTCTTTTTTGTCAATTTGTGCAAGAATTGTCACTGCGACAGAGGGGACCATCAGCCATACGCTTGCTCACAGCCAGGGTTCTGGCGCGGGTTTTCATGCGTAACCTCTTCGGTGAAACCGACATGCGCCCATATGTCGGATCGCCCATCCACTTGAATTTGTTCTTGGCATTGACCTTGCACTGCACTGGATGGTACACTCAATCAGATGGAAATCCTGAACTTAAGTAAGGATTGACCCGGGCATCAGTCCACTCCGCCGGGCCGTGCTGGTCGCGCGGCAATCGGTGTTGGTGCGAGTGATGCCGAGTAAGCCACGTAAGTTCCGGTATGTGCATCTGGTTGGAGGGCAAAGAGATGAATCGTAACCGGTTCATGGAAAACAGGGGCGTAACCCTCTTGGAACTGACCTTCGCCATGGCGGTGTTTGCTATCGCCTTGGGGGTGACGGCTCAATCGCTGATTTCGTACTACGGCCAGTTAGACCTCCAGGACCGGCGCGCCACCGCAATTCAGCATTGCCGCAGCGTACTCGGGGCAATCCGGGAAATCCGCGATAGTACCGGCGAGGGCTACATCGCGGCGATTACAGAGTGGATAGAGGGACAAGAGGTGGGCGAAGGTGGTGAGCCAGGTGGGTACCGGGATGTCTTGACCCCCATGGCCGGTGAGACCATCACTACGGTTTGTACCGATCTATGGACGGGCGGCCTCCCGGTGGACCCTATGCAGGTGCTCGTAACCAGCGCGTTTAAGGACGTACGTGGGAGACCGATGCGCGTCGAGGCAACCACGATCCTCACACGGAACTAACAGCCCGGGGCTAGAATACGAGCTTTTGGAGGTGTAGGACGACTCAAATGTGGGGCGCCAGACCCCACACCCAGGAGAGGGAGCCATGCAAAAAGAGGGCTTTACGCTTATCGAGCTGACTATCGCAATGGGTATTGCCGTAGTCGTGGCCGTGCTGGGGTTCGCGGCGCTGCAATCGTCCACACGGTCCATGAGGATGTCCAATGCCATGACGACCACCCAGGCCAACGTGCGCAATGTATTGGCGGCGATGATCAGGGAACTTGAGTTGGCGGCCAGCGAAGATGACGCACCGCTCGTGTACGCGGTGGCCACGCCAACCGAGGAGAAGGATGAAATCGTGTTTCAGGTTCCCTTGGACGCCAGCGGGTCGAACTGGTCCACGCCGATTATCTACCGATTCGTCAACGAGGACGA
>CAYRLQ010000041.1:0-1427 GCA_964425145.1 uncultured Nitrospiraceae bacterium
CGTTCGGGGCCTCTATGTCGTGACACACCATACATTGCGACAATTAGAGCGCTGTCCCTTGCAGCATGCCGCAGGTTGAATCCTGAGTACAGTTTGCGGCTCTTGCTGCACAGATGGTGTGCTCGGTCATACGCTACTCGCCCTTACCCCGACCATCGAACCAATATGTCTGGAACTCCTCGAAGGCGCAGGCGAGGGCATCGACGTTTTCCGGGGGCGTGGGCGGATAGATGCCGGCGATGAGTTCGAGGCCGCCTTTGGGCGAGCCCAATGTGCGGACCTCTTCCTCGATCAGCTCGTGGATTTCCTGGCGCGTGCCGTAAGGCACAATGGTCTGCCGGTCAACGTCGAGCCGGATGCACACACGGCCCTTGACCTCGCGGCGCAGGTTCTCGATGCCGTTACACAGGTCCTGCGGATTGACGATGGTCACCCCGGCCATGATCAACTGGTCCATCAGGTCCATGATGTAGCCGTCGCTGTGGAGCATTACGTGGCAGCCCTGCCGGCGGCAGGGTCGAAGGAGTTTCTCGTACGTGGGCTTGCAGTACTTGCGAAATAGTTCGGGGCCAATGATCGACGCCCTTTGCCCTCCCAGGTCCTCGCCGATGGACATCATGTCCACGTCCAGGGCGAGGAACTGCTCGACGATGGTGCGGTTGTGTTCATAGAGCGCGTCGATGAGTTTCCAGAGCAGGGGGTGCTCTGTAACCATATCGATCATCATGTTCTCGAACCCGCGCAAATAGGTCAGCCGCATGTAGAAAAATCCGTGAGGCAAGCCACCTTCGCATAACTCCCCGCGCGCCTTGCGGGCTTTGATGTCGCGCCGCACCTGGTCCCAATCCATCGGCCCGCGGTCGGCGGTTTTGAGCGGGTCTGGCGGTTGCCAGGTGTCCCAATTGCCCCAACTGGCCAAGGGCGCGTGTGTCACCTGGCCTTCGAGGCCGTTGACGTGGCTCTCCCATACGCAGCCCCACGCATCGGTAAATGGAACCCCTTTGGTGTGCGCCGGACCGAAATCAAAATGGTCCCAGTCCCGCTGGCCTTTTTGAAAGTCGGGCCACAACCTCGGATGGCGCGCCACCACGTCTTCCATCTCCTCGCGCCACTGGTCCCACGACGCGTTTGAAATGTAGATGTTGACAGGCGTGTATTCCGGGTTCTGAAACGACGCATTGCGCAGATAGTTCTCGCGGTAGCTCGGCGGCATGGGCCAGTGCCTCCCTGTTTTTCAATGGCGCCATCCTATCACGACAACGGCCCTTGGCGGTAGCGGCGCATTTTGTTCCGCGCCCCCGGTTCGTGTACTCTTACTCTGTAAAAAGCGCCAACATTTTGCATTGCTTTGGTTAAGACATGCGGGGTTATTTATGACGCCCCGTGTAGATGAGGAATGGTCAAACCGGGAGGAGAGCACCTATGAG
>CAYRLQ010000041.1:1437-19843 GCA_964425145.1 uncultured Nitrospiraceae bacterium
GAGGCGAGCCGGAGGCGACGCGTGATCAATGCCGTGGCCCCGATCCGGATTTGTGACCTGGGCGGTTGGACGGACACGTGGTTTGCGGAAACCGGGGCCGTGTTGAACTTCGGCGTATACCCCTACGCCGAGGTGCAGGTGTATGTGTCCGAAGGCGACACAACGGATAAGGGACGCATCACCATTCACGCGGAGAACTTCGGCGAGCGCTATGATCTCGAGCCGGGGTTCAGCGAATACGGCCGGCATCCCCTTCTCGAAGCATCTATCGACATCATGGGACTGCCCGAGCGCCTCTCCTTCGAGGTAAACCTCTATTCCGCGGCGCCGGCAGGCTGCTCGACGGGCACGTCCGCGTCGGTGAGCGTGGCCCTGCTCGGCGCGCTGGACCTATTGACCCAGGGCCGGCGAACGCCGCACGAAATCGCCGCCCTAGCCCATCGCGTCGAGACCGAAAAGCTTGGATTGCAATGCGGCATCCAAGACCAGTTGTGCGCCGCGTATGGGGGCATTTGCTTCATCGAAATGTTCAACTATCCTCACGCGTCCGTGTCCCAACTGTACGTTCCGAACAGTACCTGGTGGGAATTGGAACGCCGGCTGCTCCTGGTGTACCTGGGCCGGACGCATTCCTCGAGTGATGTGCACGGCCAGGTGATCGACCGGCTGGACCGCGAGGGTGCCGACAAGTCGGCCCTCGAGCCGCTGCGCCAGGCGGCGTACGCCGGGAAACACGCCGTGTATGCGGGTGATCTCGAGGCCTTGGGGCGGTGCATGATCGCGAACACCGAGGCCCAGGCAGCGCTGCATCCCGCGCTGGTGTCGGATGGCGCCCGCGCCGCTATCGAACTGGCCAAGGAGCATGGCGCTTGGGGCTGGAAGGTCAACGGGGCCGGTGGTGAGGGGGGCTCGCTCACGGTCTTGTGCGCGCCCGAAGGTGAACGCAAGCGCGCGTTTATCGACGCGCTGCCGTCCCTGAACCCCGCCTTCCAGGTGATACCGACATACCTGTCGCGGATGGGCCTGCGCCGCTGGGAGACCGAGGGGTAGCGCTGTTGTCAGTTGTCAGTTATCAGTTATCCGAACGGCCTTCTTCGCGCCGAGCTTTGCTACCGTTTTTCGCGACGCTGGTGTTTTTCTTTGTCTCCGGCGCGTGCGGGCTGCTTTATCAGGTAGTCTGGACGCGGCAGTTCGTGTTGCTGTTCGGCGCGACCGCGTACGCCGTGGGCACGGTCCTGTCGGTATTCTTCCTGGGGCTCGGCGCAGGGAGCCTATGGGGTGGGCGGCTCGCGGACCGAAGCCGCCGCCCGCTGTTTCTGTATGGGGCGTTCGAGATCATCATCGGCCTCTGGGCGGTATTGCTCATTGCACTGCTGGATTTGGGCGAGTCGGCCGTGGTGGCCGTCCTGAGCGCGTTCACTACTTCGCGCGGCGCGGCCATCGCCTCGAGGGCGCTCCTGGCCCTCGTTTTCCTCATCGTGCCGGTTACCCTGATGGGGGCAACGCTGCCGCTGCTCGCGAAGTTTGTGACCGACGAGAATCGCGTCCGGGGACTGCGAATCGGCGTGCTGTACAGCCTCAACACCTTCGGCGCGGTGACCGGTTGCGCGGTGACGGGCTTCGTGTTACTCGCGGCGCTGGGCTACACACGAGCCACGCTGGTGGGCGCGGCCGCCAACATAGCTGTGGGTATTGCTGCCATAGCGCTGGCCCAAAAAGTGGGGGCTCTCACAAGCAAGTCCACTGGACAGGGCCATCCCAGTTTTCTTGAGCCGCGCGCGACCGTGGAAAATGCCGCTGAAGAAGCACGCAGCAGTCAGCAGTCAGCAGTCAGCGTTGGTAATCTTTCACCAGGGCTCCGGGGCGTTGTACTGGCGGCGTTCGCCGTATCGGGATTTTGCGGACTGGCACTCGAGGTGCTGTGGACACGTTTGCTGGTCATCATTTTCCTCGGGACCACCTATGCCTTCACCACCATGTTGGCCACGCTGCTGTGCGGCATCGCCGCTGGCAGCGCCGCTGCTTCGGCCGTCGTCGACCGATGCCGCCACCAGACTTTTCTCTTCGGCATCGTCGAAATGCTCCTCGGCATCGCGTGCCTGCTGATGCTTGCCGTGTTTGCAGGACTTCCCGGCAGGCTGCAAGAGTTCCAGGTCAGCCTCGGGTTCGACTGGCGTCGGCTCCTCCAGGCGAAGTTCGTCCTGGCCTTTTCGGTCTTGTTCGCGCCGACGTTCCTGTTCGGCATGACGTTTCCGCTCGTAGTCAAGGCGCTCGCTGTCGGGCGGCCGAAGCTTGGTCGCGACGTGGGCCGACTCTACAGCGTCAATACCTTCGGCGGCGTAGCCGGCTCACTCGCCGGCGGATACCTCCTGATTCCACTCTTGGGCACGCATCGGGGGCTCGTACTGCTCGCCGTAACGCTCTTTGCCGTGGGTATGGTTCTGGTCTTGGCGAGCCCACTGCGCTTGCGGCTGCTTAAAGGCGTGGCTATCGTCGCGGGGGCCGCCACGATGGGGCTGGTGTACGGTCTGGCCGTGCCAGATGATGTCTGCCGCGCCCTGAACGCCGGCTACGTGCCCAAGGATCACAACATCGTCCATTACCGCGAAGGCGTCGAGGCGACTGTGCTGGTCTCCGAACCGGCAGACGCGCGGCCCGGCTCGGACCGGACGCTGTGGATCAACGCCGTCCCGGCCACGGCATCCATCGAAAAAGGTGTCAAGATGAACCGGTTTCAAGGGGTGTTGCCGATGCTCTTCGACCGCGAGCCGCGGCAGGTGCTGTTCATGTGCTTTGGGTCCGGCATCACGGCCGGCACGCTGGGGCTTTGGGACTTCGACCGGATCGACGCGGTCGAGATAGCGCGCGATGTGCTCGATGCCGCGCCGTTGTTCTCGACCGACAATTTTGATGTCGCCAACAATCCCAATATCCATTTTATCGTGGACGACGGACGCAACTTCCTCCTGACCACTGCAAACAAGTACGATGTGATTACCTTCGAGCCGATGCCGTTGGCCCTGGCGGGCGTCTCGACCTTCTACGCCCGGGAGTACTACGAGTTATGCCTGCGCCGCCTGGCTCCGGGCGGGCTGGTCTCGCAGTGGGTGCCGCTGCATAGCCTCAACGCCGAGATCGTCCAGTCCCTGGTGTACACGTTCACGCAGGTGTTTCCGGAGTACTGCGCATGGTTCCTCAACGCCGACCTGTTCATCGTCGGTTCGGACCAGCCACTCTACATCGACTACGCGCGCGTGCGTGACCGACTGGCCCGGCCCGCCGTCGCCGCGGCCTTGGCCGAGGTGGGCCTGCGCGACGTTCCCGAGGTGCTCACGTTATTCTTCATGGGCAAGGCGAACATCGACGCCTACGCCCAAGGCGGTCACGTCATGGTCGACGACCGGCCCTGGGCCGAGTTCCTTGCCCCGAAACTTGTTTATGAGCGCCGCGTTCCGGAGACCCTCGACGCGATCATCCCCTATTTCGAGGGTCCAACGGCCATCCTTAAGGTCGGCGGCCTCGAACCGGGCGAGGCACAGGCCGTGCTCGAGCGCATCGACCGCCGCACACGCGCCAAGGCCCATGATCTGATCGCGCTCAGGCAGTATTACGGTGGCTTCGTCGGTGAACGACCCGCACAGCTATTCATCGAGTCGCTCGAGATCGACCCCGATGACTACAACGCGCGGTATTATCTGACACAGATTGCGCTGGCGCGCGCCCGGTTGTGCCTCACAAGACGGGAGCCTGAAGAGGCCGTTGAAATCCTTGCCAATGCCCTGAAGTACGCGCCGAACCAGGCTGAACTTCACCTTATGATCGCCGACGTGCATTTCGATCGCCGAGACTTCGAGAAAGCCCGCGAATACTACCGGGCATACCTCGCTCTCGGCGGCGGCGTCCCCCACGCACGCGAACGCAGCCAGTAGGCCGGCGTGAACAGAGTCAGGTCACTAGCCCAGCAGGGAAACAATCTGATCGATGAGTTTTCCGGCGAGCTCTTCCTTCGATATAAGGGGAAATTCTTCCAGCACGCCGCTCGGACCTACGAAACTGGCCTTTACGGTGTCGGTGCCGAAGCCGGACTCAGGGGTGCCCACTTCATTGGCCACGATGAGGTCGAGGTGCTTCTCGGCCAGCTTGGCAGAGGCATTCTCGATAAGGTCTTGCGTCTCGGCTGCAAACCCCACGAGAACTTGCCCGGGGCGTTTGGCCGCACCAATCTCGGCGAGCATGTCCGGGTTCTCGACGAGCGTCAGCGTTAGAGGTCTCCCGGTGCGCTTGTGCTTTTTCGCACCCGGATGCTCCACGCGGTAATCCGCCACGGCCGCGGCGCCAATCACTACGTCCGCATCCTGCGCCAATGGCACCACGACCTCGGCCATATCGCGCGCGGTTTCCACCCGGACGACCTTCAGGCCGTATGGCAGCGGCACCTCAGCCGGGCCGCTGACCACCGTCACCGCCGCCCCCCGGGCCAGCGCCGCCACCGCGATCGCGCGGCCCATCTTACCCGACGATCGATTGCCGATGAACCGCACCAGGTCGATAGGCTCGCGGCTTCCGCCGCTGGTAATCAGCACCCGCCTCCCCGCCAGCTCCTTCCTTGCCCACAGCAGCGGCATCGCCGCGTCGATGATCTTCACCGGGTCGATCATCCGGCCGATGCCCTCGGCCCCGGACGCCAACCGTCCCGATTCCGGCCCCGCAAAGAAACAACCGCGCATACGCAGCGTGTCGATGTTTGCCTGCGTTGCGGGGTGGGAGTACATGTTGCTGTTCATGGCTGGCGCGAACAAGATCGGCGCGCGCGTCGCCAGCAGCGCTGTGCTGAGCCAGTCATCGGCTATACCCAGCGCGGCCTTCGCGAGGATGTCCGCCGTGGCCGGGGCGATCAGAAACAGGTCCGCACGCGCCGCTGCGGCGATGTGCTCGAGCTCTTCATTCTGATATGGGGCAAACAACTCCGTGATCGCACGCCGTCGCGTAATTGCCTCGAGGCTGGCCGCTCCTATGAACTGCTGCGCTGCCCGCGTCAGCACCGGCGTGATGCGCGCGCCCAGCTCGGCCAAGCGCGACGCGATCTCGCAGGCCTTGTAGGCCGCAATGGAGCCCGTTACGCCCAGTACGACCTCCTTATTCCATAAAATCGGCCTCATTGTCTTCGCCCGTCGCGTAGCCCAGCTTGCCCTCCATGATTTCCCTGAGCGCGACAATCGTCGGTTTCTCCGAGCGGCCGCCTATCAGCGAGTGCGGCTCGGTTTTGGTAAGCTGGTTTGCCCGCCGCGCGGCCACGATCACCAGCCGGTACAGGCTATCGGCCTTGTCACGCAGGTCTTCCACAGAAAAGTCCTTCATACTCGCCCATTCCTCTATCGTTGCCGCGTAGACCGGCGCCGTTGCGCCCGCACAATGGCCAGCATGTCCTCAACGGCCTCCTCTACAACGTCATTAACTATTATGTAGTCATATTCATGCCTTGCGGCCATTTCCTCGCGCGCGTTCTCGAGCCGCAACGCTATGTTTGCCTCATCGTTCGCGGCCCGCTTTCGCATGCGTGTCTTGAGTTCTTCGAACGATGGCGGCATGATAAAGACCGTGACGAGATCATTGCGCAGCGCCTTGAGGTTGCGCATTCCCTGAACGTCGACCTCGAGCACCACGTCTTTGCCCGAAGGCAACCGGCGCGCCAACTCCTCACGTAAGGTCCCGTATAGATTGCCGTGGACCTCGGCCCATTCCACAAACTGTTCTCCATCCACCCGCCGCCGAAACTCCCCCACATCCAGGAACACGTAATCCCTGCCGTTCACCTCCCCCGGCCGCGCCCGCCTGGTCGTCGCCGACACCGCGTACTCGAGGCCGGCGTCTCGTGCGAGCACCAGCTTGAGCACTGTGCGCTTCCCCGCACCCGATGGCGCCGAGACCACAAACAGGGTTGCCTGGTTTGCCACGGCCTGTCCTTACTCGATGTTTTGCGTCTGCTCGCGGAACCTTTCCACTTCCGCCTTCATGCGCAGCACTTGCCGGCACACGTCACCATCGCGCACTTTCGCGCTCAGCGTGTTCACCTCGCGCTGGAGCTCCTGCGCCAGGAAATTCAACTCACGGCCCACCGGCTCGTCTTTTTCCAGCAATTCCAGCGCGTGGTCCATGTGCGCCTTGAGCCGAACCACTTCCTCCGTCACATCGCTTTTTTCCGCCAGCAGCGCCAGTTCTATCGCGAGCCGCTCCTCAGCAATCTCCGTGTCCGCCTTCAACTCGTCCAGGCGCGTACGCAAGCGGGCCGCATAAAGCTCCTCGAGTTCCGGCAACCGCAGCTCGACGCTGTCCACTCCCTGGCGCAGTAGTTCGATCCGGCGCCTCAGGTCTTCCGCCAGCACCTCGCCTTCGGCCGCGCGCATACCGTTCAGCGCGTCCAGCGCCTCCTCGAGCGCCTCCACCACAACCGCTTCAGCTCTTTGGAGGTCCTCCTCGAGGTTCTCTTGGTAAAACACGCCATCCAATTGCGCCAGCACATCCAGCGACAACGTCTCATTGGTTCCCAGCAGATGGCTCAACTCACCCGCCGCCTCAACATACTGCCGCGCGATCACCGGATCGAATCTCACTTGCCGCCCTGAGCTGCCGCCCTGTTTGCGGCCCACCCACACGTTCAACCGCCCCCGGGTCACATGCCTCCGAATCGACTCCTTAACAGCCGGCTCAATGGCCAGCCAAGCGCTCGGCAGGTGCATGACGCAGTCCAGAAAGCGGCGGTTCACGGCGCTCAGCTCGACGGTGACGACGTCCCCGTCAAACTCTCGTGACGCTTTCCCAAACCCTGTCATACTCCGGGGCATTCAACGGCCTCGTTACATTCTTAAGTTGTCGGTTGCCTGGGGAAAAGCCTCACTCAAGTTGATTTTCTCAATACGCCCGCGGTACTCATCTCGCCGCAGGCCATCGCCCTTAAAGCGCGCCTGCTATAGTTCAAGGCCCCCCACACAGCGGTACAGAAACTTGTCCAAACATACAAGCGACAAAGTATACCCAAAGCATTCTACAAACCGCAAATTTTTTCAGCAGTTGCAGGTTGCGCGTACGGCCTGCAGTACAACCTGGTGTGCGCACCGAGTTGACGCAACCGTACCGGAATAGCTTGGTGGGAAAAGGACCTCCACAATCTTACGGAAGCCTGCGGTGAAAAGAATGCCATGGAGGCGGTACCTGCCCTGGATTGACTGGGACTGGGTTGAAGTGCTAACATTTCAGATTGAGCGAGTGTAAGGTGCGTTTGTCCATTGGCAAGCCGCACTTTAGATAAGACATAGACCTTCGGGACAGGGTGGAATTCCCAGCCGGCGGTGACAGCCCGCGAGCGGCGAAGAGGCATGCTTGCCTATCGGTAAGCCTCACCAGTGCTTCGGCGCAGACCCGGTGCAATTCCGGGGCCGACGGTATAGACCGGATGGGAGAAGGTTGCGCGAAGATTCGAGGTGCGTCCCGAAGTGTGTATGTCTTTCGGGACGTTTTGTTATGGGTAACGACCGGGGACATATGCAGCGGGCACTGGACCTCGCGGCGCGTGGCCGGGGCCGCACGAGTCCGAATCCCATGGTGGGGTGCGTGGTGGTGCGGGACGACCGGGTCATTGGCGAAGGATTCCATGAAAAGGCGGGTGCGCCGCATGCCGAGGTCAATGCGATCCTGGCGGCAGGCGATGTCGCGGGCGCGACACTCTACGTGAGTCTCGAGCCATGCTGTTTCCACGGCAAAACGCCGCCCTGCGCGGACCTGATCATTGAGCGCAATCCGGCGCGTGTCGTGGTGGCGATGGAAGACCCGAATCCAGAAGTGTCGGGCCACGGTATTGCCCAACTGCGCAAGGCCGGCATCGCGGTCGAGGTGGGTTTGCTCAAAGAGGAAGCACGCCGGCTCAATGAAGTATTCATCAAATATATCACGACGAGGCTGCCGTTTGTGATTGCCAAGTGCGGCATGTCACTCGACGGCAAGATTGCCACGCGTACCGGCGATTCCCGGTGGGTCACCGGCGAAGCGTCTCGGCGGATGGTCCACCAACTGCGAAACGAAGTGGATGCCATTCTAGTGGGGAGCCGCACGGTGATGCTGGACGATCCGAGCCTCACCACGCGCCTCGAGCAGGGCGACAGCAAGGACCCGGTGCGCATCGTCCTCGACGCGGGGGACTATCTGGATAGTACGCGCCGCGTGTTCCACGTCGACAGCCCCGCGCCCACGTGGGTGGCGGTCCCGGAGGGCCGTACGTTTGAAGGAGCGGACGAAACCATGCACATCCCGCGCGGTCAGAATGGTCTGGACATGGCACTGCTGATGCGGGAGTTAGGTGCGCGGGGGATTACCTCCGTCCTCATCGAAGGCGGCGGTACCACACATGCCTCGGCCTTCGCGGCGGGCATTGTCGACAAGGTATTGTTTTTCATCGCGCCGAAGATCGTCGGAGGCCGCGAGGCCGTCTCCCCGGTCGAAGGGGATGGAGCCGCCCGGATGGCCGACGTCGTCGAGCTCGAGCGTATGCAGGCGCGCCCTGTCGGCGACGATATTCTGATCGAGGCATACGTGGCAAAATGAACCACAGACGTTCGCGGAGCGGGAAGTGTTCACGGGACTCATAGAAGAAGTCGGCGCGGTAGCGCGGCGGTCAGGCGCGGACGTAGCCATCATAGCGAAGGTGGTGCTGGATGACCTGAAACCCGGCGACAGCATCGCCATTAACGGCGCGTGCCTGACAGTGGCCGCGATTCATGGCGACACATTTGTGGTGCAGACCTCGCCTGAATCGCTCGAGCGGACCACACTGGGCCGCCTGCGCCCGGGCGATGCTGTGAATCTCGAGCGGGCCATGCCGGCTGGCGGGCGGTTCGGCGGCCATTTCGTTCTGGGCCACGTGGACGGTGTTGGGCGCGTAGCCGGCATCGAGCGCCAGGGAGAGTTCAGCCTGTGGCGCTTTCAGGCGCCGCCGGACGTTGCACGCTACATCGTGCCCAAGGGCTCCATCGCGGTCGACGGGATCAGCCTGACGGTCCTCGAGCCGGCCGGCGACACCTTTGGCGTGGCCGTGATTCCCACGACCATCGCCCAGACGGCCTTGGCGTCGAAACGGACCGGCGATTACGTCAACCTCGAGGCTGATGTCATCGGCAAACACATTTACCATTATTTGAGCAATATCTCGTCGGGCTCGATCACGAGGGGCCTGCTGAGACGTCAGGGATTCGCGTAACCCAAGGTGGCCGTGCTCGTCATTGGTAATCATTGCTGCTTTTTCGACTACGAGCACAAATGTAAAGAAGTGGTAAGCTGTACCGAAGGCGAAGGCCCCGGGAGTGAAAGATGTTTGCACCAATACCGGACATATTGGATGAGTTACGCACCGGGCGGATGGTCGTCTTGGTGGATGACGAAGACCGGGAAAACGAAGGCGATCTGGTGATCCCCGCGGAAAAGGTTACGCCTGAGGCCATCAACTTCATGGCACAGTACGGCCGGGGCCTGATCTGCCTGGCGCTGACCGGCAGTCGTATCGAGCAGCTAAATTTACATCCCATGACTCCGGTAAACACGTCGCGGTTTCAGACTGCGTTCCACGTGTCCATCGAGGCCGCGGCGGGCGTCACGACGGGCATCAGCGCGGCCGACCGGGCCAGGACCGTCCAGGTGGCCATCGACCCTGCCTCAACGCCGCGCGATCTGGTTCGCCCAGGGCACGTGTTCCCCTTGCGGGCGCGTGGCGGCGGCGTGCTCGTGCGAGCGGGCCAGACCGAGGGGTCTGTGGACTTGACGCGCCTGGCGGGCATGACTCCGGCAGCGGTGATCTGCGAGATCATGAACCCGGATGGCACGATGGCGCGCGCACCTCAACTACGCGAGTTTTGCAGAGAGCACGACATGAAGATGTGCTCGATTGAGAACTTGATCGAGTACCGCCGGCAAAACGAGAAACTTGTCCGCCGTATTGCGGAAACACCCTTGCCCACCGAACGCGGTACGTTCCACCTGGTCGTATACGAGACGGACATCGACGATTTCCAGCACATTGCCCTTGTCAAAGGCAACGTTGCGGGCAAGCAGGACGTGCTCGTGCGCGTGCATTCCGAGTGCTTCACGGGCGATACGCTGCGCTCGCTACGGTGCGATTGCGGCGTCCAACTCGAACGCGCAATGACGATGATCGAGAAGGAAGGCTGCGGGGTGATCGTGTACATGCGCCAGGAGGGCCGCGGCATCGGTTTGGTCAATAAGATCAAGGCCTACGAACTCCAGGACCAGGGCATGGACACGGTCGAGGCGAATGTCCACCTCGGTTTTGACCCAGACCCACGCGAATACGGGATCGGGGCGCAAATCCTGGCCGACCTGGGTGTGAAGACAATGCGGTTGATCACGAACAACCCGGTGAAACGCGCCGGGCTCGAGGGCTATGGATTACACGTGAGCGGCCGGGTGCCCATCGAGGTGCCCCCAAATGAGATCAATGAACGGTACCTGAAAGCGAAAAAGGAGAAGTTGGGACATCTGCTTTCGTGAAAGGAGTGGCAAGATGCCTAAGACTATCGAAGGGAAACTGGTTTCAGTAAACAAAAAGTACGGCATTGTCGTGTCGCGCTTCAACGAGTTCATCACGAACAGGCTCCTGAGTGGTGCGCTCGACGCCCTCACGCGCCACGGCGTGAAGGACGATGAGATCACGGTGGTCTGGACGCCCGGCGCGTTCGAGATTCCCCCTGTGTCCAGGAAGATGGCCGAATCGGGCCGTTATGATGCGGTGCTCGCACTGGGCGCCGTCATTCGCGGCGGCACGCCCCACTTTGATCATGTCGCCAGTGAGGTCTCCAAGGGCGTGGCTCGTGTAGCGCTGGACTCGGGTGTCCCCGTGCTGTTTGGCGTGCTGACGACCGACAACATCGAGCAGGCCATCGAACGTGCAGGCACGAAGGCCGGGAACAAAGGGTTCGACGCGGCCATCGATGCCATCGAGATGGCCAGCCTCATGGAGCAACTCTAGACGTGCCCGACCCCCGTCTCCGCCGACGTGCCCGCGAGCGCGCCATGCAGTTCTTGTTCGGGCTCGATTTCACCCAGGCCGACTGGCGATCAGCCCTCAACGCCTTCTGGCAGGCCAATCCATCGCGGCCCGGTGTGAAGAAGTATGCACAGCGGGTGATCCAGGGCGTCTGCAGCGACCTGGAGGAGTTGGACAACGCCATCGCCGGTGCGCTCCACCATTGGTCACCGGACCGGGTGGCGCGGGTCGAGCGGGCGATCCTCCGGATCGCGCTGTACGAGATGCGCCATGTGGCCGACGTGCCGCCCAACGTCGCCATTAACGAGGCAGTCGAGATTGCCAAGCGCTACGGCTCCGACGATGCCCCGCGCTTCGTCAACGGCGTTCTCGACCGCCTCAAAAACGCTGCCGCCACGGAGAATGACAACGACACGTAGTGTAGTGAATCACAATTGATGCGATTTGAGACTTGGCAGACCTCGGTTTGTCACCAGGGTTCCGGGAGCTCAGCCTTGTGGCGCCGCCGCCCTCGGCTGTGCTCTCACAAGACACGATCAGCGCGATTCACCACACTACTATCTTACAACTTGTAACTAACAGCCGGGAACTGATAACCGTGTCAGCCTACGTAGACCTGCACCTCCACACTAGCCATTCCGACGGCTTGGATGCACCGGGCACCGTCGTCGCGCAAGCGGCGGGGCTCGGGTTTGCCGCCGTGGCCATCACCGACCATGATACGGTCTCGGGACTGGCCGAGGCGGAAACGGCGGCGCGTAAACACGGCCTCAAATTCCTACATGGCACGGAGATCAGTAGTACCTTCGACGGCAGGGAAGTGCACGTGGTCGGTTTAGGCGTCCGGCCCGATGATCCCGCCTTGCTCGATGTGCTCAAGAAACTCCAGGAAGACCGGTCGGTCCGGGCTGATGAAATCATCCGCCGACTCAACAAGCTCGGCGTGCCCATCAGACGGTCCGAAGTCCAGGCGCGCGCGGGCCACGCGGCTATCGGCCGGCTTCACATCGCCCGGGAACTCCGTGCGCTCGGCATTACCAACACCGTGCAAAAGGCCTTCGAGAAATACGTCGGCAGGGGCCGGAGCGCTTTCGTCGCCAAAACGTCCCTGCCCTGCGGTGAAACCATCGGCCTCATCCATGCGTCGGGCGGCCTGGCCTTCCTGGCCCACCCCGGCATCGGCGCCACCACGCGGAATCGCCTGCTGCGCCTGTTGGAACTGCCATTCGACGGTATCGAGGCGTACCACAGCAAACATACCGCCGGCCAAGTCGCCGCCTTCGCCCAAGTTGCCCAAGAGCGCGGCCTGCTCATTTCAGGCGGGTCCGATTACCACGGCCACGCGGGAACCAGCCAAACCGAACTGGGCGAGATTACCCACGCCGCCGAACTGGGCAAGGTTCACGTACCCTACGCCCACTTCGAGCGCATAGTTGAAGCACTGGGCAAGCCCGCCTCTGGCGGGCAAGCAGCCATAGAGTAGTAGGTTCTGAGGGGGTGTGCAGGGCCTGGGCCGTATTCGCACTTTACATAGTTTGCATGGCTCACCTGGCGCTGTCGACGTAACTCTTGAACCTCTCGCCGACCTTTGCCGCTTCGGCAGTCCCCTGGTGTGTGTAAAGCTGGTAGCGCAGCTCGACCGATGCGTCGGGCTCGAGGTAGTGGCCCTCGAGATGCGGCCAGGACGCGCCCAGGAACCCGTAGTGCCGTAGAATCCAGCCCGGATGCGGATAGCCGGGGTTTTTCGGGTGCTGGAAAATGGCCGCGCCGCACATAGGCCCATCGGCTCGGTCTCGCCAGGCGACATCGGCCCAAGGGGTGTCGACTTTGAGGGCGTCGCGTTTCTGCTCGCCTTGCGCCGTCGTGAACGTGAAAGTCTTGCGCTTGGCGCCGGGCTTGCGCGCCGCATTCGGACGGAAGCAAAAACCGCCGTAGCCTTTGTTATCCGTGGTTTGGCCGCCGATAAAAACACGTTCCGCGCAGATGTTGGTGAACACGAGGTGGAAATCAATGCAGCGTCCGTCTTTATCCGCAGGATGCACAGTGAACCGGACCGTCTCGCGCACCTTCGGTTCGGGGTCGTCATCGAACAGCCAGGCGTTTTGCACGGCGACTTCCGCCTTGTGCTCATCCGCCTCGCGGGCGATCCACTGCTGGAACAACTGGCGCGCGCCGACAATGGTCCACAGGTCCATCTCACGGTCCCCGACCCTGCATCGGGGCCATGTCCAGAAGAGGCCGCGGTGGTGGTAATGGTCCGGCGGGAAATCCTGGGTCATGACCTCGCCGTCGAGGCCGTAGAGCGGATGGATGTAACTCGAGCGCCAATAGCGGTCCCGGTCGACGCCCTCGGGCGGGTCCACCCGGCCGTAGTTGTAACACAAGACCTTTGCGCCATCCTCGAGGATGGTGAGTGTTGTGCCGTTGTCCTCGAACGCAAACTCTGCAAATCCGGCATGTGCCAAGCCCAGTACCACAGCGCAGAGAACCCACAAGTGTATTCGCATACAGCTATCCTTTCTTGAATGACTCGTGCCCTTGGGCCGAAGGCCCCCCGTTTTCCGGGGCTCGGTTATCTCGAGGCCCCAGGTCAAACCGCGTGCTTCCTGGGACGCGCAAAATGGACGCCGAACGTCAGCAGGGTGAAGACAATGATGCCCGTGACACCGTACCAGCCGGTCTTGGACCAGAGAGACCAGACGCTGGCGAAACCCGCCAATCCTGCCGAAATGGCCATCAATGTGTTCCAAAGCACTCGTTTTCCGCCCTTGGGCATGTTGTCGCCGAGCAGGCTCTTCTGATTCATCAACAGGAAGAACGAGAAATAGGCCAGCGGCAACAACACCATGGCAAAAACCGATGTCGGAATGGCCAGCCACATTTTCGCATCAGTCCAGAAGAAGGGCCCTAGAATGCCGACCGAGACCATGGCCATGCCGATGCGTTGCGGCCACCCTTTGGCCGGCAGGTTGAGCATCTCGCAGAAGCACAGGCCGTTGATGAGCATTAACATCGTGGCCGCACCCATGGCCATGCCCAGCACGCCCAGACCGAAGACATACTGCGAGAAGCGTTTGCCCGTCAACGGGGCCAGGGCGCCCGCCAGGTTGAACGCGTCACGCCTCACCAGCATCGCCGCCATCCTACGGTCGGTTTCCGGCAGCTTGGCCTTCACGGCCGCAACCCGTTCCTGTTTCTCTCCGTCCGGGAGCTGTGCAAAGGCTTCAGCCCCGATCTCGTTGATCACCTCGAACTGAGCCCGTTTCGCCAATAGGCCATTGTACGGGCCCACCAAGTTGGCCGCCGGCTCGACAACCTGCCCATTCTTGTCGAGAACTCGGCCGTTCTCGTCGACGGTCTGTCCTTCTGCCGTAACGATGAAGCCCTCTGCAGGCATGGCATTGAACTGGCTGGCGGCCGCAATGACGATGCAACTAGTCGCCATAAGGAAGGGGAAGAAGAGGCCCGTAGACAGGTCAAAAATGGCCAGCCCACGAAAGTCCTTGTCCCATCCCTTGCGCAGCATGGAGTAGGGAAACAAGAACGTCATGTTGATGCCGACCGCCGTAGCCGCGGCGCTGATCATGACGTCCCGCTGTTGCCCCACGATGAGGTTCGACCAGAAACCCTGGAAGTGTGCGGGGACCTCGGCAATCTGGACGGTAAAGGCCGCCACGGGCTCCGAGAGCAATTTGAGGTTGGGGACGAAGCCGCTCATGATGCTGCCCCACTCGAGCACGCCGGTGGCGGTCAACTTGACGACAACGCTGATGAAGGAGATCACCGTTATGCCCACGAGGCATTTCACCACGATTTCGAAGGCCTTCATGCCCCAGCCGCCGATGCTGTAGAGCATCCCGGCCGTGAGTGTGATGGCCAGGATAATCCCGCCGACGACCACCTTGCCCCAGGGGTCCGGCATCGCCTCCACCCCAAAGATGTGAGGAAAGAGGTTCTGTTGGAACGAAGCGGTGGCCAGCGCGAATTGCGGCATGGACCACACGAGGTTGGCCATCATGCACGCCAGCAGCCAGCCCCAGCCGAGGACGGGGTTGACGTACCGATTGATCGCGCGCAAAGGACGTTCGCCAGTAGAGAGGGTTACATAAGCGATGGCACTGAGCATGATGATGCCGGCGATCATGGCCACGGGTTGCAGCCACAAAAAGCAGAATCCACCCAAGACGCCCAAGTACAGACTGGAAGACAACGACCCGCCACCCAACGTGATCGCGCTCTGAAGCCAACCGGGCCCGGACAATCTCGCAAACACGCCCGCCGTTCCGAGTCGGCCTTTCTTCCTGGCGCCAAGTAGCAGTTGACGGTCCCGCTCAATCCGCGGGTTCATGGAAAGGTCCGGTTCACTTTTCGAATCTGGAGCCATCTTGGCGTTTCTCCTCTCTGCTGTCTTGAAAACAGGGATTGACTTCTCGCCTGGGCTCGCCCGCCTTAGGCGCGGCTCAACTCCCGGTCACGCGGGAATAATGACAGTCCTCGACGCCCTTTTTCAAGCCTGCGTTGACTTCTTAGCCGGTTTCGAGGGTGATCTCCGGCGGTATTACAAATTGAAAAATGGTATTATTATTTGCAACGGCGGTGTCGACTCCGTTAGAATTGCGCGGTGGTCATGGCCCTTTTTGCCCCTATGTGACCCCGGACACCATTGGGCCGTGATATCAGAAACGTCCATTTTTGTACGGCGAACTTGAGGAAATAGGTTTACACATCGAATGGAGACAACGTTGCGACAGACCGGCTCCCTGGCGATCATCACCGCCTTAATAGGGGCGGTGGCGTCGTGCAGCCGGCCGTCGGGAGAGATCGTGGCCGGGAGCTCCCTGATCCAGGGCATTATCCTGGACATTACCGACGGCCGACAGCAGGTGCATAACTTGATCCCTCCCGGCATGTGCCCCGGCCATTTTGATATGAAGCCGAGTGATGTGGAGGTCCTGGCCCGCAGCAAGGCATTGATCATCCATGACTATCAGCGACCGATGGCCAACGTAAAGGCCCTTATCAAAGCCGCCGGGGTGCCTGATGAACGGGTCCAAGTGGTTGACGTGGAGGACGACTGGATGACGCCGCCTGGCCAGGTGGAGGCCGTGAAGGCCCTCGCGCGAATCATGAGCGCGCTTGATCCGGCCGGCGCGGCGGTCTATGCGCAGAATGCCGCGAAGCGCATGGAGTCCATCGAGTCTTTTGGCGAGCGGGTGCAGCAAAAGCTTCAGGGGGCGGAGGTGGCCGGCATGAAGGTCCTCTGTAGCGCCATGCAAGAGCCGTTTATCCGGTGGGCCGACTTTGACATCGTGTCCACCTACGGCCGGTCCGAGGACCTGAGCGTAGCGGATGTTGAAACGCTGATTCAGCAGGCACGAGAGGCCGGCGTGGCCCTGGTCATCGATAATCTTCAGAGCGGCGAGACGCATATAGGCGCGGCGTTGGCACGCGACATCGAGGGCGTGCAAGTGGTTCTTTCCAACTTCCCCGGCGGCTTTGCAGGCACGGAGACGTGGGAAAAAGCCTGCCAGAAGAACGTGGACCTGCTGCTCGATGCGGCCGCCCAATGGAGGCAGCGTCATGGATGAGGCGGTCATCCGCATCGAGGATGCCGTGGTCTCTTACCGCGAAGACGTGGCCCTGCAGGGGGTCTCGTTGTCCGTTCGGCGCGGCGAGTTCATCGGCATCATCGGACCCAACGGCGCGGGCAAAACGACCATCCTGACCGTCATCAACGCCATGGGCCGGCTGGAACATGGACACGTTCACGTGTTGGGTATCGAGCCGCACCGCGCCGACGGTCACCGCCTGCGCAAGCGGATCGGCTATGTCGCCCAGGTGGAGACTATCGACCCGCGCCTGCCCATCTCCGTGCGCGAGACGGTCATGGTCGGCTGCTATGGGCGCTTGGGATGGTTTCGTCGCCCCGGTAAGGCCCACTGGGCGCGTGTGGATGAGGCCCTCGAGTTGGTCGGCGTGGCTCACCTGGCGCGCCGGCCCATCGGCCACCTCTCCGGTGGCGAATATCAGCGCGTCGCCATTGCCCGCATCCTGGTGCAACAGCCCGAGGTCTTCCTGTTCGATGAGCCGACCGCGTCCATCGACCCTCAGGCGCAGCGGGACATTCTGGACCTGATCCAGCGCATCCACCGCCAATACGGCGCTACCACGCTCTACGTGACCCATGACCTGGCGACACTGCCAGAGGCATGCCAGCGGCTGATCTTGATGAAGAATGGGCGGGTCTGGCGGGAAGGCCCGAGGGACGCCATGCTGGATAAGATCCTTTTGAAGGAGCTGTACAACGGCCTTGACCGGGCCTATCCGGGTGCAGGGACTTGAGGCTGCGATGGATTGGACGATTTTCCAGCACCAATATATGCAGAACGCCCTGCTGGCAGGCTTTTGCGCCGGCGTGACGTGCGCCGTCGTGGGTGTGCTCGTGGTGACGATGCATCTGTCCCTGCTGGGCGTGTGCATCGCGCACGCGGCTTTTGCCGGGGCGTTGATGGGGGTTTGGCTGCACTTTGATCCCTTGCTGGGCGCCGTGGTCTTCAGCCTGTTTTCGGCGGCCCTCGTCGGCCCCCTGGCCGATCGCGGCGAGTTGAGCCCGGACAGTTCCATCGGCATTATCTTTTCGCTTATGCTTGGCCTGGCGTTCCTTTTTCTAGGCCTGACGCCCGGCTCGCGGACCGAGGCGCTCAACCTGTTCTGGGGCAGCATCCTCACCGTCACTCGTCAGGACCTCGTATTTCTACTTGCCACAGCGGCGCTGGTAGTGGGCCTGGTGGTCCTCTTTTACAAGGAAATCCAGGCGGTTATCTGCCACCGTCAGGTGGCGCTCGCCGTGGGCATCCCGGCGACGCTGGTTTTCTACGGCCTGCTTTTTGCCACAGGCGTCACCATTGCGGTCTCCATGCGCAGCATCGGCGGGCTGCTCATCTACAGCTTAATCCTCAATCCCGCGGCCGCGGCTTTTCAATTGACCTACAGTCTCAAACGCATGCTCGCGCTCGCCGCGCTGTTCGGCGTGCTGTCCTGCTGGGTTGGGCTTGCCGCGTCGTACCTGTGGGACCTGCCGGCCGGCGCCTCCATCGTCATCTCCTCGGCGGTCGTATTCGGTTTTGCGACGCTGTGTTCACCCAAGCGGAAAGTGAAGCAATGGGTAAAACCCCGCACAGCGAATTGAACAGAGGAATCCAGGTCTTTTTCGACGGGTGCGCCGCGCGCTGGGATGCGGACAGGCCGCCGGAGTCCGTCGAGCGTCTGGGCGCGCTTGTGGCGGAGTTGGCGATCCGGCCTGGCAGCCGCATACTGGACGTTGGAACCGGCACGGGCGTAGTGCTGCCGGCACTGGCG
>CAYRLQ010000042.1:0-19329 GCA_964425145.1 uncultured Nitrospiraceae bacterium
CTCGAACGGCACGCCGACATATGCGCAGATTCTCTCCATCCACGCTTCAGGGTCCTTGACCAGGTCCTCGTACCGCACGTGAATGACCGGCACTTTGTCCTGGCGCAGGGCCTGGGCCAACGCGGGGACGTAGCGGTTCAGCAGCGGGTTGTGGTCTTGAGCAACGCGGTAGTCTCCGTCGAAAAACGAGTTGGCATAGGACGAAAAAACGGCCAGCGGGTGCCGGGTCAGGATGACATACTTCGCGTCTGGGAAGACCTTCATGATGAAGGGCGCGATCAGTGTATAGGCGGGGGTTTTATCCATGCAAATCTCTTTGTCGCTGGTGGCCAGGTAGCGCCCATAGAGCACATCGCAATAAGCCCGGCACGCGTCCCAATAGTCCTGGGTCTTGCCGGGGAGGGCATCGATAAACGCTTTTTGGGATTCGGCTGCGAGGATATGGTCGTAGGGCGCCTTGTCTACGTTGTCCCACACGCCCAAATGAGCCAGCGGTGTGAGCAGGTGTGGCTCGGGGCCGCCGAGAATCATCGAATGCGACGCCAGCATGCGCTCGAGCATGGTCGTGCCGGAGCGCGGCGCTCCGATGACGAACAGCATCTTGACGCTCATAATGGTTTTCCTTAAATGGGCCGTACGAGCGGCTGAGGCGCTTTGTAAGTTAGCCGTTACGCGCCAGCCTTGTCAAACAGCCCTCATTGTGCCGCCTGCGGAGCGTGTGATATTCTCCCGCCGTCGTTGAGGTTTTGTCTTGTCTGGCGCCACGGGCGGAGGGGTCAACGTTATGAGCGTGAAGAAAGCCGCCGGGTTCGCCATAAAACTCGTGGTTACTGTCGGGCTTTTCGTGCTGCTGTTCAGGCCTGAGACCTTTGGGCTCCCGCCGGACCAGTTTCACGGCGTCAAGCCGGGCGATATGCTGCGCGAGGTCCGCGAAGCCGGGGCGCATAACGTGGTGTTCTGGCTGACCTTCGCGGCGGTGGTCAAACTGGCGGGGATGCTGGCCGGGGTGTTGCGGTGGCGCTTGCTCTTGCACGGCCAGGGCATTCGGATGCCGTTCTGGTACATGGTGCAGAGCTGGTTTGTGGGGCGGTTTATCGGCATCTTTCTCCCCGGAACGATCGGGCTCGATGGCTACCGGCTGTACGATTCGTGCCGCTACACCGGTGAGGTCATCAAATGCACGACTGTTATCGCCGTGGAGAAGCTCATCGGCTTCATCGCGCTGACGGGCCTGGTGTTCTTGACCTTTCCTCTGGGCTTTCGCCTCTTGAACGTTAACGTGCCGATGCTGGTGGTTATCCTGGCAGTTCTCGGCAGCCTCGTGGCGGTATTCTTCCTCCTGTTGCTCAACCCACGGGTGATCCAGGTGCTCGTGGCCGTGGTGCCAACGCCGGGGGTTGTCCGGAACAAGTTTAACAAGCTCGGGGCGGCGGTGACGGCCTACAGCGGCAATCGGGCCGACCTGCTTCTGGCGGTGCTCTTAGGGGTCATAGTTCATGTGGGCACTTGCTTCATGTACTTCGGCACCATGATGGCTATTCGCGCGGCGAACACGAACCTGCTCGATATTCTCTTTGCCAGCCCACTGATGATCTACGGCACTGTGCTCGGCCCGTCGGTGGGCGGGGAGGGCATTCGCGAGATCGTCTTCGTAACCCTGCTGAGCGCCAAGAGCGGCGCGGCGGCGGCGCTGACGTTCGCCCATTTGGGCTGGTGGGTCGGCGAGGTGGTCCCGTTCCTTATCGGCCTGCCCATCTACGTGCTGCGGTCGCGCCCGGCTAAGGAGCAGCTTGAGGCGGAACTGGCCCAAGCGCGTCAGCAGGCGGCGGAAGCGGAGGAGGGCCTTCACTTGGCGCCCGAGGTGGTGGCCGATTACCGTAACAGGCTCGTCGACTGCGTGTTGGCCGGGGTATTGGCCGGGCTGATCGCGGGGGGGCTGGTCGGCCTGGTCGAGGCGGGTTGGGTCGCGCGGACGCTCGAGGGTCTGCACGAGCTGGCGATATTCTGGTGGGGTCCGCTCGTCTACGGGATTCTGTTTGCACCGGTTGGCTTGGCCGTCGCAGCCGCCCTGGCCTTCCTTTATCTGTTAGTGAGCCGCTTTGCCCCGGCTGCGATCACGTTCGCGCTGAGCCTGGGTGGCGCCCTCGCCGCGGGCACGCTGATCATCGGGCGATTCCGATTCCAGCGCGACGTGCTCGAGGGGCACGGCTTGACGCCAGCGCAGAACGGCATGGTCCTCGTCGCGGCGCTTGGGATTGGCCTGGCTGCGGCGCTTGTAGCAGGGCTGGTCTTGTGGATTATTCGGGGCAATCGCGTCAAAGGCATCGCAGGCGGCGTGGTGGCGTACTTGGCACTTATCGCTGTTGGCGGCGCGTTAAGCGCGGTCCTGAGACCGGACGCGGAAGCGGCTGTGGCGTTTGCTCCGAAAATGCAGGCCACGGGGCCCAATATCGTCTTCGTGGTCGTCGATGCGCTCCGTGCCGATTATCTGGCCCTCTATTCCGACGCTGCGGTGGCCAAAACACCCCAACTGGCCGCATTTAGACACGATGCGGTGCTGTTCACGAACTGCTTCGCGCAGTCGACGTGGACCAAGCCGAGTTTCGCAACGCTTTTCTCGGGCTTGTACCCGGAAACGCACACGGCCACGTCGAAGGTCTCCCATTTGCCGGACGATATCCAAACTGTGGCCGAGGTGTTGTACGAAGGCGGGTACCATACGAAGGGGTTTTCAAACAACCCGCACATCATGAACATTTTCAACTTCGGCCAGGGATTCGTGGACTATACAGACCTCAAACCGGATGTGTACTATTTCGGCGCGACGCTGTCCGCGTCGAAACTGTCGCTCTACGACGCACTCCGGCGCGCCAAACAGAATGCCGTGGCCGAGATTCCATTCTGGCCCAAGAAATTGGTGGTGACCGAGTTCTATCAGCCGGCGGAGGTGGTGACGGGCGAGGCGCTCGATTGGCTGGACAGCGGCGCGGTGCCCGAGGGTGTGCCGTTCTACCTGTTCCTGCATTACATGGACCCGCATGACCCGTTCATGGATGCCGACAAGCCCGGCGTGGGATACGCGCGGGTCCGCTTGGGCAATCCCGACCCGAGCCTGCGCGAGCCTATGCAGAAGGCCTACAACGACGAGATCGAGTATCTTGACACCTATCTCAGCGAGTTATTCGACGGGCTCAGGAGGCGCGGGCTGTACGACGACGCACTGATTGTTTTTACGGCGGACCATGGGGAAGAGTTCTATGATCATGAGGGCTGGTGGCACGGTCAGACGTTGTACGATGAACTGATGCATGTGCCCCTGATCGTCAAGCTCCCCGGCAATGCGCGGCGTGGGCAGACCAATGCCTACCTGGCGCGCCATGTAGACATCCCCGTGACCTTCATCCACTTCGCCGGGCTGAAGAGGCCCGAGGCTATGCCCGGCAAAGCGTTGTTTGGCGAGAACAACACCGATGCGAATGCGGATACGCTGTTTGTTTATGCGGAGCTGGATTTCGAGAACAACATTCTGCAGGGCGTCCGCACGTATGACACCAAAGTCATTCATGCCAACGCGGACAACCCCCGCCGTTTTGACCCCGTCGAGTTCTACGACCTTGCCGCCGACCCGCTCGAACATCACAACCTTGCGGGTCAGCAGAACCCGCGCAAGGATGACCAGCAGAAGCTCGAAGAGGTGCTCGAGGGCATGCTTAGGTTCACGCGCGAGAATGCCGCGGTACCTGTCCTTGACTCGGGCATGACCAGTGACATCAAACAACGGCTAGAAGCTTTGGGCTATCTCGATTAAACTCAGGGGAAAACCGTAAAGTGTGAATGCCTGAACGTGCTCACACTGTGAGCAATGGAATGGGGAGAAACCTCATCCTAGGCGCGATACGGCGGTATGAATTCGACGCGTTAAGGCCGTTCTTGTTCTCGCTGAGCAAGACAGGGCATCAAGGCGGCATAGTCTTGTATGTTTCAGAAATCAGCAAAGCACGGCCCACGACACGCATTTTAACAAAGGGACAAAGGCCCCGCCAAATAATTATGGTACACTGTTGCGACATCCAGTTTGTGTGAGGGTCTCTAATTCCGGGAGGAGCAAAGTGACTACGCGTAGGTGTTTTTTGAAAATGACAGGTGCCGCGGCAGTCAGTGCCGCGCTTGGGAAGGACCTGAGAAGCGCCGTGGCGGCTGGTCAAAAGAGTCGGGTCGTCGTTGTACGAAGTGAGGCAATGATGATGGAGGGTAACGCGTTCAACGAGAACGCGATCGATAAAGCGCTCGAGGCGGCCTTATGCCAGTTTGGCGGCACGAAACGCGCCCCGGAGATGCTCGCGCAATACATAAAGCCTGACGATGTGGTGGGGCTGAAGATCAATGCCAACTTTGGACAACGAATGAACGCCACCAAGGTTGAATTGGTCAATTCGCTCTGCAGGCTGCTTGCGCAGGCGGGCGTGAAAGAGAACAACATTATCATCTGGGATCGCTGTGTGGACGAGCTCGAGGGATGCGGTTATGAGATAAACCGCGGTAAGCGCGGCGTTCGATGCCTCGCGTCGCTCACCAGGAAGGTGCATAGGGGTGGCAAGCCACAGGTCGGCTTCTGCGAAGAGGAGGTAAAGCTGGGTGATGTAGTCACCCGCTACGCGAAGTTGGCCATCGAGGAGTGCAGCGTGATCATCAACATGCCGGTCCTGAAATCGTTCGGCGAGATGGGTGGACGGATACTCGGAATCACCGGCGCCTTGAAAAGCCACATCGGCTCGATCGAGGTGACGTCCGAGAACGTGGACGCACTCCACGCGGACGGCTGCCGCAAGTCCGTACCGGACGTGTATTCGGCCGAGCCGCTTCGACAAAAAACGAAGCTCGCAATTTGCGACTCCATATTCCCACTCTTTCACCACGGGCCCGGCGACGACCCCCGTTACCACGAGCGGTACAATGCGCTGATCGTGGCTGAGGACCCGGTGGCCGCGGACACGGTCGGACTCGATATCCTCAACGGTCTCCGTGCTGCTCGCGGCGTGGATACGGTCCAGTGTTCTTACCTTGCAGCTTCCGGCCAACGGGGGCTCGGTGCAAATGAGCCCGAGCGGATTGAGGTATTGGAGATAGGGGGATAGAAGCGGTTAGGAGATGCGGCGATAAATGGATTGGAAAAGGAACTGACCACGTGATTTCCCGTAACGCGCTGTCGCTGTTCACATGTTTGTTTCTGGGCTGCGCTACCGCCGGGAGCGGCTGGCGTGTCACGGAGACGCACGAATATGGTCGCGACAACCTCTACCTGTACCTCAACGGCGGCGCTGAATATTTCTTGGAGAATGGGGTTCAAGCGCTGACGGTGCTCGAGCACGTGTATGGCGGACTCGATGTGACCGCGACCGTCGAGGTCTATGATATGGCTGCCGCCGAACAGGCGCGAGAGCTCCACAATGAAAGTGTGAGTGCGGCCGCACGGTCGCTGGATGTGGGCACAGCGGGCGCGATATATCCCGGCTATGCAGAATTTTGGCAGGGCACTCGCTACGTCCGGATTATCGCTTACGACCTTGCGTCGAGCGCCGCAAAGCGCTCGGACGGCATGCAGGCCCTCGTCAAGCTTGCGCGCCTCGTGGTTTCAAAGCTGTGAGTTCTGGGGACAGTATACCCCAATTTTGCATAAAAATTCGCCTGTGCGACCTGAACGCCTTGCTATACTTGCGTTTGGAGCGCCCGAGCATCTGTACCAAGTTTTCACCAAAGGTTAAAACCATAAAACGGACGGATGCGGCTCCAGCCCCTTGAATGGCGTGCCTTTCAGGGATTGAGGCCGAACTTTTATGCAAAATTGGGGTATACTGTCCCCAGAATACAATCATAACCAAGAACGACTGAATTAAGTATACTGTCCCCAGAATTACAGAATTAGAATTGGTTGCGTCCTGCCGCAAAAGAGGTTATTATTTAAGATAGGAGACGCACGATGGATTCGCTGGTTATTGCCCTGAGTAAGCTCCGGCGCAGACTCTCCTTGCATCAGTGGCTTTACTTCACGGTGCTGAGCCTGGTTTATTCCTCGTCGCTTTCCTGCCTCTGGCTGTTGTGCACGCGCCTTTTTCCAGGCCTGGGCAATCCTATCCCGATTTGTGGTGGACTGGTGGTTCTGGGCTTTGTGGTGGCCGCGGTCCTTGCATGGGTGAGGCGTCCGTTGCTTATCGATGCGGCGCTCGCGGCCGACCGGCGGCTCGGTCTGAAAGAGCGGTTCACGAGTTCGCTCGAGTTGGCCCAAGCTGAGGGGCCGATGATCTCGGAACTTCACGCGGATGCGCGGGCCCACCTTGGCCGGCTCAACGTCCGCCGTGACTTTCCCATGGTTGGGCCGAAGAATCTGCGCTGGGCCTATGTGCCTTTGCTCCTGTTTGGCGTGGCCTACCTGTTTTTGCCTGAGTTGGACCTGTTTGGTTTTGAGGCGCGCCGCGCCGAGGCTCGGGCCAAGATCGAGAAGGTGCGGATGCGCGTCCAGC
Source organism: uncultured Nitrospiraceae bacterium (assembly GCA_964425145.1). Classification (GTDB taxonomy): domain Bacteria; phylum Hydrogenedentota; class Hydrogenedentia; order Hydrogenedentales; family SLHB01; genus CAYRLQ01. The sequence continues at coordinate 6,519 of CAYRLQ010000042.1, forward strand.
GATTGAAAAAGGATGCCAAACCGTTGGAAGAGGCGGCGGCTGTGGCAGAGGGTGGTCCGCTGGCCGATGCCGCAGCGCTGGTGGACCGCGTTACGGACCAACTGGACCGGGGCGTGATCACCGAGAAGCAAGCCCTGGCGAAACTGACGGACTTGCGCGACGCACTTCAGCGGCAGTATGCCCACCTGAACGAATCGAACCCGAGGCCTAAGTTGGCAAAGGCCAAGAACTTTGGCGTGGCGCAAGATATCGCCAGCGCCATTCAGAAGGATCGTTTCGGCGATGCCGCCCAGAAAGTCCGCGAATTGCAGAAGAAGTTGAAGGAAGGCAACCTTTCCAAGCAAGAACTCGAGGCCATGGCCCAAGACCTACAGAAATTGGCCCGGCTCCTTGGTGTCCAGAACGCGGTCCTGGCCGAGGCGTTGGCGGAGGCGGCCCAATGCCTGGAAATGGGCAACTGCGAGCACGCCGCGTTCGCACTGGCCGATGTCGAGTTGTCGCTCGAGGACCTGGCATCGATCCTCGAGCAGCTTGATCAGCTTGCCAAGGCAGGATTCTGCCTGGGCTGCTGCATGAATGGCCTGTGCGGCGGCATCGGCCCTTGGCGGCCTGGTGAGAGTGACAGGTTCGGCCGCGGCATGGGTGGTCCGGGGCATGGCCGTGGGGGCGGCGTGGGGGACTTGCCGGATGTGAATGGGTCTTTTGATCCGAGCCTTTTACCGGGCCCGATGACGCAAGGCAAGATTCTGATGAGCATCGAGCAACGGGCGGCGCCTGAGGAGGACGCCGAACCCACTATCGATTATATCCAGGGCGCGTTTATCGAGGCGCGGCAGGAAGCGGAGCAGGCACTGGAGCAGGAGGAGATACCGCGCGGGTCGCGCGAGTTCGTACGGCAATATTTCGGCACGCTGGAAGCTCAGGAGGGGTCGGCTAGTCCTTCACATACAAGCGCTGTGCAGTGACGGGCTTGATTTTTCTTCGTTACCATCATGAAAGCAGCGGAGTTTGGATGTGAGGGTGACCAGACGGAACTTCCTGGTGATTAGCGCCTTTGCCGTGGTCTCGGGGTGCAGAGGAACTCGAGGGCGTTCTTCTGCGCGCGTAGTGGCCTGGGGCGGGCCGGGCCGGCGGAACGGGTCCTTTATCACCCCGCGTGCCATCGGCGTCGATAAGGGGGAGGTATATGTTGTCGATACCACCGGCCGGGTCCAGGTCTTCACACAAGACGGCGGTTTCCTCCGGCAGTGGTTCCTTCCCGAGTCGGAAAACGGCACCCCAACCTGCGTAGCCTTCGACCGCCGGGGCCGGGTCTTGCTCCCCGACACTCATTATCATCAGATTCTCGTGTACTCGCGCGGGGGCGAACTGCTCGACCGGTGGGGCTCCTATGGTACGGACCCCGACCAGTTCATTTACCCCACTGGAATCGTTGAAGGGCCTGATGGCGCCCTGTACGTCTCGGAATACGGCACGGACGCCGAGCGGATGCGTGTGTTTGACAAGGATCATCGATTTGTTCGGCAGTGGGGGGAGTTCGGCGAAGCGCCGGGGCAGTTCAACCGCGCCATGGCCATTGAGATGGGCCGGGATGGCACGTTGTACGTGGTGGACACCGGTAACAACCGCGTTCAGCGGTTCGACACTCGAGGGGCGTTGTTGGGCGTGATCGGCGAGCCCGGCACCGGGCCTGGTCAGCTCAAGGACCCCTTCGACGTGGCCGTCGCGCCAGACGGCTCGGTATTCGTGTGCGAATACGGCAATCACCGCCTTTCTCGCTTTACCGCATCGGGCGAGTTCCTCGGCGCCACAGGCGGGCCGGGGCGTAACCTGGGCCAGTTCAACGCGCCCCGTGGTGTGGCGGTTTCACAACCAGGGGAGGGTGGCTCTGAATCCCGCGTCTACTACGTGTTTGTTGCGGACACAGGCAATCACCGGGTCCAGCGCCTGGACATGGAGGTCCTGGACTGATGGTCTGGCCGCGCTTCGTTTTCCCATGGGCATTGGTGCTGCTGATTGTCGTGCCCTGGAGCATCTGGATGGGCGTCCGGATTCGCTCTCTTTCGACCGCGCGCAAATGGCTGGCCATTGCCCTGCGCACGCTCATTCTCTTGGCTTTGATCGGCGCTTTGGCCGGGGCCGAGCTGGTGAAGAGCAACGACAAGCTCGCTGTATTCTTCCTTCTCGACCAGTCCAACAGTATTCCTGAAGCGGCCTGCCTTGGGGCAGTTGCGGCGGTCAAGAACATCAGCGACCTATACATGACAGGCAGGGACGAGGCGGGGATCATTGCTTTTGGTGAGGAGGCCAGCATCGAACTCAGCGTGGCGCCATCCCTCGAGTTCGACAGAATCCTCTCCTACGTCGGCGGCGAACAGACCGACGCGGCCGCGGCGATTCGGTTGGCCATGGCGGCGTTCCCCCAGGGCTACATGCGGCGGATTGTCCTCTTCTCCGACGGCAATGAGACCCAGGGGTCGGCGTTGGAAGAGGCCAAGCTTGCCCAGGCCGCGGGCGTCGAGGTCGATGTCGTCCCGCTAATGATCGAAGGCGGCAACGAGGTCCGCATCCGCGAAGCATCCGCGCCCAGCCGGGTCAACGCCGGCGAGCCGTTCCAGGTCCGCGTGGTGGTGACGGCGGACCAGGATTGCGAGGGTACGATGCGCCTGTACCAACGCACGCGCGAGGGCAAGCGTATGCTCGCGCCGACCGAAGTGACGTTGCGTAAGGGTGACAATGTGTTTCTCCTGCCCCAGGAACTTGGCGCCTCGGGCTTTTATGAGTACGAGGCATCCATCGAGTCGGGGGCCGACACCGTTCTGGCAAACAACAAGGCCCGGGCCTTCACGATTATTTATGGCAAGCCAACGGTCCTTTACGTCGACTCTGACCCGGAACACAGCGTCTATCTCGAGCCCGCCCTGCGCGAGGAGGGCGTAGACGTGCTCCGGGTCGGCCTGGGCGATATGCCCACCTCGCTGGCGCAGTTTCAGAACTACGACGCTGTGGTGCTGTCAAACGTCGCTAGCACCGATTTATCCAGCGATCAGCTACACGGCATTGAGGCCCTGGTGCGGGATTTGGGAATTGGCCTCGTCATGGTGGGCGGGCCCGATGCCTTTGGCGCCGGCGGCTTCCATGGCACCCCGGTTGAAAAGGCGTTGCCGCTGAGCATGGACTTAAAACAGCGCAAGGTCCTGCCACGCGGCGCTCTCGTGCTCATCATGCACACCTGTGAGATACCTGACGGCAACGCCTGGGCCCGCGAGATCGGCCTCGCATCACTCAACGTCCTTTCATCACATGACCTCATGGGCGCGCTGGCCTGGCTCGGCGTGGGCGAAGACTGGATCTTCGGCCTCCAACCCGTCGGCGACAAATCGCTGATGCGCGGCGCGCTGATGCAGGCTAATCCAGGCGATATGCCTTTAATGGGACCCACCTTGCGCATGGCCTACGACGCCCTCAAAACCGCCGATGCGGCCGCCAAGCGCATCATTGTCATTTCTGACGGCGACCCTGGGGCGCCCAGCGGGTCGCTTATCAGAGCGATTATCGACACACAGGTCTCGGTCAGCACCGTCTGTATTGCGCCCCACAGCATGAGCGACCAGAACATGCTTAAGAAGATCGCCAAGGCCACGGGAGGCGAGTATTATTACGTCAACGATCCCCAGAAACTTCCCCAAATCTTTACCAAAGAAGCCGCGGTGGTGAAGTCTGGCATTCTTATCGAGGAGGAGTTCACGCCGGCTGTGCGCCATGATTCCGAACTCCTCCTGGGTTTCCACGAGGGCCCCTTCCCGACGCTCCAGGGTTACGTGGCCACCACGCCGAAGGAGAACGCGACGATACCCCTCGTGACACACAAAGACGACCCCTTACTAGCCCATTGGCGCTATGGACTGGGCAAATCCGTCGCTTTTACCTCGGACGTCACCAACCGCTGGGCGGCCGAATGGCTCGGCTGGGACGGGTTCGACCGGTTTTGGGCGCAGACCGTGCGCTGGGCCATGCGCGATGTGACGCGCAGCAACTTCCGCGTCGAGACGAAGGCTAAGGACGGTAGGGGCTACGTCAAGATCGATGCGGTGGATGACGAGGGGAACTTCGTCAACTTTTTGCGGCCTGAAGGAGTCGTGACCGGCCCGGAGCCGCATTTTGCTCGACACGACGTGGCGCTGACGCAAACCGGGCCGGGGGTATATGAAGGCACGTTCCCGGTGGACGATCCCGGCGTATACATGATGAACCTGACTTACGAGAATCCCGACGGCTCGAATGGGATGATCCCCGCTGGGTTGGCCATGAACTATTCGCGTGAGTACGAGTACAATACCACTAACCTGCCATATCTCGAGCAGATCGCCGCGGTGGGCGCTGGGGAGCTTCTTGGCTCGGCTGACAATCCCTTCGAGCACAAGAACCTCAGCGCCGCGCCCACGGTGACGGCCGTCTGGCAATACCTGGCAGCTTTCGCGGCCTGCCTGTTTCCCTTCGAGGTATTCGTGCGCCGGATCATGATTGACTTTTACGCCATCTACGCCGTCCTTTTGGCACTGCTCGGGAGGGTCCCCGGGCTGGGTAAGCTTCTCCCATCGCCGATGCGCCGGCCGCCCCCGGTGACCGGGGCCTATGGCGCCATGCCTGCGCGCGAGTTCGTGTACGCCTCGTCGGGCGAGGGCGCGGTGGGATTCGATACATCAGGGAAAGCGCAGGTGTTCCAACCTGGGGAAATGGGGACTGTCCCAAGCGAGCGAAGTGAGATGGGACGCTCCACGGTTTCCCCGCCTCCGGCGCGGCGACCGGGAAGCTCTGAGTATACACGCCAACTGCTCGCGGCCAAGGAGCGCGCGCTCCAGCAGACAACACGTCGCGGCCGGGGGAAATCAACCGATAAGGAGAATTCGTGATGGAAGATGTGAGCAAAGCCGCCCAGGAGTTCCGCGAGAGTTTCAATAGCCTGCATGCCGAGATCGGTAAAGTGATCGTCGGTTGCGAGGATGTCATTGACGGCGTGTTGACGTGTCTTTTTGCCGACGGCCATTCCCTCCTCGAAGGTGTGCCGGGCCTGGGCAAAACCATGCTCGTGAGGACCCTAAGTCAGGCGCTCGACCTCCAGTTCTCGCGCATTCAGTTCACGCCGGACCTCATGCCCGCTGACATTATCGGCACGAACATGATCGTCGAAGACGAGCGCGGTAACCGTGAGTTCGAGTTCCGGCCGGGACCGGTTTTCGCGAACGTCGTCTTGGCTGACGAGATCAATCGCGCAACGCCTAAGACGCAGTCGGCCTTACTCGAGGCGATGCAGGAACACACGGTCTCGGTGGCCCGGACCGTCCATCAGCTCGAGCCGCCGTTCTTCGTTCTGGCCACCCAGAACCCCATCGAGATGGAAGGGACCTACCCCTTGCCTGAGGCGCAACTAGACCGGTTTTTCTTCAAGCTCTTGGTCGATTATCCCGGCCGGGACGAGTTGAAAACGATTCTGGAGCGTACCACCCAACGGGACGTGCCACGGGGCGAGAAAGTTATGGACGGCCACGCCATGCTCAAGTGGATGGGTTTCGTGCGCGATGTGCCCGTAGCGCCCAAGGTGGCTGACTATGCGGTGCGGCTCGTTCTGGCTACACAGCCCCAGAACGAATACGCCACAGACCAGATCAAGCGGTACGTGCGGTTCGGCTCGAGCCCGCGCGGGGCCCAGGCCCTCCTCCTGGGGGGCAAGGTGAATGCCCTGCGGGACGGCCGGTTTAATGTCAGCTTCGATGACATTCGCCGGGTGGCCATGCCGTCGTTGCGGCACCGTGTGCTGATGAATTTCGAGGCCGAAGCAGACGGCATCACCTCTGACCAAATCATCAACGATGTCCTTGCGAAAGTGGACACGGTAGCCGGGGTTTAATCTGATGGCTGTAGAACAAGAGGCGAAAAAGCCCTTGCTCGACGCGGAGTTTCTGCGCAGACTCGAGCGGCTGGCCATCGTCGCCAAGAAGGTGCAACTGGGCGTCAACAAGGGCGAGCGCAGGAGCAAGCGCAAGGGGATCAGCGTCGAGTTCGCGGACTACCGCGATTATGTCCAGGGCGATGATTTGCGCTTCGTCGATTGGAACATCTTCGCGCGATTGGGCGCCTTATACTTGAAACTCTTCCAGGAACAGGAAGACTTGACCGTACACTTGCTCATCGACGCGAGCACATCAATGCGGTTTGGCTCGCCCTCGAAGATCGAGTTTGCGTGCAAGCTCGCCGCTGCCATCGGGTACATCGCACTGGTCGGCTACGACCGGGTTTCCGTGGAGGTGTTGAAAATGGGGACTGTCCCCGGCGAGCACAGCGAGACGGGACTGTCCCCATTTTCAACTCGCCTGCCTCGGTGCCGCGGCAAAGGATCGGCCCACAAGCTTTTCTCCTTTATTCAGTCCATTGAACCCGGGGGAGGCACGGAACTGGAGCGCGCCTGCCGCTCCTATGTGACGCGGAACCGCGCGCGCGGCGTCGCACTGCTCCTGACGGATTTCTTCGACGAGACCGGTTTTGAAGGCTGCCTGCGGCGGCTGCAGCAATCAGGGTCGGACCTGTACGTCGTGCACGTGCTGGCCCCTGAGGAGATCGACCCGCCGATCACGGGGGACTTGAAACTGGTCGATTGCGAAACGCACGCGTTCACAGAGGTCTCGGTCAGCCGGTCCCTGCTCAAACGCTACAAGGCGAACCTTCATGGCTTCTGCGATTCGATTCGGCGGTTTTGTCTCGCCCGTGGCATCGTGTATATACCCGCCTCAACTGAGACACCCGTGGAACAACTGACGCTGGACGTCCTTCGCCAAGGGGGGATGCTGCGGTGATTGAAAGAAGAGACAAGGATTGCCAGGATGTTCAGGATAATGCGAACACATCCTATCCATCTTGTTTATCCTTGTTGAAAGAAGAGACAGTGAAGTAAAAGAAACATGGCTATGCTGAGCTCATATTTCCTCGCACCCGCCTTACTGGGGTTCCTGGGACTGATCCCCATCGTGGTGCTGTTGTACATCCTGAAGCTTAGGCGCACCGAAGTGATCGTCCCCACCACGATGTTGTGGCTGAAGAGCTTGCAGGACCTCACAGCCAATGCGCCGTTCCAGCGCCTCCGCAAGAACATCCTGCTGCTGCTTCAAATCCTGATCCTGCTTGCACTCGCGACGGCGCTTGCACGTCCCTTTGTCCGCGCCGAAGGCGTCACGGGCACGAACATCTGCATGCTGCTCGACTGTTCTGCCAGCATGCAGACCGTGGAAGCAGGCGGAACCCGGCTCGATCTTGCCAAAGAGAAGGCGCGCCAGATGGCGCAGGACCTGCGCGGGGGCGACAAAATGATGGTGGTGAGCTTCGCGGAGAAAGCTGAGGTGCTCTGCGAACTCACCGATAATCGGTCTCGACTGCGCAGCGCCATCGACTCCATTGAAGCTACGGATACGCCGACCAAGGTGCGCGACGCCATGCTTGTGGCTCATTCGCTCCAGCGAGGCAGCGCGGAATTTCGCGTCGAGGGCCTTGAGGAACTACCGGAGGCCGGCGGCTTGGACTTGCGCGTGGTGATTGTCGGCGATGGCAATATCGCTGACCTGGACAAGGTGGGTACGCGCGCCATCAATGTAACGTTTCTGCAAATCGGGGAGAGCGTCGACAACGCGGGGATCGTCGCCTTCAGTGACCGCGCGCCGCCCGAAGGGGTCGGCCCACGCCAGGCTTTCGTGTTGGTCCACAACGACCATTTTGAGCCGCTTGAAACCACCCTTAGCCTGTACTTCGACGGCGAATTGATTGCGGTGGAAGAAGTCGAAGTGCCTCCGGGCAAAGACGGCGAGGTGGTGTTTGCGCACGGCGACTTGGGCGAGGGGTTGCTGCGCGCCGAACTGGACCATGAAGACTGCTTGGCGGTCGACAACACGGCGTGGCTGGCGCTGCGGCCGGCGGCATTCATTAACGTGCTGCTGGTGGCGCAGGGCGATTCGATAAGTGCGTATTACATCAAACGGGCGTTGATGTTGGAACCACGGGTCGAGTTAAGCGCGGTTACGCCGGAGAATTACGCGGATACAGATGAGTTTGACCTTATCATCTTCGACAATTTCGCGCCCGAAACGCTGCCTCAGGGCAGTCTGCTGTTTTTCAACGCCCTGCCGCCGGTTCCGGGACTCGAATCGCACGCCGGCATCGAGCAGCCGCCCATCCTGGCCAAGGATTCCGAGCACCCCGTGATGCGGTTTCTCAATCCGGCGGCGGTGGGCATTGTGCAGGCGCTCCAGGTCGATTTGCCTCCTGGCGCGCGATCATTGTTGTCCACGGAAGGCGGGCCGCTCATTGCTGACGTCTCCCGCGGGGGACAGCAAATTCTCCTGGTGGCGTTCGACCTTGCTGAGTCGAACTGGCCGTGGCATCTGTCGTTTCCGCTGTTCCTTCAGAACATCGTGACCTGGGTCCCGCGCTCGGCGCTTGCCCAGGAGAAGTCTGTGGAGACGGGAAAGCCCCTGGCCCTCATGCCCATGCCGGAAGTGGACCATGCCGTCGTGCGGCGCCCGGATGGCTCGGTCGAGCGGGTCGAGTTGGACGCCATCCGGCCGACGCATTTCGGCGGCACCGAGCGGGCGGGGCCCTACGAGGTAACCCGGGGCGAGGTGACGGAGCAGTATGCTGTGAACCTGTTGAGCAGGAACGAGTCGGTGATCCGGCCCGCCCAGAGCCTGGGGTTCGGACGTGGCCAGGTTCAAGCCGTGCGTGGTGCGGTGAAGCAAAACAAGGAACTGTGGTGGTGGTTTGTGCTCACGGCCGTGCTCGTGCTGGCCCTCGAGTGGGCGATATACTGCCGGAGGGCATGGATTTAAGGAGATAGGGGGATGGAAGTGGTTAGGAGATGTGGTGATTTTAGGTGAAGGGGAGAGGGAAGGGTGTACGTGAGTTGCAGCATTCTTAAGCGTTTGCTGCTGGGCGCGTTAGTCCTGTCCTATGTCGATGTGGCTCTGGCGCGGCCCGCTGACAAAGGCGACATCCTAATCAATGTGAATGTCAACTACCGGCTCGGTTACCGCGACGGGAGCTGGGTCCCTATCGATGTAGTTGTGGCCAATACCGCGTATGATGTCAGGGGCTATGTCGAGGTGCGGACTTACGTGGGTGACAATCTGCAAAGTCCCATCTACCGCATTCCCGCGCAATCGCCCAAGTCGTCCAAGAAGCGGTTTAGGCTCCACTGCCGCCTCGATGGCGCTACGCATATCGAAGCCATGCTGTACCACAAAAACAAACCCGTCCAACCGGTGCCGGCGCTACTGATGGTACGGCCGATCAACGTGGAAGACCTGCTGGGGCTCGTGCTCGACGAAGAGCCCACGGACTACAGCTTTCTCAACGCGGCCTTCCATACCCAGGACCAGGCCGTGCGGTTCTACCGCGAGGAGGTGCCTAAAGGCGCTGTGCATCTGCTTGCGGATTACCCCCAATGTTACGAACCATACGACGTAATCATCCTGGGCGATATCGAGCCCGGCCGCGTTGCCATGCGGCACCGTGCGTTGTTGCGGCGCTACGTGCTCGAGGGGGGCGTGCTGGTGGTTTGCACGGGCGAGAATGCGCCCAAGTTTCGCGGCTCGTGGGTCGAGGAGCTCACGGGCGTGGCCATCGGTTCGACGAGCCGCGTCAATGGCGTGGTCCTCGCGGAGCGCGTGTTTGAGCCAAGCGAGCAAGAAGGCACAAAGCCGCACCGCGAGGGCCGGTTTGCCCAGTTGACGCCTTTTGATCCGGCCGTCAAGGTGCGTGGTCGGGACGCCGTACTGGCGACACTACGTCCCTTCGGAAGCGGTTTTGTGGCGACCCTGGCCGTTGATGCCGCCAGTCACCTCCTTCAGGACACCGCCGGGTACAAACGCCTGTGGTGCGACCTGTGCAGCTATCGCCAAGAGCGTGGCGGCCTGAACTACAATTCGGCCACCCAGCTCTATGTCCAGCGCTTGCCGCGTATCAGCGGCATCAAGCTTTTCTCCAAAGCGTCGGTCATGTTGTACCTCCTGCTGTATTTTGGCGCCGGCATTGTGGGGAACTGGCTGATATGCAACGCCCTCAAGCGCCGCGAGCTGGCCTGGCTGTTTCTCGTCCTGTTTTCGGCGGGCTTTACGGCCTACGCCATGGTGTTCGGCACGGCGGGCCGGGCCAAGTCGACCCAATTGGACCAAGTCGAGGTGGTCCGCGTGTCGCAGCACGGCGGCTCCTCGGAGATCCGCTCCGTTTTAGGCTTGATCACCGCTCGGACCTCGCACCTGTCCCTCGGGCTCCGGAATGAATTCTCCCTCGCCGAAGATGTAACTACCCTCAATCCCATGGACATGAGGCTGAGTTACGGCTCGGCAGAGACCCGCCCGTTTTACCTGACCCAGGGACCTTCACCCCGCATCGACGACTTCATGGTGGGCGCCAGCGAACTGCGACTGGTCCAAGTACACACGGAAACCCAGGCGCCCGGCGGCATCGAGGGCAGTCTCACATTTGATGAGGGCGGTTTCCACGGGACCTTGGTAAACAACACGGGCTTCGTGCTGCTGGACCCATTCGTGATGGTCGGCGGTCGCAGGTATCCCGCGCAGACCACGAAAGAGGGAATCGTTGTGAAGACCCAGGCGCCGGTTAGCGATCGCAGGAGCGCCGCCGGGGCGGCCACGTTTTCACGACGCCGCCCGCGAGGCATGCAGGAGTGGCGCACGCGCCCCCCGAAGAGCGGCAAGCAGGCACAGCGCCGGTGGGAAAACCAGGAGAGAAAGAGTCTATACGACGCCTTTTTGAGCCAGTTGTTCGCGGCCGATGCCTTCGACGCAGCGCCAAACGAACGACTCGGCCCGTTCCTGGTGGCGTGGGTCAAGGGCGGGCCGCTCGGTATGGTGCAGATGGAAGAACCTGCGGAAAACGAGTCAGGGGCCACAATCCTCGTTGCCGATATCGATGTCCGGCGACGCGGGGATAAGCGGGCGATTTATCAAGACCTCCGGGTTCGCATTGCCGACGGCCGCTGGCAAGTCTATCACAGTCTCGAGATCGACTCATGGAACCGAGAAACTTACAGATTACATTTGTTCACACCTCGAGTGTTATCACGCCGCACGCCCGTTGTCATTGAGGTTCCTCCGCGCTTGCAGCGTCAGGAAGCAAAGGAGATGATCGTCACGCTTTTTTGGACGACGCCTTACGACCTGGACTTCGCCTTTCGGCCCAACGGCGCTGGCGTCAACTGGCCGCAAGAACACCAGACGGCTATGAATAAGAAGTATATGTCGTCGGATAGGATTTATCAGGGGACTCGGACGTATCGGCTTGACGACTGGCAGTACTATTGCGACAGGATGTCGGACGTCATTTCGGGTACAATTTGGGACGAGGGACAATTATCATACGGTGACAATCAGGTGGGTGTAGCGCTGTCGGCAAAGCTACTGACGACCGGGTCTCTTCTGGAAAGCGAGGACTGGAAGGCATGGCAATAGTGAAAACCGTCAATTTGTGCAAGAACTACGGCGACCTCCCGGCCGTGGCAAACCTGAACCTCGAACTGGACGAGAGAGACATCTTCGGCTTCATCGGGCCCAATGGCGCCGGCAAGACCACCACGCTGCGCATCATGGCCACGCTGCTGCTCCCCACGAGGGGCAAGGTCTATGTCGACGGTTTTGATGTGGAAGAAGACCCATACGCGGTGAAGAAGGTCGTGGGCTTCATGCCCGATTCGTTTGGCGTCTATGACGGCATGCGGTTGCGCGAATACCTGGATTTCTTCGGCGCGGCCTATAAGATTCCTCTCGGGAGGCGCCGTGGCATTATCGACGACGTCCTGGAGCTAACCGATCTGACCGGTAAGGCGGACGACTTTGTCAGTGCCTTTTCCCGTGGGATGAAGCAGCGCTGTTGCCTGGCCAAAACGCTCCTGCACGACCCGAAAGTGCTCATCCTCGATGAGCCTGCCAGCGGACTCGACCCACGTGCCCGCATCGAAATGCGCGAGCTGCTCAAAACGCTCCGAGACATGGGCAAGACGATCCTTATTTCGTCGCACATCCTTTCGGAACTGGGCGATATGTGCAACAAAATCGGGGTAATCGAGCGCGGCAAGTTGCTTACGGCGGGCGATTTCAAGAAGATTTTGAAGCAGGTGCGCCATGAAAGTGAGTTGCGCCTGCAAGTGTTGGACGGAGCCGACACGGCAGCGCAGATTCTGGCGCAAACGTCGGGGATATCTAATGTGGACCGTTCAGGGAACGAGTTCCAACTTGAATCCACGCTGGGCGTCGAACAATTGGCCGATCTACATGCGCAGCTCGTCAATGCGGGGGTCAAGGTGTTATTCCTCGAACAAGATGAAGGCACGCTCGAGGACATCTTTCTGCACGTGACGAAAGGCGGGCTGTAGGAAAAGGCGAAGGGGAGGAGGGCATAATGGTTTTCGCGGCGTTCCCTTCGCTGGGTCTGGTCAAGCGGGAATTGATCAGCAGCATGCGCCGGGGCCGCACCTACGGCATGCTCGCACTGTTCGTAGGGGGAGCCATCACCCTCGCCGTCGTCGGCTGGCCCGAGGGACAATACGTTTTTTCTGAGGCAGCATCGTTCTCGCGCGCCTTTCTGAGCGTGGTGACGGCTGTGTTGTTCTTAACCTGTGGGCTTTTTGTGCCCGCGTTTGCAGCCAGTTCCATAACCCTCGAACGCGAGCGGCGGACCTTCGACCTCCTCCAGCTGACCCTCATTCGACCCAGCGGCATCGTGCTGGGGAAGCTGATGAGTTCTGTTGGCT
>CAYRLQ010000043.1:0-19285 GCA_964425145.1 uncultured Nitrospiraceae bacterium
GCCAGTTGATGCACAGATTCGTATGAGGAGCCCTTTTATGAGGCTGTTTCTCATCGCAGCCGAAAGTCGGGTAGTTGCTATTCCGCAAGCGCTTGGAGTTCTCGCTCGACGAGTCTCCGGCCCTCGGGAGTCAGGAGCGGTGAACCGAGCATAAGCTGGTACTGGAACCGCGCGGCAGCTACCTGGCCGTCCTGCACCAAAGCCTGGGCTAGTGCGCGACGCACTCCAAGGTCGTTGGGCGCGCGCACGGCCGCTTCCTGCAACAGCGGCAACGCCTCCTTGATTCGCTCCATCTGCAGCAGTGCATTCACGCGCTGTTGCAGACAGATAACGTAGTCCTGTCCGGAGAGGTGGGGCTGCGCTTGGGCCAAGAGCCTCTCAGCTCGCTCGAATTGGCCCATGGTGACCAGGATGCGGCCCAGGTCCAGCAGCACGGCGCCGCGCTGGTAAGGCGCCAGCGCAGGGTCGGACGCCTCGGCTACCAACAAGTCCAGCACCCACCCTAACTTCACGACCATTGCCAGGTTGGGCGTCCCGGCCGCCTTGCGCGCCTGCACGGTTTCCCGCAGTAGCCCCGTGGCCTCGCGGAGCGCTACGTCGCCTCCCTTTGCGCCTTTCGCGGCCGCATGCAGTTCCGGCGGAATATCTTTACCCGCGGCCGCCAGATTCCCACAGACCTCCACGAGCGTGGTCCGGAACAGGTCGCCGGTTTCGGGCGATTGCGCCACCGCATAAAACGCGCGCCACGCTTCCGGCTGCAGTGGGTCTGCCACTACGACATCTTGGTACGCCTTCGCTGCGCCCGAAAGGTCGCCGTAGGCGCTTCGCAGCGCCTTGGCTTTCCACAACGAGGCTAATGCCAGGGCCCGGGTGTTGAGATGCGAAGCCTTCTTGAGATCGCGCAAGCGCCAGTTGACCATGTCGAGAAACACACCATAACGCTTGTAGCGCCGCGCAAAGCGATCGAACAGCCCCCAGGTTTCCTGCTCGTCAGGCGCGGCCTCCAACGCCAGCACATATGCGCGCTCCGCCCCATCGAGGTCGTCCAAGGCTATGCGGGCTTGCGCTAAAAGCTGGTAGAGCTTATGCTCCTCTGCCGCACCGCATTCGACCGCCCGAAGCAAGTGCCTCTCGGCTTCGCGCCAAGCTGCCGCCACTCTCGCCGCTTTGTCTCTCTTTGGCTGCCGCAGGGTTGCCGCGCGCCGGGCCCGCAATATCCCGGCACGGCCAAGGAGATCGTGGATCTCCGGAAACTCCGGGTAGAAGCGCGCCGCGCGGCTCGCGTACTCGGTAGCCTCGTCGAGCAGGCCGTCCTCCGCTTCGCCGGCCGACTCCGCCGCCAGGTTAAACTTCGCCCGCGCCATCGCAAACAAGCTGCTCACATGATTAGGATTGCATTCGAGCGCCCGCTCGAAATGGGGCACGGCCTCTCCCGGACGGTGCGTCACCAGTTGAGCCATACCGAGGTAGTGATGCGGTCGCCAGTCGTGCGGTGTTAACTTGGCCGCCTTGGCAAAACTGGCGTAGGCCGCGTCGAATGCCTTCCATTGCATGGCCCCATAGCCGCGTTGCTGGTGGTATTGAGAGACAAATGCCCGCGTCCCCAGCAGGGGAATCATGAGCGCCAGTACAAACGCCGCCGCGCGCCATGCGACACGTGGTTCACCCGGAGCCGAAGCGGGATGGCGAGCTTCGCCCTCCAGGTCCTGCGAAACCCCGGCCATCGCCCCCGCCGCAAGAAACAACAGCACTCCGGACACCGGCACGTGCACGTTGAAGCCAAACAGGCCATCGGCCGTATACGCGACGAAGAATGACGCGAGCGTCATGCCCAGAATTCGCCGATCCGGGTCCCGCGCATTGAACGCCATCTGCAACGCGGCGTAGGCGCCCACGACCAATAGCGCCAGATAGAGCACCCCTGCCCCGAGACCGGCGTCCACGGCTATCTCGAGCGGCTCGTTGTGCACATGCGCGTTTAGCTTGTGCATGGTGCTGAACCGCTCCTTCTCGTGTTCGGTCCAGTAGCGTGGATTGTCGATGAGGTAGCCGCCGGGTCCCCGGCCTAACAGAGGCTTATCGCCAATCATCCGGCAGGCGCCATAAAATGAGTGATAGCGCAACACCAGCGACTGGTCGAAAGGATGCGGCGTGCCCGTGCGCAGGTAAGTCAGCCCGAAGACCGCCGCGACCCCGGCCAGGCCGATCAGCACAACGAACGCAAGCGTGGTCGCGATGGCCCATTCAGGCCGGCGAACCTTGCGCGTGACCATCTTCGCCACGGCAACCGCCATAGCCGCCCCTACGAGTGCTATCAGCGAACCACGCGTGCGGGCGATGGCCAAATGGGCCAAGAATACCACCAAGAATGCCAATGCGAAACCGAGCGACCAGCGGGTGCGTTTGCGCATGGCGAGGCCCGCTGCGAATACGATCGCCGGCAGCAGCGCGTGCGAGGCCAGGTTCGGGTTTCCGAACGTCGACGGCGCCTGGCGAATGATCGGGCTCTTCTCCGCCCACGAAATTGGGTCCAGGCCTGCGAATTGCACGAACCCGTACACCGATGCTACAGCCGTCGCGAAACAGACCGTTAACAGTAACGTCCAGACCTGCTTCGGCGTGCGGTACGCGTAGGCCGCCACGACGAACAAAATGAACAGGGCGGCCCATTTCGTGAATTCGAATAGACTGTGACCTTTGTTCACCGCGGCGAACACCGCTGCCAAGTGTATTACCAGGAACGCCGTCAAAAGGCCGAAAAAGACCTCCGGCGACCGAAGACACTCCTTCTTCCACCACGACCCGGCCAGCAGGACTCCCAGGCAAACGACCGCCACCCATTGATACAGGAAAACCTTGATATGCACCGTGGACTCCCGGGTGTACGGAAACAGCGCCAGCACCAGGATCACCACAAATATGGCCAAGATGCCGCGGAGCAGCCTCGACAAACCTGAATTCTCGCTCGCCAAGTATGTGTCCTTAGGCTTCATCACGTATCAGCCGACAGCTATCAACACCATGGCCTCTTTCTCAATATCCGGTAACGCGGGCGCCGTCCTCGAGGTCGTTCGTGGGTTCGGCGACGACGGTGTCGCCCTGGCTTAGGCCGTCGATGATCTCCGCCCAGTCGTCGTCTTTCAAGCCGATGGTCACGGGCGTCAATCGGGCGCGGCCCCTGCGCACGGCGAACACGGCCCACTCTCTCTCGTAACGGAAGGTGGCCCGTTCGGGAACTGCCAAGGCATCCGGATGCTCCGCGGTGATGGTCTTCACCTCGACGCTGGTCCCTGCGCGTAGGTTCACGTCGGCATTGTCGAACGCGATGATGGTGCGCACGCGTTGCTGCTCGATGCCTAAGGAGGAAATCTTCTTGAATCCAGTGGGGTAAATCCGCGCAACCCTCCCTGAAATAGTGCGGCCCTGGAGGGCCTTGCCGCTGATTTCGACGGCATTGCCCACCTGGACCCGGCCCACTTCTTCCGAGAGAACGTCGCACTCGATTTCGATCGAGGCGAGATCGCCGATCTTCAAGAGCGGACTGCCCGCGGTGAGGACACGCTCGTCTTCGACATACTTCTCAATAATCGGACCCGTTACTGGCGCGGTGACCGTGGCCTTGCGCAAGTCCTTTTTCATAACCTCGAGTTCCGCACCGAGGCGCTCAATCTCCGCCTGGTAGACTTTGCGCAGGTATTCGTTATCTTCAACCGACTCCGCAACGCGCTTTGCAGTGAGTTCGGCAATTTCCCGGCCCTTCGTCGCCGCTTGCGCCGCGAATGCAGCGCGCTCACGGTTGTGTCCAAGCTGTTGGAAGAGGCGCTCGGCTTCATCGTAGTGCGCTTGGCTCACGGCGCCTTTCTCGTGCAGGGCCCGCACACGCGTATAATCCTGTGCTGCTTCGCCGTATTCGAGTTCGGCCATAGCTCGTTCTTCCTGGGCGATCCGCTCGGCATCCCGGGCCTCTCGCACGCGCATCGCGGCCGACTCGATCTCCTCAGACTTCGGTTTCGTGGCGTCCACACCGTCGATCTGGGCGCGTGCGCGCGCGACTAAGGCTTCGACACCCTTGATTTGCTGTTCGAGCCCGAAGGGATCGACTCGTGCCACGTTCTGACCCTGCGCGACCATATCCCCGACTTTGAAGGCTATCCGCTCGACCGTCCCTGAGACAGGCATCGCCACGATGTATTCGTCGGCCAGGCGGGTTGTCGCATCTTCTGAGATGTACTCGCGGACCGGTTGGGCGGTCACCTGGGCCAGCTCGACCGGCACAGCGCGCCCCCGCACCCCGAGCGCGACCGATACCAGCGCCAGCATCACCACGGCCCCGAGGACGATGCGTTTCATCAAACAACCTCCTTTATCCTGTTCTTCAGAAGAATCTGAGCAGGAATTCAATGAAAAGGTGCTATTCGCTCCTCAATGCCTGGTCGAGACGCCGGCCTTATGAAAAAAACACGTTTCACGTCACATCCTTCACGCCCTGTACTTCACTCGCGTGCCTTGAGCACCTCGACTACGTCGAGCGCCCGGATTCTCCGGCGCGCCGCCAGGTTGGCCAATACCACGAACAGGACCGTCAGGACACCGGTGACGGTGAACGTGCGCGGCTCGATGTGAAACGGTATGCGATACAGCTCTGTCTCGTAGGCGACCACGATCAGTTTGCACATCAGCATCCCAAATGGGTAGCCAGCCAGCAGCCCCACCGCCGCTAACAGGAAGTTCTCGTTGTAAATGATCCCTCCCACTTCACCCATGGTGAACCCCATGACCCGTAACGAGGCCAGCTCGCGTTGCCGTTCGGCCAGCGATACGGACGTGGAATTATAGATGATCGCAAAGGCGATGATCCCGGAAAAAAGCGCGAGGAACGTCGAGGAAATCCGCATGGATTCCGCGAGGGTCTCTTTTATGCTTTGGTAGGACTCCCGCTTGATCTCGACCGACGCCACGGCGGGGACGTCTTTGAGTGTGCGATTAAGCGCGCGTTCCTTACGGCGTTCGGTGCGCACTAAGGCGGCGTTCATTGCAAAGGGTTCCTCGAGAATCCGGCTGAGGGCGTCGAGGTTCATGTAGGCGCTCATGCCCAAGTATTGCCGGGCGACCTGGCTCACGAGGACGCGCGTTTTCTTCGTGATGCGCCCCAGCAAAGGCTTGATGGTGATCGCGTCACCCGGTTGGACACCCAGGTCGGTGGCAAGCCGCTCGCTTATCACCAGGCCACGGTCGCCTATATTCACGGTCCGCCCCTGGGTATCGATGAGTCTCATGAGTTGGGCGTTCTGCGGCAGCCCGGTAATGGCGACATCTTTTTTGCGCCATTTGGACCGGAACTCGAAGGGGTATTGCAAGATCGGCTCGGCGTGCCGAACGTAGTCCAGCCGGGCGATCTCGTGCAGGGCGCCCTTACCGCGCTCGGTCGCCAGGGTGATCCGAACGTCCTCGCGCTGGACTTCTTGAAACTGGAAATCAAGCATGTAGTACACCGCATCCATGGTGAACAGTCCCAGAAGCATGATGCCGGCAGACAGCATCACACCGAACACGCTGAGGAACGCGCGGAACCGGTAGCGCGAGACGTTGCGCACGATCATCTTCCAGGTGAACGACAGGTTGCGCCAGACCACCTCGACCCGCTCGAACACGGTCCGCCGCGCGGACCGCGGTGCCGCGGGACGCATCGCCTCGGCGGGCTGGATTCTGGCAGCCTGACGTGCGGCGGTCAGGGCGCCGAGCAAGGCGAATGCCAAGGTGATGCCGGCAGCGCGAATGAGCACGTCGGGGTACATCCGGGAGCGCAGCACCGGGAACTGGAAGAACTCAACGTATAGCTCGATCATTGCATTGGCGAGCCATTGCCCCACGGCGAACCCGCCCAAGCATCCTGCGATGCCCAGGATCAGCGCGAATTTCAGGTAGTGCGCCGACACGGTCCAATGCGAGTAGCCGTAGGCTTTGAGCAGGCCGATCTGGGTCCGCTCGTTCTTGACCATGCGGTTGAGCAGCACCAGGATGATGAGCGCGGCGATGCCCTGGAAAATCGCCGGGATGATCCGCGCCGTGACCTCGAGCCCCTTGATCTCGTCGGACAAAAACCGGTGCGAGATCTGGTCTTCTCGTTTGATGGTCGCGAACACGCCATACGGCTCGAGCAGCTTCTCAGCCTTGTCTAGAATCTCCTCGAGCTGGTTGGGATCATTGACCGCGCCGATGATGTCGTTGCGGGCGGCGTTCATGTCGAAGGCCATTTCCGCAAACTCCTCGGCGACCCACAGAACTCCAAAACGCGCCGGGCTCGGAATGAATTCCTGCGCGTTGCGGATCATGTAGATGTATTCCGGCGACTGTGCTGTCCCGACGATGCGCAGCGGCTGCTTCTTGTCGTTGATGGACGCCCGGATGCGGTCGCCAATCCCGAGCCTGTTTTCCCGCGCGAATGCATCGCTCAAAATGACCTCGTTCGAGGCGCCCGGCTCGAAATACCGCCCGGACACCAGGCAAATGTCGTTCAGAACGGGTACGTCGCGGTCGGGCATCGAGATGATCCGGCCAATGCGGGGTTCATCGACGCCTTCGATGTCGAGGTTGACCTCCTTGACGATCCGGCCGCGCGCCTCGCGGAGGCCGTGGAGGTTCTCGACCTTGAACACGGCCGTCGTCGGCGCGCGCTCGAGCATGATCTGGAAATCCGCGAAGCGGTAGTGTGCGTAATAGGAGTTGCGTGTAAGCAGAAGGTTGCGGTGGGCCGACGCCATGGAAATATACGCGGCCGTGCCACAGAGGATCACCATTGTGATGGCCAGCGCCTGGCCCCACGATTTGCGAATGTTTCGCAACAGCTTTTTGTCGAGGACCCGCATCACAAGGTAGGTTCTAGGTTCCTTTTCCACATGGCGCGTCGGTCGGCCATCACCATGACAGCTCCTCGGCACACTTGGGCGCGGCGTTTTCGATGATCTCGCGCACGCGCCCGTCCATGAGCCGGACGACGCGGTGGGCCATGTCGCCGATGGCCGCGTTGTGAGTGATTACTATGACTGTCGTGTCCATCCGCTGGTTGATGCTGCTCAATGCATCGAGAACGATCTTGCCGGTAGTGTAGTCCAGCGCGCCGGTCGGCTCGTCGCACAGCAGAATCTCGGGCCGCTTCGCGACGGCCCGCCCGATGGCCACACGCTGCTGCTCCCCGCCGGACAATTGGGAGGGAAAATGGTCCCGCCGCTCGCCCAGCCCGACCAGGTCCAGCACCTCGGCTGGGTTCAAGGGGTTCTGTGAGATTTGTGTGGCCATCTCGACGTTTTCCTCAGCGGTCAGGTTGGGCATCAGGTTGTAAAACTGGAATACGAACCCGATGTGGTTGCGGCGGTATTGCGTCAGTTGCGCTTCGGAGCATGCGCTGAGGTCCTCATCGCGAAACAGCACGCGCCCGCTGGTCGGCGCGTCCATGCCGCCGATGATGTTGAGCAAGGTGCTCTTGCCCGAGCCGCTGGGGCCCAGGATGACCAGGAACTCGCCGTCAAACACCTCCAGCGACGCATCACGCAGGGCTGAAACCGTCACCTCGCCCATCACGTAGTCCTTCTTCACCCCCTCGACGCGGAATATCACTGTGTCGCGTGGTGATGCCGGGCTTTCCGTGACGTTCGTCATGGTGCGTGAACCTCCGCGGGTGTTATGGCCGACCTGGTGGGCGTTTTGCAAGTCGATGCGCATGGGCGAGGCACTCGCCACCCCTACTTGTCAGCCGCTTCGCTGGGTCTGGGCGAGCGATTCGGGACGGTTGCTTGTTCACTCCAGGAGTAGCCTTGCGTTTATCAAGCTCCCCCTAACCCGCATGCCTCACAAGAAGTGCCAACTCTCTCCGTCATTGCGAGCGAAGCGCGGCAATCTCTTGTGCCGCCAAGCACTTACGTACACGAGATTGCCGCGTCGCTCCGCTCCTCGCAATGACGGGAAGAAACAGTGTGTTCGCGTGGAAACGGCCGGTATTGGCGCGTAAGCCACGACTCTTGTTGTGCTTGCAAAAAATCCGCGCCGCAGCCTGTGAGAAATCCGGGCTAAGCCTGATGAGGCGTATTGGGAGGATTTGTAGGTTAACTTCCAACAAGCGGCGGGAGAACGGTGACGATTGCCGGGTCGGTCGTAACCATATCCGTGCCAGAGTCTCGTATGACGCATGTGTAGGTCCCTGCGTGGGCTTCGGCAAGCGGGTCGATCATGAAGGTGGTCCCCGTAGCGCCGGGCACGTCCTCGCCGTTGCAGCGCCATTGGTAATGCAATTGGCCCATGCCGCCTGAAGCGGACGCGGAGAAAGTGTGCGCCTCGCCGGTGAAATAGTCCCCGCCGTATGGCTGCATGGTAATGGCAATGCGTTCCACGACCGAAAGCATGGCCCCCCGAGACATCACGGATTGCGTGTCCGCATCTGTGACTATGCAAGTGTATGTGCCGGCATCGGCGAGTGAGAGCGATTCGAGGGTGTAGTGTGGACCGGTTGCACAGCCGAGGGCGGTTGTGCCACAAACGTCCTCGCCGTCCTTGCGCCACTGATAGCGCAGTTCGCCCTTGCCGCCGGAGGCCTCTAGAGTCAAGGTATGCGCCTCGCCGGCATAGCGCCTCCCACCGATGGGGTGCAGCGTGATCGAAACGGGCGGGGAGACTGTCAGGGTGGCTCCGTGTGTCGTTGCGGAATCACCGCTTTTGTCCGCGACGATGCAGGTGTATGTGCCGGCGTCGGCGAGTGAGAGCGACTCGAGTGTGTAGTGTGGACCGGTTGCACAGCCGAGGGCGGCTGTACCACACACGTCCTCGCCGTCCTTGCGCCACTGATAGCGCAGTTCGCCCTTGCCGCCCGTGACGGTCGCCGTGAAAGTTATGCTGTCGCCGATGTACGCTTTGGCGCTGGCGGGCTGGGTGGCAATGGCGAGGTGATCGGCGACGGCCAAGACCGCCGCGTCGGTGGTCGCGGTATCTGTACCGCCATCCGTGACGATGCAGGTGTATGTGCCGGAATCAGCCCGCGCGAGCGGCTCGAGCGCCAGCGTGGCGCCCGTCGCACCCGGCACATCGGCGCCGTCCTTTTGCCACTGATGCTCGAGGGCGTTGCGCCCGCCGCCGGCGGCGGTGGTGAAGGTGTGCGACGCACCCGCATAGTAGTCCCCGCCTGTGGGCTGTGCGGTTATCGCAATCCGGTCCACGACTGAAAGGAACGCCGGCGCCGACACGAGCAAATCGTCACCCTCGTCCGATACAACGCATGAATAAGTCCCCGAGTCTGCCAGGGAAACGCTGTCTAATACGTAGAGATTTGCCGTGGCACCGGGTATGTCGATGCCGTTCTTGCGCCATTGGTGACGCAACGTTCCAATGCCACCAGCCGTTGCGACGTATAGGGTATGTGCATCGCCCGCGTAGCAATTCCCGGGCGCAGGCGCCGCCATAATGATAATATATTGCGCCACTTCGAGCTGCGCCTCTACGGACATGATGCAATCATCGCCCTCGTCGCCGACTGTGCACGTGTAGGTTCCTGCGTGAACCAGGGCCAGCGGATTGATGGTCAAGGCCGTGCCAGTCGCGCCGGGGATATCGGCGCCGTCGTGTTGCCACTGATAACTGAGCCCACCTTTGCCGCCGCACGCGGCAGTGGTGAAGGTGTGCGCTTGGCCGACGTAATGGGCGCCGCCATGGGGTTCGGTGGTGATGGTTACATGGTCCACGACTTGGAACACGGCACTGCAGGACGGCACGGCGTGCTGTGCATCCGAGACGACACAGACGTATCTGCCGCCATCGGCCCGGGCCGCGGCCGCGATGTCGTAACGGGCCGCGGTTGCGCCGGGAATGTCGGCGCCATCGCGCTGCCACTGGTACCGAAACGGGGGCGTGCCGCCCGAAACTGCAATCACGAAGGTGTAGGCCTCACCCACATACACCGTTTCCGCAACCGGGTGTGCGTCGAAGAGAATGGGGCGCGTGGGAACCTCGAGCACGGCAGAGTGTGACGCGGGCCGATTGGGGCCTTGCACCACTTGCCATTGGAGGTGCAACGTGTCTTTAACGACCTGAGCGTTCCCAGAAACGGCATGGGCATCGACGACGGTGCGGTCAGCACCCCCGGACCGTGCTGCGATGGTAACTGCCCCGACCGAGACGGGCCAGGCTAGACCAAACACAGATACCCACAGGAGACAGCGCACACCTGCTTTCGGAAGACTGGCGCACAAGTGCCTGATGCGCAGTGCGGGTTGGCCCAGCGCCGGCAGACAGGGCCAGCCCCGTTTCACTCGCGGGCCCCTTCGCTTGGTACAGTCCCCGTTTTCTCGGGATGCAATGAACACGAAACGGCATTCCCACTGCCGCGACCAAGTCACCCGGCCTTCTCGGCACGACGCTTGAGCAACAGTTCGAACTGGTTGATGCGCGTGTCGAAAAAGCTCATGAGCTTAGCGTGCAACTCGGCATTGGCCGCAGCGATCATCGAGCGATGGTTGGATTCGCCGCTGTCAAGCAGCAGGAGTTCGTCGAATCCCTCGCCGTAGGCATCGGTCACAGCGCATCCGGCTTCCTGCGCAATCAGCAATGACGCGGCGATATCGTACGGCGCAATACCCAATACAATGCCGCGCCCCGCATTGATGAAATGGTCCATGACCTGGTCGGGGATATCCCGCAGGTATCGGTTGGCGAAATCCACGCAGGCGTCCAGTTGGTTCGTCAGCAGGCGCGTGAGGCTGAACGAGGTGCTGTTGCAGGCGAAGAAGCCCCCCTTGAGGCTGCTCAAGTCGATAAGCTTGGCCGCCGTGGGAAAGATCAGCTCGGCCGGCCGGCCCGGCACGGTCATGGCCCAGGAAACGGTCTCGAGATTGGTGTTCTTCGACAGTTTGGGCCGCTTGATATGTCCATCGACGTAAATCCGTGCGCCTTTACCCCGTGCAGCGTAGAACACCCGATTGCCAAGAATTTCCATCACGCACGCATTGTCAACGTCGGCCATGCACGGCCGTTCGATCACGCGTGTGCTCGCGACGGCAACGACACAGCCCTCGAACCCGCTCTTCGCGGCCCGGGTACCGTCGATGGGGTCTACAATCAAGAGATTCTGCGGTTGTGCGCT
Source organism: uncultured Nitrospiraceae bacterium (assembly GCA_964425145.1). GTDB lineage: Bacteria > Hydrogenedentota > Hydrogenedentia > Hydrogenedentales > SLHB01 > CAYRLQ01. The sequence goes on from CAYRLQ010000043.1 coordinate 11,123, forward strand.
CGAGAAGGTCGCATATCCTTGGTCCTCAGAGTAATACGCGACCGGCAGCTTGGCGTGCTTGAGAAATATCTGTAAGGCTTTCTCTGCAATCCGGTCCAACTCGAATGTCGCATCGCCGCTGGTGGCCTGGCCGATGACCTCGCGCCCCTTGGCCGTCTGAGTCGCCGGCAACACCGCATCCCGGATAGCCGCAGCCAGGCTTATCATGAAGTCACGAGAGAGCATCTTAGGCTTTTGGCGGGACTTGGTGGGCGTCGCCTTGGGCGCCGCTTGGCCGGCGGGACGCTTCGCCTTGGCTTGCCTGACAGTCTTTTTCTTCTTCGCCTTTGTTTTCGCCATGATCGCCTCGTCGGAAGACGGGGACAGTCCCGTCTCGCTTCGCCCACTTGGTACAGTCCCCGTCTTCTCGCCCTATCCCACTGTTATCTCAGGCGGGGCAATGAAATCCAAGAAACGGCTCTTTACTTTTCCCTTCTCAGCATCCCCCTTGTGAATGTGCAGCCGGTAGCGCCATGTGGTCTTCCGGCCTTTACTGAACGCCATATCACCCTTCCTTTTCGCTTCGGGCTGGTAATGTTTCCAGGCGAAGCAATTGGCCGTCATCAGGCCGTAATCGCGCACGTGCCACTGCGTGGGGTACCTCGGATTCGTTTCATGGTCCATGACGGCGATGCCGACGTGCCTCCCGTCGACTGGACCGCTGTAGTCACACCAAGGGGCGTGCTTGCCCCACGTCTCCGCTTCGTTGATCCCGCCGTAGCCGTTGTTGATCCTGCCGCCGTTGCGCACATCCATCGAGCTGGCCACGCGGATCGAGACTAGGCCGCCCTCCTTCGTGTCGTGAAAAATGACAGGGCCTTCAGTCATCCGAAACGTCACCGTGATATCGAAAAGCCGCTCCTCTCCTGGCAGGGCGTAGAAGCGCATATCACGTATCTCTTCGAACTGCTTCTTCCCAGCGTTGGTGCACCAGTCATTCTTGCCGACAATCTCCCCGTAAACCGGCCCGGAGGCCTTTCTGAGAAACCTCCGATGGCGCTGCCAGCCATGGCCTTTCTCCTCAGACCAGTTGTCCACGTTGCCGCACTCGCCATAGGCCACCCAAATGGATTTATGATGAATGTGGTCTTTGTGGTCACCCTTGGCGCCTTGCACAATGGGCCAGTTGCGGGTGACCTGCGTGCCGTAGGGCCCGATCACGGGGTGCAAGAACGGTCGAACCCACTGCGCGCCATACTGATAGGACGTGAAGAGCCTACCGCCGATAAGGACATCGACTTTGCAGTTCGTCTTGTCGTCTACGACCAAGACACGCGCTCTGTCGGATGGCGCCTCGACCAGCCTGGCCACGAGGGTTTGAGTGTGCCCCGCCTTGAGCCCGTTGACCAGCCAGGTCAGCACGGCGTTTCCCTTGGCTCGGGTCACTTGGCAAGGCACCGGTTTCTTCGTCTCGGCATCGCAGAGCGCTACTGCATGGCAATCCGCGTAACTCCAAGGCAATTCAACACTTACAGGACACGTTGTGCGGTCGTGTTCGCCTGCATGGACACGAAGTTTGCACGTAGCAGCCAACGACTTACTCCTACCGCCGCGAAAGTCTGTCGGGTATTCCGCGCGTGATCCGACCCTTCTTTCTTCTGCAAATGCCCTCAAACCATTGGCACAACTGAGCTTACCAATTGCCCAGCACCGGGACACGTTCGGGCTCATCTGGCTCAGCATCCGAACTCGCTGCCAGACCCAGAAAACCCACGAAAGGCGTTGATTTTAGCATTTCCCGCAATAGAAAGTCCAGCACTTTTGGCAAAGAGTGGAGGGAGGTGATCGTCTCTTGAGCGTAAAGCCTTTAACCCGAAGGAGTTGGATTATCGGGTTGTGGTTCTTCTTCGGCTTCTTCCTCGGCGAACAGGTCGGGATGGGTCAACCGCAACCGGCCCAGGGCATTCTCAGCGTCGGCCGCGATGCCCGAATCTGGAAACAGAGCTACTTGCGACTGATAGGATTTCACCGCTTCGGCAATGTTGCCCAGGCGTTCCTGACAGCGCGCGATGTTGAACTCCTGCCGAATTCCGGCGAAGCTATCGGGCCACTTGGTCAAAATCTCCCGGTAGAGGGTGAGCGCCGCTTCGTAGTTCCCCTGGTTCTCGGCGATATAGCCCACGCCTTCGACGGCGTCAGGCGTAAAAGGCGACTCGGTGAACTGCTGCCGGACGCGTTCGTAAGCGGCTTTGGCCTTGTCAAAGTCTTTAGCCTGAAACGCTGCCTCAGCCATCATGTACAACGCCTCGGGGGCCCGGCGGTCGGCGGTCTCGGCCAGTGGCGCGAGTTGGGCCGCCCGTAGCGCGGGGTCATCATTGGCCAGGGCCTCGGCATACTCCGTCGCGATTCGCTGGTCGCGCGCCATGGCATTGAGCCGGTAAACCAAGCCGGCCAGCGCGCACAGCAGGATGAATGAGACTAACGCTGTAGAAATCAGCGGATTTGCCTTGACATACTCGACCAGCGCGGCCCACTCGCCCTGTTTTGGGCTTTGTTCAAGGTCTTCCTGTAGTTTCTTCCTGGTTTTTCTGCGTTTTTTTGCAGCCATTCCCTTGTTTTCACTCCACGGCTATGGCCGGGGGCCCCTCGTTCCCCGGACCCAAGCCAGACCTTTCCCTGTGAAAATGTTGGATGTGCCCACGTGATGGTCACCGTGCTCCGGAGCGTGCCGAGCGGAAAAGGCCGGCCTGTATCTCACTGGGCCGCGTTCGGTACGTCTTGCGGCGTCAAATTGAGGATCAGCAACCGGCCCTGTGCAATACCCAAGTTGCGGATCAGGACCGTCAGACGCTTGCCAGGCTTTTTGAAAACCATCTCATAGCCCTCCGCCTGCAATACGCTCTCGAGATTCCAGTCGTTCGGTGGACACTCCCGGATATAAAATTGGGCCAACTCGCTCAGCGAGTCCCGCGAGGTATACACCATACGGCCGAGTTTCAGGCTGGACGACTCATACACGTAACTGCGCTCGATGTCCTCTTTGACGTTCTGGGGAAGTGGGATGTCTGGGAAACGACGGTTCGGCGCGACCAGGAGGCCCGCCTTGGGCAGCGAAGGGGCCTCCGTCCCGGTGGTCTCATCGAGTTCCGACAGAGGGCCGGGGCCTCTCTTCTTAAGCGGGTCGGTCGCGCAACCTGCGACCACCATGGCGACAATCGCGAGTAGACTCACTGAACGTATCATCTCTCGGCCCTTCCTCACGGCGAACACGCCGGGCCAACTTACCCCCGGAAGGCATCCTAGCACACAACCGTTCGCTAAAACCAATGGCCTGCGATGGGAGCCGCCTGATGTAAGGCGGGTCAGCTTGCCGCCTCGATGTGCGCGATGGCGCTGTCCACCTCGCTCGCATCGAGGAAGCCAATGGCCATGGCGTCGACCGTGCCGAGCCCCAGCACGAACTTGATGGACTCGGCGAGCCGGTCGCGTATCTGGCCTTCACCGACGATCTTTATGCCGACCACGCCCTTGCCGTTATCGTGCGCCCGCTGAATGAGGGGCACAACTTTCTCCGGTGGTCCGTCCATTTTGACCCCAAACGGGTTGATGCGCGCCAGGACCACGTCCACCCAATCGGAGTCCGCGGCGGCTTCAAGCGCACCGAGGCTGTGGCAGGAAACGCCCTGTGCCCGGATGCTGCCCTTCTGTTTGGCGTCTTCCATCACGTCCATGCAGGCCCGCATCTTATCGGGCCAATCGGGCTTGCTCATACAATGAAGCAGCACGACATCGAGATAATCGGTGTCCAGTTCCCTGCGGTAGCGCTCGAGGTCGGCTCGGATGCGCTCCGGCTCGCGCGCGGTGGTTTTCGTGAGCAGCATGACCTTGTCACGCTCGACCGGGCCGTTCTTCATGGCCTCCTTGAGGTAGTCATGGGCGCCGTATTGGTCCGCCATGTCGAAATACCGCAAGCCTCGCTCGTAGGCGCGTTCCACCACCTCGAGAAAGGTCTTGCGGCCCTTGCGGGTCAGGTCCGATTCGCCGTTCCAGCCCCTCATGCCCGTGCCCATGCCCAGCAGTGTGCACTGGATGCCGCTCTTGCCCAGGGTTCGCACGGTGGTGGCCGAGAGCTTCTCCGTGCCGCTTGCCTTACCCATTGCCGTCGCCGCAAGCGCACCCGCGCTCCGGCGCATGAAATCGCGTCGGTCGATCCGTTTCATGTCCTCTCCTCCATACCGGTTTGGACAGGATTGACAAGATAAAGGAACAGAATCTTGGAAACCATGTGAATCCTGTCAGAAATACGTATTCCAACTTCGCATTCGATTTATGGTATCAGGATACTCGAATGCCTTCAACCTCACGGATTAGTACCGTGCAGCGGGCTCATGCACGGAGGCCGGCTTTCTCTGCTATACTGACATCCCTTTGAAAAAGGGCGACAGAATGAGGAGCGTATCAGATGGAATATCGACAATTAGGCAAGAGCGACCTCAAACTCCCGGTGATTTCGTTTGGGGCCTGGGCCATCGGCGGCTGGATGTGGGGTGGCACGGATGACGCCGCGGCGGTTCGCGCCATCCAGCACGGCATCGACGTGGGTGTAACATGCGTGGATACCGCGCCCATTTACGGGTTTGGGCACAGCGAGGAAGTTGTGGGCAAGGCCATCGCTGGACGGCGCTCCGAGGTGATTGTGGCTACGAAGTGCGGCGTGCGCTGGGACCTCGAGGAGGGCGAGTTCTCCGTCGATACAAATCTCTCAGATGGCACTCCCTGCAAACTTTACCACAATCTCAAGGCTCACTCGATCAAATACGAGTGTGAGCAGAGCCTGAAGCGCCTTGGCGTCGACACCATCGACCTCTACCAGTGCCACTGGCCCGACAACACCACGGACCTCGGCGAGAGCATGGAGGCCCTGCTCGAGCTGCAAGAGCAGGGTAAAATCCGGGCCATAGGTGTGAGCAACTTTTCGCCCGAGATGATGGCCCAGTGCCTCAAGGAGGGCATCATCGCGAGCGACCAGCCCAGGTACAACGCGCTCGACCGCGAGGTCGAGGCCGAAATCCTCCCGTTTTGCATCGAACATACTGTCGGCGTGCTGACCTACAGCCCGCTTGCGCAGGGGCTCCTGACCGGCAAGGTGACCTCAGACCGGGAATTCCCACAGGGCGACCAACGCCGTGACAAACCGTGGTTCTCGCGGGAGAATCGGCGGCGCGTGCTCGACATGCTCGACAAAGTCCGCCCCATCGCCGAGGGGCACGGCGCCACGCTGGCCCAGGTCGCGGCCAACTGGGTCATCAGCCAGAAGGGTGTCACCGTCGCGCTGGTCGGGGCGCGTAACGAAGCCCAAGTGGATGAAAACGCCAAAGCCGCCGATTTCAAACTCACCTGTGAAGAGCTGGCCACGATTCGCAAATTGGTCGAGGAGCTCGGCGGGCCCGTGTGACGTGATTGTAGCCTGTAGATTGCGTGTGGCAGGTGTAGTGCCCTGAGTGGACACTTAAGAACTCAAGAGGATGCCCTGTATGAAAAAGAAAACCGTCCGTACGGGCATTGTCGGCGCGGGCTTTTCCGCGACGTTTCATTACAAGGCCCTGAAGAAAGTGTACGGGACGAACGTCGACGTCAAGGGCGTATTCGCGATTGATGTGGAACAGGCCGCGGCCTATGCCGAGCAGCGTGGGATTCGTGCCTACGGCTCTCTTGAAGAATTGCTCGATGAGGTGGATGTCGTCCATTGCTGCGTGCTGGTGGCGGCGCACGAGGAGATCGCCGTCGCCGCGCTCGAGCGGGACAAATTCGCTATCGTGGAAAAACCTCTTACGGGCTATTGCGGCGATGGCTCGGAGGAGTTCCACGGCGACCGCTTCCCCAAGCAGGACGCGCTCGATCACGGCCTTGCGAGCGTCGAACGGATGCTCGAGGCGGAGGAGAAGAGCCGGGGACAAATTCTTTACGCCGAGAACTGGGTCTATGCCCCTTCGATTCAGAAGGAGCGGGAAATCATCGAGAAAACCGGCGCGCAGGTCCTATGGATGCACGGCGAGGAGGCGCACTCGGGGTCACACAATCCAACCTATGCCTACTGGAAGTACTCCGGCGGCGGCGTCATGATCGGCAAGGGCTGTCATCCCCTGACGGCGGCGCTGTATCTGAAACGGGTGGAAGGTAAGGCGCAAGATGGGCAGCCGATCCGCCCGAAGGCGGTCTCCGCACGCACCCACGCCCTGACGCGTTTGGCCAATCTCAGGGACGAGGGCCATATTCGCAGGGACTATTATGACATTGACGACTTCTCTATGATGCACGTCGTTTTCGAGGACAACACCATCGCCACCGTCTTCGCATCCGACATCATCCTCGGCGGCATCCACAACTGGCTCGAGGTCGCCGCGAACAACCACCGGACCATCTGCAATATCAATCCGAACACCGCCATGCAGACATATAACCCCCTCGATGCCAATTACAAAGACATCTACACGGTAGAGAAGACTGAGACGAAACAGGGCTGGACCAATATGCCGCCGGACGAGGACTGGTTTACGGGCTATCCCCAGGAGATCGAGGCATTCTACCGCACCGTGGCCTACGGCGATCCCGTCGAGAGCGACAGCCGGCTGGCCGCCGACACCATCTCGACGATCTACAGCGCCTACGTCTCCGCGGAAAAAGCGGGCGCAGAGGTCCCCGTCAGGGCCTTTTGAGCGTGCAAATCTGCGGCCCTCAGGAAGGGCAACCTCACGGAGAGGTGCGAAGGACGCATAGATACAGAGATTGAGATAGTGCAGTTTTCCTTGCGCTCTCTGCGCCTCTGCGTGAGGTAATGGGCCTTATATTCCCCGCTCGAGCAAGCTCCGCAGGTAGACGGCATAGGCGCTCTTGCCCATGCTCTCAGCTTCCGCCTCGACCTGTTCAGGGCCGATCCACCCCTGGCGCCAGGCGATTTCCTCCAGGCATGCCACTTTCAGCCCTTGACGTTCCTCGATGGCCTGAATGAACTGGCCCGCTTCCATGAGACTCCGGTTGGTGCCGGTGTCGAGCCAGGCGACCCCACGCCCAAGTATTTCGACATTCAGTCGCCCCTGTTCGAGGTATATCCTGTTGAGGTCGGTGATCTCGAGTTCACCACGCGTGCTGGGACTTAACCGGTTCGCGAATTCAACCACGTCCGGCCCATAGAAGTACAGGCCCGGCACCGCGTACGGGCTCTTAGGGTGCTTGGGCTTTTCTGCCAGGCTGATGGCCGTGCCGTCAGATTCAAACTCCACCACGCCGTAGCGTTCGGGGTCGCTTACGTAGTAGGCGAAGATGAGCGCGCCTTCTTGCAAGGCGGCCGCTTTTACCAGCAGCCCCTGCATGCCGTGGCCGTAGAAGACGTTGTCGCCCAGGATCAGGCAGACGGGCTCGCCCGCGATGAAATCAGCGCCAATGATGAGGGCTTGTGCAAGCCCTTCAGGCTCAGGCTGTTCCGCGTAGGAAAACGCCATGCCCAGCCGTGCGCCGTCGCTGAGCAAACGCCGGAACATGGGCAGGTCCACAGGCGTTGAGATGATCAATACCTCGCGGATGCCCGCCAGCATCAGCGTGCTGAGGGGATAGTAGACCATGGGCTTGTCATAGATCGGCAAGAGTTGTTTGCTGAGGACCCGGGTCAACGGATGCAACCGGGTCCCTGCGCCCCCGCTGAGAATGATGCCCTTCATCGCTTCCTTTCCTTGCTCTCTGCGAGCAGCCTCGAGCCTTGGCAACACCCCCACACTTGGTCCGCGGGCACAAGCGCTTGTCAAGCGGTAACTCTCACCCTGTCATGTAGGAACTCCGGCGCGAAGTCCGCGCCCGTCTTCCACGTAATGGTCTTGAGTTCCGGGTCCAAGGAGAAATCTCTGAACACCTCAACGTTCTTCAGCGGCGCAAAGACTTCGCCATATAGCTCATCCTCGAGATCGACCTCGCCCTCAAGCCCATCGTTGAATCGCAGCCAGAGCGTGTAGCCGTCTACGTAGCGGGCATCTGTCACGTGGATCATCATGGCCTTACTCCAGTCAGCACATTGTATCACAACTCTGCGATCGCGCCCCGGCGGCACTTAGAAGGGCATTTGCGAAATAGTCTATAATGGAGTGCGGCGGCATGACGCCGCTATCAAAAGCGGCGACGCGTCGCCGCACTCCA
>CAYRLQ010000044.1:0-19243 GCA_964425145.1 uncultured Nitrospiraceae bacterium
TCCGTGTCGACATCGCTGACACGGAACACCCCATCACGCGAAGATTGGAATCTTTCGAAACGGTTGACGAGTTGTACACGTGTCTGGTGGGCGACAGACCGGTTGAGATATTGGCCACGGCGCGGTCCAAAGTGGACGGCAAAGACTATCCTATGGCGTTTGCGTTTTCCTATGGCAAAGGGCGTGTCTTCAGCAGTCCGCTGGGCCATGATGTGGGCGCGATTAGAAATCCTGCGGTTGCCGAGCTGTTTCGCCGCGGCTGCGCATGGGCAGCGGGACTAGCGCCCGTGTCATTTCGCAAGAAGGTCGTTCTAATCGCCGGGAAAGCCAGTCACAAACGAGGCGAGCACGAGCACGAGAAAGGAGTATTGCTTCTCAAGCACTGCCTGGATACATCTCCCAACATCGAGGGGATTGAAACCGAAGTCGTGCTCAACGGCTGGCCGGACGACCCCGACATCCTGGATGATGCAGACACGATTTTGGTTTACGCAGACGGATGGGAGGTGCATCCCCTTTTTTCGACGCCGGAATGCCGGGAAAAGATCGGTGCGCTGATGAGTCAGGGAACGGGACTCGTGTGCATCCATTTCGCCCTAGCGCCGCCCAGGAACGAGGAAGCCGAAGCCCTGTTCCTGAAGTGGCTTGGCGGATACTATAAAGACGGCTACTCGAAAAACCCCGTGAGCGAGCCGGACGTCACGCCGGCGTCCGATCATCCGATCTGCCGAGGCCTGAAACCCTACTCTACTCGTGAGGAGTTCTACTACCAGATCCGATTCGGCGAGGACGAGCAGCGCGTTACGCCAATCGTGACCGCCAGGCTTCCCAAGGAAGACCCGAAAACCGAAACACTGGCCTGGGCGGTGGAACGTAAAGACGGCGGGCGAAGCTTCGGCTTCTCCGGGGGACACTTCCATAGCAACTGGCGCATCGACTCGTTCCGCAACATGGTGCTCAACGCCATCTTGTGGACCGCGGGCATGGAAGTGCCACAGGAGGGCGTCCGCTCGACGGTCCAATGAGAACCAGAAGACCCAAGGCGGCCCCGCACAGTGCACGGTGCAGACTTGACCGGATCGAAGGCATGATGCGCCGGGGCTGCTTTCGCGCCGCCGTGGGAGGATGATGCCATGAAAATCGGATTTCACACCGACGCCTTCAACAGCGCCTATTTCAGTTTCGAGGCATGCCTCGAATGGGGCCGGAAGAACGGGTTGCACTACATCGAATGTGGGCTCATTGATGGCGTAAGTTGGATTCACGGGTTGGGATACCAGCCGCACGTGGCCATGTATGAAGACCCGCTGCTACTGCGGCAAAAGATGGAACACTACGGCCTACAGTTCTCCCAAGTCGACGCCGCCTATCCCCTCTCCGGCAAGGATGGCCCGTTGCGCGGCGTGCCGTACGTGATCAAGGCAATCCAGTGGGCCAACCTTATCGGCTGTCCATGCGTCGACACCACCGACGGCATGCACCAACCCGAGGGGTTGGGCGAGGAAGAGGCCATGGACATGATGAAACGGAGCTACGAGCAGATCATCGAGGTCGCCGATGCACACAAGATCACGGTCAACATCGAGCCCCACGGTTACTTCACCACCAGGCCCGAAATGATGGACCGCATGCTCAACTTCTGCGACAGCCCCTTTCTGCGATTGAACATGGACACTGGCAACACGTTCATCGCAGGTCAGGACCCGGCAGCATTTCTCGAGCAGTTTATCGACCGCGTCGCACACGTGCATATCAAAGACGTGTCCGAATCGCTGGCAGCGACTGCCCGAGGCGATCAGACCGGCATCGCTGTCAGCCACTGCGCAGTGGGTGACGGCGTCAACGCGGACAATATCCGCCAGTGCCTCGAGGTGCTGCGCGACCACGGCTACACCGGCGTATTAAGCATCGAGTGCGAAGGCCAAGCCGGCCCAATGATCGAACAGTCACTTAAATGGTTACGCAACGCCCTGCTCGAGCTAAATATCCTCATCGAAAAGTAGAAACTGTCCCGCAGAACAGGCGTTGAACAGTGTTCCTTGCGAAACGAATGGTGTTTGATTGACGGAATGGCGAGTAAAATGCGCAAAATGTTAGCTATTGCGTAGTTTGTCCCTGGATTTCCTCTGGATTTCCCCTATTTTTTGACAAGATTCACATGATTTACAAGATTCTGTTTCTCTATATTATTTACCCGCCTGGGGCGGGCTGAACTTACAAACACGTTTGGGATCTGATGGGCATCACGCGTTGTCAGCGGTTGCGTGAATCCGTTCGTGGGGAGTTTTTCTATCCGCAGATTGCGCAGATGAGCGCAGAGTGAAGAAGAGGCTTTCGTTGCGAGACAAGAGGTGTTTGGCTGACGGAAGACCATGGATAGTGCGCAAAATGTGGGCTAATGCGTAGTTTGTCCCTCGATTTCCTTGGATTTCCTGACCAGCGATGCACAATTCTGGCATTGGATAGACTGTTAATCTTGACATATAGGGGGTCGATTGGTAGCCTGTCAGGTATACGAGCAAGAGCGGAGGCGCGAAAGGGGACTCGAAAATGGGGCCGAAAAGCACACTCAGTAAAGAACGACAGCGAGCGATTCTCGATTCGCGAAACATGATCGAGGTCTTGCTCCGAAAGGATGGTAACGAAGCCGAGACTCGTCGGAGAGCAGAGCGTATCTTCGAGCGGCTTATGGGTTATGAAGCATTTACCCATCTCTCACGGGAACGGGCAGTGCATGGTGTGGGAGACACGGAACACGCGGATTTCGCAATTCAGTTGGAAGAAGGCGAGGAAGTTCCCCCGGTCATCATGGTGGAACTGAAAAGAGTTGGTGTGGACCTTGCTGTCAAACATGTGAAACAGGCCTCGCGCTATGCGATAGACGCGGGCTGCGAATGGGTGCTCCTCACCAATGCCCGCCAGTGGCGTCTTTATCACGTCGAGTTTGGGCAGCCGCCTGATATCAGACTGGTCGAGCATTGGGACCTAATCCACGATGAACTGGACGTGCTGGATCAGAAGTTCAGTCTACTTAGCTTGAGGGGCTTGAAAAGGGGATCGCTTGACACTTTGTGGAAGAGAACAAAGGTGCTCGCGCCTGACAGCTTACTCAAGGCGATTCTGTCTGATGACGTGGTGACAGTTCTGCGACGTGTACTGAAAAGGGACGCACGAGTTGCGGTATCCGCTGATCACATTGTGGGTGGCCTACGCAAAATGTTGAACGACAATGCCGCATCAATTCTCGACGACGTTCAGGTTTCCCTGCCCGAACCCGAGGAGAAGGGCTCTACTCAGCGCCTGGGGAAAGGTGGCGCGCGCTGTCGATTAAGTGACCTCATAGCGGCGGGACTCATTCACCCGGACACGGCGCTCTTTGTTGATTACAAAGGGACTCGACACGAAGCGCATGTTCGTGGCGACGGTACCGTTGAATTTGAGGGGCAGGTCCACAAGACGCCGTCCAGCGCCGGTGGGGCGGTCACTGCGAAGCACAATATCCATGCGCCCAACGGATGGAGGTTTTGGAAGTTCTTAGACTCGGAAGGCGTAGCACAGCCCTTGGAGACGCTCCGGCAAGCGTATCAACAAACTCAAACGGAGAGCGAAATAGACGCTACGAGCGAAGCATGAAACAGGGCGGGACGTGGGCTCAGGTCTTGCAAACACTATTCGAAGCGGTCTCATGGGAGATGGGGTCAGGTCTTGAATTGCAAGGTTTCACAAGACCCCACGAACCCTCAACCGGACAATTCAAGACCTGACCCCACGCCCGTCTGCGTAACAGTAGGATGGGAGGTCAAAGGCCTGAGCCGGATAAGACCTCGGTACGACCAAGCATGAGGGGAGCAAGAGAGGCAGTGTTGAAAACCAATCCGAGGAAACTTCCGGGTGATTGGAAAGCTGGGTTTGCGCTGGATTTGCATACCGTAAGCAGCGAATTTGTGGGCTATAACGAGTATGGGCATGAGCAATTCGACACCAAATACAGTGATGTCGGAGGACTCCTTTACCGCCTCAAGAGTCGCTCGGATAAATCAGTCGTAAAGGTGCTCGCATATACTGCAGGGGAGTTTGTAAAGTCTCAAAAGTGGTCAGTTGACGTCGTGGTTCCCGTTCCGCCCTCGCGGACAGGACGGGCATTCCAACCTGTTCCACTTCTTGCGAAGGCCACAGTTCGGTTTCTTGGGATTCCCGTATGTTTAGATTGTGTTGTGAAGGTCAAGGACACACCGGAGCTCAAGTCCGTGTCCGATTTCAATGAACGTTTACGCCTTTTAGAAGGCGCATACGCCGTCGCTGCCCCTGATGTCTCTAAGCGAGTTGTGTTGTTGCTCGATGACCTGTACAGATCGGGAGCCACTTTGAAAGCAGTGGCAAATTCCCTGACGACAAAAGGTAACGTTAAGGGCATTTACGTGTTAGCTTTTACGAGGACACGCGTGAAACGATGAGAAATGTTTTCATAGGCGGATCCCGGAACATGGGGCGGCTTAACGAAGGCGTGCGAAAACGAACGGAAAATATTATAAGGGAGGGATTTTCGATTTTCATTGGGGATGCCAATGGAGTGGACAAGGCGATGCAGAAATACCTGGCTCAGCAGGGGTATCGAAATGTCATTGTGTTTTGTACAGGTTCCGAGTGTCGCAACAACGTTGGCGGCTGGGAAACGCGCCAAATTAAGTCAGACCGCGAAAAAAGAGATTTCCTATATTACACAGCCAAAGACGTGGTGATGAGCGAGGAGGCTGATTATGGTTTTATGCTCTGGGACGGAAAGAGTGTTGGTACCTTCAACAATATCTTGAACCTACTGGATAAGGGCAAGCATGTCCTCGTGTATTTCTCTCCTGAGAAAGACTTCATCACATTGAGGATGCCCAGCGATGTGGAAGTACTTTTAAAGAAGTGCACTCCTCAAGCTGTCCAGGGTTTCCAGCGGCGGTTAGGCTTGAAGGATGTAATGACGCCGTCTCAGACCGAGCTCAATCTTACGAAATAGGCTGAGTTTTAGGGACAGACACCGGTTTTCGAGATGGGGTCAGGTTTTGAATTGCAAGGTTTCACAAGACCCCATGAACCCTCAACCTGATAATTCAAGACCTGACCCATGAACGCCCTGACCCTATGAACGGGCCCCTTCTCCTTTGTACGCGAAGAGGAAGTGAAAGCACTGCCGGGCCAGTCCCGAGCGTTCCGGGGCTTCAGAGCCGATGTTGCTGATTGGGAATCAGGGACGCCTGGATTTCCAATAATCAGGTTCACGGTGAAGATGCATGACCGCAAGGATAAGGATGTCATTCTGGTCGGCAGTGTACAGGACACCGAATGGGAAGCGGTTGGCGAGGCAGCGCCGTACCTCGTCCTCAAGAACCTGCCAGGCAGTGGTACAGTCGAGAATGTGCAGGATGGCTGAGGTGACCGCGCTGGAAAAAGCTTGGCCGAGGCCGGGCTCGCATTCGTCGTAAGACTCGATGGGCGCGAAGAATTCGGCTTGGGCCTCAGGATGAAACGAGAACGTGATGTTGTGGGGAAACGCTCTTGGAGTTTGGCGAGGACTTGCTGGCCGGAGACCGGTTTCAGCCGTCCGGACGGCAGTTCGGGAAGGGGGCGTTTAGGGATGGCCGCCGATTGATTATCGATCGCCGGGTCCGGCGGATTGAGTGAGCGTAGAAGGGAATCCACCACCATGAGCCGTTCATCGAGAGGGAGCGCCGCTTTGGCAGGGCGAATCACGGGTCTAAGCCGCATCAATCCCGGCGCGGCGTAGGCGTAACCAAAATGCGATCCTCGCGCCAAGACGCGAAGGCGCGAAGAGTGTTAAGAAATGGAGATAGGGGGATTGAAGGCGATGGGGAGATGACGTCGATTCGAGAAAACACGGCAGTATCACCCTATCTGGCACATCTCCACATCCCCTTTTCTTGCACATGCTTAGTACAGCTCAACACAAATAACGACACAAATTCAATCGCGGCTCGTGGCACCCTCAAGCGCCAGCTTGAGGGTGTCTTAACATCTTGCGACTACATACATTACACCCTCAAACGAGTTTGAGGGTGCCACTCATCCCATCTTGTATTCTGTTGCCCTTTTTGCGTTGAAGTGTACTTGGCGGTAATCTGAAAGCCTTGGCTTGTCGGTACTTGTTCAACAGCCCGTCAATAGACGGTGGGTGTCCCTATTGGGAATACTACGGACTCGAGACTCATTCCCTCTGCCTATTTCGCCCCAAACACGAGGAATGTTGTAATGGAAGACTTGAGCCCATACCCCTCTAGTGGTTCACGACATTTGAATCTGTGACTAAGCCTCGACCGCGTGACGGGTAGGGTCGAGCGGAAGCTCGACCCTACCAACCCACAACTTGGAATGTCATCCACCACTAGTCTCAAAGGTCAATAATTAAGTATACTGTCCCCAGAACTTAAGAACTTACTCACAGGCTCCAGCCTCTGCGGTATTCACGTCGGAGGTATTGGTTGGCCTCGGGCATGTTGGTGAACTGCATGCCTGGGGCGTCCCATTGCAGCTTTTTGCCGGTACGGAGCGCCACATTGCCCAGCAGGACGACCTCGGTCACCAGGCCGGCGATGTCGAAGTTGGCGCCGGCCGGTCCGCCGCCTTTGCAGGCCTCGAACCATTCCTCGAAATGACCGGGGGACCTCGGCAGCATTTTGGGTGGCTGGCCGTATTCGCGCTGCTTCGAGTCGGGTATAAGCATATGCCCGAGCATGGCGCCCTTGTCGCCGATGAACAGCGTGCCGCCCTCGTCCAGGTCATGACCCTCCTCCAATTCATCGGGGCGCCGTGGTTTCAGGCCACCGTCGTACCAGGTAAGCTTGACGGGGGGCATTTTCTCGCGCGCGGGGAACTGGTAATGGACGATGGACGCGAGCGGATAGGTTTCCTCGTTGACCTTGCCGTTGTACGTCGAGGTGGCCTGGACG
Organism: uncultured Nitrospiraceae bacterium; assembly: GCA_964425145.1. Classification (GTDB taxonomy): domain Bacteria; phylum Hydrogenedentota; class Hydrogenedentia; order Hydrogenedentales; family SLHB01; genus CAYRLQ01. Next base: position 6,954 of record CAYRLQ010000044.1, read on the forward strand.
CTCGTGGGGTATCCGAGCTTCAGGGCACGGAAGATGGGGTGAAAGGCATGGCACCCGATGTCGCCCAGGGCCCCGGTGCCGAAATCCCACCAGCCTCGCCACCGGAACGGGTGGTAGATGCGGTTGAAGGGCCGTTCGGGCGCCGGGCCGAGCCATAGGTCCCAGTCGAGCATGTCGTGTACGGGGTGAACTTCCTTAGGTCGGTCGACCTGCTGGGGCCAGATGGGCCTGTTCGACCAGACGTGCACTTCCCGCACGGGGCCGATGGCGCCGTCCCAGATGTACTCGCACATGAGCCGGGACGCATTGGAGGCCTGACCGCTGTTGCCCATCTGCGTGCCCACCTTGGCCTCGCGGGCGGCCTGGGCCAGTCGGCGCGCCTCGTAGACAGAGTGCGTCAACGGCTTTTCGCAATAGACATGCTTGCCCAGTTGCATGGCGGCCATGGCGGAGAAAGCGTGGGTGTGGTCCGGCGTGGCGATGACCACCGCATCGATGTCCTTCTGCTTCTCGAGCATAACGCGGAAGTCCTTGTACTGCTTGGCGTTGGGATATTTCTTGAATGTGCGCCTAGCCTTTCTCCAGTCCACGTCACACAGGGCTACGATATTGTGGCGCTCGCAGTTCTCCATATCGCCGTAGCCCTGGCCGCCAATGCCGATCCCGGCGATATTCAGCTTCTCATTTGCTGACACCCGCCGAGCCGCCGCAACCCTTGACGCCCGAGTGGCCGTCGTACCCGTCGCGCACCCCGCCACCGTCGCCGCCGCACCCATCATGAAAGACCTTCGTGAGATATGCTTCTTTTTCATACTTTGCCCTTTCCATTTGTCATGTTCTGCTCAGCACTGATCGCGCCACTGGGCCCAATTGAATCTCGAGCACGTTATGCCAGGGAAGCCAGTCCGCCAGAGGCGGGCAAGAGTCCTTGGGATTAGACAAATGCTCATGAAACTGGTCAATGTTACCCAGAATGCGCGAAGGGACTCAAATTCCTCCTGGCCAAAGCTGAGTCGGCAGGCCACCCGAAACACGGCAATTGCCACATCCTGTCGGAAATGCACCTGGTGCGGGACCCTTCAGGGATGCTGCCCCTTGGGTAGGGTCACGCTCCTGCGTGACCGAAAAGGCCCATGGGTTATCCGGTCGAGCAGGAGCTCGACCCTACCAGAGGCGGGTTAAGCTGCCAGAGGGGGCAAGCATGTGGTATGCTTCCTGGTGTAGTGGCCGCCAGCGTGCGGACCACGCACATACAGTGGAAGGAGGTACCAGTGAAGCGCCAGGGAAGGACTTTCTCGAGGCGGGGTTTCCTCAAAGGAGGCGCCGCCGTGGGTGCACTGGCATTCACGGGTTGCAGCCGCTTCGACGTGGTTCCACGTCATGTACTGGGGGGCAGTGGCTACACTGCACCAAGCGAGACGGTCTACATAGCCAGCGTTGGCGCCGGCGGTCAGGCCGCATGGAACATCGGTAGATGCCGCAAGGCCGGCGGACGCATCGTAGCGTTGTGTGACGTTGACGACGAGCGTGCCGCGGACACGTACAAGGACTTTCCCAACGCCGCGAAACACCGTGATTTCCGCCGAATGCTCGATAAGGAGAGGGGGATAGACGCGGTTGTTGTTGCGACGCCTGACCATACGCACGCCGTGGCGACCATGGCAGCCATGGAGAGAGGTAAGCATGTCTATTGCGAAAAGCCGCTGGCGCATTCTCTAGACGATGTGCGCAGGGTGATGGAAGCAGCCCGCAAACACAAGGTTGCCACACAACTGGGCAACCAAGGCCATTCGTCTGGGTACATCCGCCTGCTCTGCGAGTGGGTCTGGGACGGCGCCATCGGCGACGTCCGGGAGGTACACGCCGTGTACAGCGGTTCGTACAGCCGCATGGGGCACTTAAACAAGCTCGACGAGCATCACCCTGTTCCCTCGACCCTGGATTGGGACTTGTGGCTGGGGCCGGCTCCATATCGTCCGTTCAATCCGATGTATGTTCCCAGGTCGTGGCGCGGTTGGTCTCAGTTCGGCACAGGAGCCATCGGAGACTGGGCTTGCCACGTACTTGACCCGGTATTCTGGGCTCTCGACTTGAAGTATCCGACCAGCGTGGAAGCCGACGTGGGCGACTACGACCCCGAGACGCACGGCGAGACCTTTCCCCAATGGAGCGTCATACGCTTTGAGTTTCCCGCCCGGGGAGACAAGCCGCCCGTCAAGGTGGTCTGGTACGAGGGCGGCAAGCGACCGCCGCGCCCTCCGGAACTCGAGGAAGGACGAGACCTCCCGGAAATAGGCGCTATGGTCATTGGCGACAGGGGCAAGATCATATACGGGTCGCACGGTGCGGAGAGCTGCAGGATCATACCGGAATCGAAGATGAAGGAATACAAACGCCCGCCGAAGACCATACCCAGGTCGCGTGGACACCACAAGGAGTGGTTCGAGGCATGCAAAGGAGGCCGACCGGCCGGCTCCAACTTCGACTATGGCGGGCCGCTGACGGAAATCGCTCTCCTGGGGAATGTCGCCGTACGCATGAAGGGCGAGAAACTGGCCTGGGACGGGCCGAATCTAACTGTCACCAACGTGGACAAGGCGAACGAATTCGTCCACTGTTTCTATCGCGACGGATGGACTCTGTAGCCCATGCCGGTCCTTGCCTGCCCGCGGTGCGGGTTGTAAGGACAAGAGGTGAAAAACCGTGGAAAAACGATGCCCGTGGGCGCGTTCCGACCCAAGGCCGGCCGGAGTTGATTCTAGAAGGGTTATATTCAAAGTGCGACTGAGTCAAATACGCAAAGGAGGTTGTTATGAAGCGATTCAGAATGATGGGGGTGATGATGTTTATTGCCGTTTTCGCCTATAACGTATCTATTGCCCATTCAGGCGAGCAAGAGAAGGTTACCGACGAATTCCGCAACGATTTTATCAAGGAGTTCCAGCGGAGCCCGCTAAACACCACTCCGGGGGATGCCATGATGCTCCGGATACTCGTGGAGAGCAGGAATGCCAAACGGGGCATCGAGGTCGGGTCCGCCAGCGGTTTTGGCGCCATCAATATGGGCATCGCCTTTGAGCGAACGGGGGGGCACCTCTATACCCTGGAGATCGACCCTGAGCGGGTGAAGGAATGCAACGGGAACCTTCAGGCGGTCGGCCTGGAGAAGACAGTCACCTGTATTGAAGGAGACGCCTTAAAGACTTTGCCCGCATTGGAAGGCGAGTTTGATTTTGTCTTCATCGATGCGGTTAAGAGTGACTACTTCAAATATTTCAAGATGATCGAGCCCAAGCTCAAACCCGGCGCTGTGGTCGTTGCTGACAATGTCATACGTTCCGCTAAGGCTATGGGGGATTTCTTGGATTACATTCAAACAAGCCACAACTACGACACCGTCATCGTACGAGCCTCGATGGAAAAACGCGACGGCATGTCGATCAGTTATAAGGTCCGGTAAATGCAGAGAGTACGAGTAGTTCAAGCATCGACGACGCTTCGTCGTTGCGATAGAACAAGATTATCAAAGGAGGAGAACCCCATGATGCCACGACAGATTCTCCGATTTCGGGCGGTTACGGCCTGTGGTCTCGTTATGTTGCTGATGGCCGGCGCCAGCGCGGCCGCGGTGAAGGAGGACACGGGTTTCAAGCCGTTGTTCAACGGGAAAGACCTGACCGGCTGGCACGGCGATCCCCGGCTCTGGAAAGTGGAAAACGGCGAAATAGTTGGGTCGACCGAGGCGCATCCCCTCGATCACAATTCCTTCTTGAGCACTGAAGTAAGCTATTCCGATTTCATCCTCAGGGTGAAGGTCAAGCTGCGCAATCACAACTCCGGTATCCAATTCCGGAGCGCACAATTTGCAGACTACATCGTCCGCGGCTACCAGGCGGACGTGGCCGAGAAAAAATACTTTGGCATGTTGTACGAGGAAGGGAAACGGGGGATGCTCGACTATTGGAATGCCCTCTCGCCCAAGGAGCAAGCGGCCATTCACAGCACCAGTAAACAAGGCGAATGGAACGAATACGAGATCACATGCCGAGGCGACCGCGTCAAGATGGTGTTGAACGGCAAGGTGACGTGCGACATCAGCGACCCCGAGGGCGCCAAGGAGGGTGTTATCGCCCTCCAACTTCATCAGGGCAACCCAATGGAGGTGCGGTTCAAAGATATCTACATCAAAGAACTGGCGCCCGGTTCCAAGGAATAGGCGACTTCCCTTGGTCCTAATTCTGGGGACACCATACTTAATTCTTATGGAAGCTGGGGTCGGGCTTCGTTCTTGACCCGGAATTAAGTATGGTGTCCCCAGAATTGTGGGAGCTTCGCAAGGACTTCGTCTCGAAACTATCAGAATGTTCGAAGGGGTCGTCCTTTTTCGGCACACTAGACCTGCTGTTCCACGCTTATAACCGGAGCGGTTCCGGCGATAGATGGTAAAGGGTGGCTTTTTGCGGAGTCCTTCAGTGGCGAATACGGACGGGGCGCAACGAGCCCTGGACGCCCTGTTGGATGGTCAGCTTTCGCGTTGGGTGAGCGAATGGGTAATGTAGTGCACGATGGATTCGTAGGAATCCGATGTAAGGTCCACAAACCGGATACCAACGCGACGCATTCCGCTCACGCCGCCCATCTGCCCTTCGCTAATGTGGGCGACCCGGCCATTGACGGTATGCTGCGGTTCGCCCGGCAGGGAAAGGGCTATTTCGACCCTGGCGGGGATGGCAAGCGACGCTCGGGTCTGGACCAGCGCACCGCCGGAGCTGAGGTTGATCAGTTCGGCGTCATAACGCCGGGGGTGGGTCAGGTCCCTTACTTGTACGGTAAGGTCGGTCGGCACACGATTCGATCCGCGGTGGGCGTTCCAATACGATTGGGCCGGCCGCCGAAGGATCACTCCGTCGCCCTTTGCCCTTGGCTCCTGGACAACTTCGGTGCGACACTCAAGATACCCTTCCGCCTCGTGGAATTCGAGGTCGATGGACATCCCGGTCACCAGGTAATCCGTTACAGGAAAGGTCGTATGGATAGTATCCTCGGTGATGTCGAGAATCTCGACCAAGAAATGGCGCCCCGTGGCGCACAATAGACACGAATTCCCCGGTCGAATGAGCGACTCTTTCGGCAGGAGCTCGCTTGTTAGCGCCATCGCCCAACCCCTTTTACACCTTTATTATATTATCACAGAATTGACAAGGCGTCAAGCGCCAAAGCTGACCCTTGTCTGAATGCGAATCCGCTCAAACGAGAAAAGTAGAACTTAACTCCAGTTACGACAGAACATTATGAGGGACAAAAAACTTATCTGCGGAATCGCTGTGGGCAAGATTCTCTACGACTCTTTTCCCTTTTGGGCCTCGATAATCAGAATCGCGCCGTCCAGAATCTCGCGCGTTGTGACTTCCTCGCCGAGGGGGTGCTTCAACCGGGTGTACCAGCGGATAAGTGCCCGGAGCAAGGGGTATATGGGTCTCCACTTGATGCGGTACCAGTTTGTGGCAACGGTCTGGATGCGCATTCCGGCCTGATCTAAGCCGTATTTTAGTTCCCGGTAACTTAACGGGGTCAGATGCCACCCGGGATAAATATCCTTGAAAAACCGATGGTACGAAGACAGAAAGAAGCGGATTCGCGACCGGATGCACAACACATTGGGTGTGGAGAGGACAAGGGTGGCGCCGGGCCGCAACACGCGCGCAAACTCACGCAGGAGGTGGTAAGGGTTCTCGACGTGCTCGATTCCTTCCACGCAGGCTACGTAATCGAATGAGGCTTCGGAAAAGGGCAGCGCCTGATCGAGGTCGAGGCGGAGGAAGTTGACTTTGGCGGCGCGAAAGTCCAGAGCAATGTCGCCGGCCGTCACGTGAAAACCGAGCTCTCGCAACCGCTGGGAGAGGGCGCCTTCGCCTGCGGGGGTATCGAGAACGGAGCCGCGAGGGAGTCTATCGAATATCTCAAGAACCTTTTCATGAACTCCCTTCTGGGCTTTGATGACAGGAGGAAGGATGCTTTCGGACAAGGCGTCGGAAAGGTGATGATTGTCCATCATTTGCTCCCAGCCCGTCGGCCTCCTAAGTGACTAAGGTGCGATTGCATTATCCCATTCAGTCTCGTTTCCTTCAAGAATTCCAAAGGAGCCACTTGCGGTGTGCCCCGGCGGCGTGAAACACGGAATGAACAAGGGTGTTCAGGATATTCAGGATAATATGAACACATCCTGTCCATCTTGAGCATCCTTGTTGAAAAAGCGGCGTTTCTGATCTTGTCGATGGGTTGGCGAGACTGGATCCGGACGGTGGGATCATAGGGGGAGCCCTGTACGGCCAGGACTATGCCGGTGTGACGTGTGACCTTGCCAGTAGCGGAGGCGAGGCCGGTTACGGTGCCGCTATAGGGGCACAGGGAAAGGTCTGGAATGTGTTGACAGCGGTGCAACACGAGTTTAACATAGTTATCCGGCTGACCTGGATGTGTAACCAAGCAAGAGGGGTTGGAGCGGAACCGCTCTGGGAGATGTATTTATGACTGCGTACGAACCGGGTCCGAGCAAGTGGGAATCCGGTTTCAAAAGGGAGAAACGCTGATGAGGTGCGTAACTTGCAACCGTGCTGCCCGGGGGGAAAACGAAACGATATGAAGTACGGAGGCATTCACATCGCCAAAGACCTGATCTCCGCGTTCTGCCAGCAGTATCATATCCGCAAGCTGGCGCTTTTTGGTTCGATCTTGCGGGAGGATTTCCGGACTGACAGCGATATCGATGTACTGGTCGAATTCGAGCCGGAGCATGTCCCCGGCTTTTTCGAACTGGCGCACATGGAGCGTGAGTTGTCGGCCCTTCTCGAGGGTCGGAGGGTTGACATGCGCACGCCAGGCGACTTGAGCCGCTATTTCCGCGACCACGTGGTTGCCACAGCCGAGGTCCAATATGAAAATGAGCGAGTCTGATCGAATTCGACTCCAACACATGCTCGATGCGGCGCGCGAGGCCATGTCTTTCGCCGCAGGACGGACGCGGAAGCATCTGGACACAGATAGGATGCTCGTGCTGTCTCTTGTCAAAGACCTTGAGATTATTGGTGAAGCGGCCAGCAAGGTTTCGGATGAATGCAGAAGCCAAGTGGCTCAGTTGGACTGGCAGGACATTGTCGACATGCGTCACCGATTGGTTCGCGCGTATTTCGATATTGATCTGGACATCGTTTGGCAAACTGTTCAAACGAACTTGCCGTTCCTGGTCCAAGTCGTTGGGAAGGCAATGCCGCCGGGGGAAAAGCCCGCTGGGGGTGCGGGCCGCGAAACGCAACCAGGAACTCTGAGGAACTCGACAAGGCAATAAGATGCCTGGGAGCCTTCTTTACAGGACTATTGCATATCTTATTCAACAATGGTCCTGTCAAATAATAATCCTGTCAGGAACATATAATTGTCAAGCAGTGTCATTAATCTAGCACGAACAGTGCGATTCCTAAAGGCTCTTAACCGCTGATTCTGTTAGAGCAGCGTGTTGACGAGAGCGCGTCATCACTTTAGCATATTCATCGGATTGGCGTGTGGAAGAATAACTTATGTATGGTCGTCGAGACAGAGAATCACCGCACGGAAGCGGCCCGAGTGGCGCGGCGGGAACCGGACCGGGTCCGGGTGAGCCGTCCGAAGGGTTGGCGTGCGTGGAGGGCGCGATCGAGCGGATTGTGTATGAGAGCGAGGAGACGGGTTTTTTTGTGGCGCGGCTGCGCGAGGAGGGGAAACGGGAACTGACGACCTTTGTGGGGAACCTCATGGCGATCTCTGCAGGCGAGACGGTGCGGCTGTGGGGGCGATGGGTAGATGACAAGAAATGGGGTCGGGAGCTGCGGGTCGAGCGGTATGAGACGGTGCTGCCGGCCACGGTGGATGGGATTGAGAAGTATCTGGGTTCGGGGCTGATCGGCGGCATCGGGCCCACCTTCGCGAAGCGGCTGGTCGCGGCCTTCGGCGTCGAGACGTTGCGCGTTATCGACGAGGAACCGGAGCGTCTGCGTGAGGTCGAGGGCATCGGCCGGAAACGGGCGGCGCAAATCCGCGAGGCCTGGGCCGCGCAGAAGTCCATCCAATCGATCATGTTGTTTCTGCAGGGCCACGGGGTCAGCGTGGGGCAAGCAGTGCGCATTTACAAGCACTATGGCGATGCCGCCGTGGCAGTGTTGCGCGAGAATCCCTTCAGGCTGGCGGAGGACATCACCGGTATCGGTTTCCGGCGCGCGGATCAGATCGCTTCCGCCCTCGGTATTGCCAAGGATGCCCCGCAACGCATCGATGCGGGGCTGCTCTATACGCTCGAACAGGCCACGGGCCAGGGGCACGTGTTCCTTTCGGAAGAGGAGCTGATCGAAGAGGCGGCGCAGTTGCTCGACGTTGCTGAGGAACGGCTTACCGAGCCGCTTGTGGGGCTGGTCAGCCGTAGCGAGGTCGTGCGCGAGGGTCCGTGCATTTTCCTGCGCCCCATGTATTTCGCAGAAACCGGGTGTGACCGGATTTTGAAGCGATTGCTGGGCACGCCGTGCGGCATGGCGGTGTCAATTCACCATGAGCGGGCCATCCAATGGGTCGAGCGCCAGCGCCGCATCCGGCTTTCGCCAGGCCAGCGCGAGGCCATTCGGAAAGCCGCTGAGGCCAAGGTGTTGGTCATCACCGGGGGGCCTGGCACGGGGAAGACGACGGTTATAGACAGCCTGCTGGCGATCTTTGAGAAGAAGGGGTTGTCCGTGTTGCTGGGGGCGCCAACAGGCCGTGCCGCGAAACGGCTGGAGGAGGCCACGGGCCGCCAGGCGAAGACGATCCACCGGTTACTCGAGTTCAGCCCTAAGCAGGGGGCGTTCCTGCGGGATGAGAATAACGCGCTCGACACCGACCTCGTGGCGATCGACGAGAGTTCGATGATCGACTGCCAGCTTATGCACAGCCTGTTAAAGGCTATTCCATCGCATGCGCGGCTTTGCCTGGTGGGCGACGTAGACCAGTTGCCGTCGGTGGGGCCGGGCAATGTGTTGATGGATATCATCACGAGCAACGTGGCGCCGGTCGTGTGGCTGAAAACGGTTTTCAGGCAGGCCGAGCAGAGCGGCATCATCACGAACGCACATCGGATTAACACGGGCCGTTACCCGAAGTTCAATACCGCGGACTTCTTCTTCATCGAACGCAAAGACCCCGCCCGGGCGCTGGACACGGTTCTGGAGCTGGTGACGGAACGCATCCCCGAGAAGTTCGGCTTCGACCCGATGCGGGATATCCAGGTGCTGGCGCCGATGCATCGGGGCCCCACGGGTGTCACCCGGTTGAACGAGACGCTTCAGGCCGCCCTGAACCCCCATGGCGAACCGGTCCCGCGGAAGAGCTTTCGTGTTCATGACAAGGTGATGCAACTGCGGAACAATTACGAACTGGACGTGTATAACGGCGATGTAGGCCTGGTTAGCCTGGTTGATGCCGATGCCGAGGAGCTCGAGGTGCAGTTCGACGACCGGGTTGTGCTCTACCACTTCGACGACCTGGACAACCTCGCGCTGGCCTACGCCATGACCGTGCACAAATCGCAAGGTAGTGAATACCCCGCCGTAGTCATTCCGCTTTTGCCGCAAGACTACCTGCTGCTGCAGCGCAACCTGCTGTACACGGCCGTCACACGGGGCAAGAAGCTCGTGATCCTGGTGGGCGACCCCAAGGCCGTGGGCCGGGCCGTGCATAACGATAAGATCGCACGGCGCAATACGCGCCTCGCCGAACGCCTGCGCAACGAAGTGTGAAGGCCCGGTAGGGTTCAGGGTCTCGGGTTTAGGCCGAATGTTTTACAAAGAAAGCTCTCGCTACGCTCAGAATGATACAATAGACGACACGCGCCTTGTACGACGCCGGAAACCGCCGGCGTTTCGGATTTGCCGATACCTCCGGATCCGGAGTCTCGCCGTGAGCCTCGTCCGCCGTTTTGCCGAGTACTCCATTTCGTTCGGCTGCACTACGACCACCCTCATCGCCTTGCGGACCCGCTAGAACGGAACTCCGGACCTCAGTCACCACCTCTTCGCCATTGTCATTGCTCATCAAACATCTCCTTGCCCTCTACACTAATTCCTCACAAGGAGCTGTCTCAATCATGTTGACACAGAGGGCGGCCCCCTTCCTTCGGATTACGTGGCCGTCATCGTCGGAATAGGCACCTTAAGACTTATTTCATTCTGCTCCATAAATCTTCCGCACAACTAACCCAGATATTGGCTCTGGGCTGAGGGGAAAGTTCAGGATGGGTAGTGTAATGAAAACTCAATATATCATGCAGAGTAAATCTCTTAATCATAGCCTGGGCCATTTCATCCACATGACCAGCCAGATTAATATCTCCGACTGCCTGAGCCCCGATGACCGTTAAGTCATCTTCTTTAAAAATCAGCTTTGCTTTTACCGGTTTTGACCCTGGTATCATAGAGTATATACTTGTCGTCTTACCGTTACCGATTAAATATCTTATCCCTCTATCCTTAACATATCTCTCTGTGAGGCCGGCCATACCAAACGAGAGATCAAAAGCCTTGGTCGCCGAAGGATTTACTACACCAGAATACGTTCTATTTCCACCTAAGGCATTTATTGCGGCTACTTTGGCCTGTACAACAGCATTACCACCTCATCTGCCGGGAAAATGATCTCCGGTTATCGCAGAAACTGCATTTATCACATCGCCTGCAGCGTAGATATCTTCTACAGAAGTTTTCATGTGTTTATCAACTTCAACTCCCTCCTTATTGGCTTTAACGCCAGCTTCTAACGCGAGAGCAATCGCTGGCTTCACCCCTATGGATAAAATTACCACATCGGCAGGAACCTCTTTACCATCCTCTAAAATAATCGCCTCAACCGCATCTTCTCCCTTAAATTTCGCTACTTTACTTTTGGTATAGCAATTGACCCCATTCCTTTTCAGTTCCTCTTCGGCAAGAATACAGAACTCATCGTCTAAAGAACCTTCCAAAAGGTGATCCAAAAGCTCAATTACTGTTACATTCAAATCGGCCCTCTTTTTAGTTAGATAAGCAAATTCCACTCCAATATATCCCCCTCCTACAATGATTACGTTCTTTATCTGAGGAAGATCCAACACCCTCTCTAATTCCATTATGTCCTCTGTTTTTCTTAAGGTAAATATATTCTTAAGCTGCACTCCTGTAATTGGTGGTTTAACTGGATAGGCCCCGGTCAGTAAGAACAACTTTTTGTACTTGAACCTGTCGTTGAGACAAGTGACGATCTTATCTTTAGTGTCAATACGCTTGGCTTCGTCAATAAATAGCTCAGCGTTAAACTGAGTAAGGAATTCATCCGGAATGACCACTTTTTGCAGTGTTGTGCTTCTATCCAGAACATAAGGCATAGCACAGTGATTTATCATTGATTTATCGGCTCTTATCAATCCGATGCTTGCATCTGGATCCATCATCCGGGACATCTTATTGCAATTTCTCATTGCCGGACCGCCTCCAATCATGAGGAGATCAAATTCTCTGGTTCCCATTTTTATCCCTCCTTTAGCTTAAACCGGGATGTCAAGGCGGACGACGATTCCTTCGGTCGCCATTTTGCACAAGACAATTTTGGAGAATTCCGTATCTAGTGTTGTCGGCATTATCTGCTCCATAAATTCTACGAGACTCACCTCGCAACCGGCCCGACGCATCATACAAGCCGTCTCGATTCCTATGTAACCACCGCCAATCACCGCAATGCGCATCGCCGTCCGGCGATAGTCCAGTACCCTGTGTATAACGGCGGGAGTCCGAATGGTGAAGACATTGTCGTATTCAGCCGGACTGCACCAAGGCAGTGTAATAGGCTCGGCACCCGTGGCAACGATGAGCTCTCTATATGAGGTGATCCCCAGTGTTTGGACAACGCTTGGGGTCGATTAAGGTAGCCTTATATTCGTGCCCCATACAACTATCGACATATTCAACAGAAGGAAAACGGGTAGAGCGTAACCCTTGGCCGTTCCCCTCCGTTGGTTTATTGGGTTATTCAAGGGTAGCAGATTGGCTCCTCGTGGTCAACTCGGCTTTCAGCAATGTTCCTTCAACCATTTCCGCACGGCCCGGACCTGTTGGCGTGTGGTGAGCACTACGATGCGGTCCCCGGCCTCGTGCCTCGTATCGCCGTCGGGCACGATGGTCTCGTTGGCGCGATGGACCTCGACCAGGATGGCTGCCTTGGGATATCCTGCGTCGCGCACGTATGCGCCATCCAGGGCCGATCCC
>CAYRLQ010000045.1:0-6595 GCA_964425145.1 uncultured Nitrospiraceae bacterium
GAAGTTATCCGAGGAGACTGGGGCTTTGACCCGGGTAGCGCGCCGGTCTTGGCCGATGTGACGCCGGGTGATCCCGGCAGTGATGCACTGTGGGATTGCGACTTCGACGATGTCACGGGGGAGCTGTATCTGAACGCCTATGTGGCAGGGGATGTATGGGTCACCAGAAAGGTGGACTTCGAGGATGGCGATACCAAGGCGTTCATCGAGAACCCGCCGGTGTCTTCCATCGCCATTGCGACACCGCCGCCGCCCTCGAGTGTGCGGTGGACCGGGGACCTCGATTACGCAAGCACGCCGCCGGACGGTTTCCACCTGGTGGGCGACAGCGAGTTGTTGGCCGGTGCAAGCGCGGGCGGCACGTTGTCCGGCGTAGGGGACGTCAATGGTGATGGTTTTGAAGACTTCATTGTGACAGCGCAAAGCGCCGATGTGGACACCGGCGGAGGAATGCTGGCTGAGGCGGGCAAGGCGTTTCTGTTCTACGGCGGCCCCGAAGGGGCGCTGGCGGCCCGGTTGCCCAAAGACGCTAATGGGGAAGTGACCTTCGGTACGGGTCTGCTTGATGGGTCCAACGGTGTGGTTCTGGCCGGTGCGACAGCGTATGAACACCTTGGTACGAGCGTGTCGGGGGTCGGCGACGTGAATGGTGACGGCATCTGTGACTTCGTGCTTGGTTACACGGACACCGGCGGCATCGGCGGAGCCTATCTGGTCTTCGGCAGTGCCCTGCTTCCTCAGACCATTTCGGTGGACGGCGTTGGCGACAAGAACCTCGGCGCGCCGGTGCACGGGGTGAAGATGAACGGCGTGGACGAAAGCGATTTGGCAGGTTTCTCCGTGTCCGGCGCAGGCGACATAAACTCGGATGGTTTTTCTGATGTGTTGATCGGCGCTCCTGGGGCGGGTCCGGGGATGGCGGCGGGACCCGGCGCCTGTTACGTTGTATTCGGTTCGGAGTTCGGTCTGGGCTCGAACGGCGTGCTGAACCTGCAATCGCTCAAGCCGCCGCGGGGCATTCGTATTCTGGGTGAATCGAACGGGGATGCGTTCGGCACAAGCGTCAGCGGCGCGGGCGACGTGAACGGGGACGGCGTGGTGGACATCGTGATCGGTGCGCCGGGGGCACCCGGGGGCACGGGAGACGGTCACGTAATCGTGGTGTTTGGCCACGTGGACTACGGCGAGGCGGATGCGCCGAATCCGCTCGATCTTGCCCGGCTGAGCGACGGATCGCCGCCGTCACTCGAGTTTACGGTGCTGATGCCGGGGCAACTGGCGGAGACGGTGAATCCGCCGGTGCAGTTTCCCCCAGCACTTGGAGCGTTGTCGGGTGACTTGCCGGGGATGCGGTTTACGGGAGACGGGGGCGCGTTTGGTGTGATTGTACAGGGCGTGGGGGACACGAATGGGGACGGCATGGACGACTTTGTGATCGGCGCGCCGACCTTTGCCGGGTCTGGCGAGGCCCCCGAGCCCCACTGGAGCAGAGTGTATCTGGTGTATGGAAGTGATACCTATTACCCTGAGATGAATGCTGCCGACGTGGGCGGCGCCGTGGCCGGTGTGATACTGCCAGGCATCGATGTGGCGGACGGCACTGGGACGGCGGTCTCCGGCGCGGGCGATTTCAACGGCGACGGGTTGATGGATGTCATCATTGGGGCCAAGGGTGCGTCGCCCGAGGGTTTCAGCGGTGAGGCGTACGTGCTGTTTGGCCGGGCCGGCCTTGACGGGATGTTGTCGCTGCGCGACCTGGCGAACGAGAACCCATTGGCACAGTTGGGTCTGTACCTCGAGAGCACGCACGGCGGCGCGGGCTTCCAGTTTGGGCAGGCAGTATCTTCGGCGGGTGATTTTAACGATGACAACGTCACGGACGCGCTGGTCGGCCGCAGTGATGGTGCGTTCGTGCTGTTCGGTGAGAGCCTGGGGACAGAAGCGCGGTATACGAACCGTATGCGTTCGGGCGTCGACCCCAACATGCCCGATCAAGTGGAAGGTCAGGACTTGGTCGAGGACGTGTATCGTGGCGTGGGCGAGATCGGCGACGGTACCTACTCGAAACCGGCGTCTCGTGTGGCGATCCTGTTCTCCGGCGGTGGGTTCGGGAGCCAATTGGCACATGAGAGCACGCAATCGGTGACGTTGTTTCGCGGCCCGGTACCGGACTTGGCCGTGGGCGAGGGGACGGCGGAAGACGACGCGCGGTGGGAGCCGTGTGGTGTCCATTGGCGCATCGAGACGAATCGGGAGGCCTTTACGGCGTCGGAGATCGAGTTTTACTACCGTCCTGATGAGGTGGAGGGTTTTGATCTACAAGACGTGGGCGTGTTTTACGCGAAACCGGCGGCAGAATTGACCGAGAACACGACATGGTGGTGGTTGCCGTTCACGCACGATCCGGATCGGCGTGTGTTTGTGGTAAGCCGGAATCATGGTGATGATCCACAGGCGGAGTTTAACGGGTACTACGCGCTGATTCAGGCGGACCTGCTGACGTACCTGGGCGGCGTTATACCCTCGGTGGGTGTGACAACGGACAATGTATACGCAAATGGTCCGGAAGTCGTGCCGTCGGGTCTGACATTTTGGCACCAGCGCGACAAGAAACTGTATGCGATTCAGGACGGTGAGCTGACCATCAAGTGGAAGAACACGCTGGGTGAATTGGTGAGTGATGTGAGGGCGCTGAACCTGTGGCCGGAGGAGGACACGGGCGTGTACCAAACCTATGTGGGGGGCAGCCCCAGCGTGTTGCTGACTAACAGCGGGGGCCCGATAGAGTTTCCTTTCAGTCGTCTTACGCACAAGGATGAGACCTTGGTGGCCAATGCGGCGTTGACGTCGAACGACATCGAGACGGACGTGGAAAGCAACAACCAGTTCGCGGCGACGCTGACGCCCAATGCAGACCCGAATGACGTTGACGGCCCGGACGATGCGTCGCTGACGGCGCGTTGCCTGATCATGCTGTCGACGAACTCGAATCCGGGGCAGGGCGACTTGTTCTTCCAGTTCGTCCGAGTTGTCAAGTGGAACAACCCGGACAATCTTATTGCGGCGACGGCAAACCTTCCGGGTGGAACGTGGCCCATCGGTACGTACATTGGCGCGGCGAATGATTCGACCTACGCGGAGAACCATGACGAGGCGTGCGGCGGTCCCTTCCTATTATTCCCCAATGTCCCGTACTGTCCCGAGAGCGTTCGGTACGAGGGGTTCTACAACCGGACGACGCGCACGGGGACCATCGTGCCCGTGAACAGGGTGCAGAGCGACGCCGATGAACTCGTGCTCATCTATTATGAGAAAGGCCGTCAGCTCGTGGAAGCGAAGACGGGCAATCCGGCGCGCCATCCGGCCACGCGTGAACAGTTGGATATCTTTGACTGGCCCCACGTGTCGGCGCACTACGACCTGGATTGGCCGGCCAATCCCGACACTATTGTGATTGCGCGCCAGGACGGCTCTGGGGAAATCGACCCGGCGACGTACGGGACCGTGTTGGACGTGTATTACCAAAACACGGCGGGTGAAACGGGCTACAACCCCAATGAGGAGCACGCGCTGATTGCTCCATACGGGGCTGGCGAGGCCGTCTTTGCCCTCCGCGACGATCTGAACGAGCCCGGCACCTCGGAGCCGTTTGCCTTGATGACGTATTACGACCCGAACGACTTGACGCCGGCCGAGCTGCCCCGGGCGAAGATGCGGGCCTTTGCGGTCGTGGCGACGTCCGGTCCGTATGTGTTCCACGAGTGGGCGGGCTACTCCGGTGTCTATGACCCGTACGAGGGCACGGCGGGGGCGTTCATCCAGCCGCCGTATCCGCTGAGCATCTTTGAATACAGTCACAAGAACACCTATGTCTCCGGCCCTGCGTTCGAAGACCGTACGACGCACCACTGGGCCAAAGCGGCGGGTGACATCGTGATGAAGTTCTATTATCCACCCCAGGAAGGCTTCTTCTTCCCGCAAGCATATCAGGACCGGTTGAATGCGCTCGACCTAGCGGCAAGGGGATCGGGCAACTTGGACTTCGGCGTGGGTGGGGACCACGTGCCGTTGCTGGACGGCGGTGCGACGGGGAACGGCGAACCGGTGGACGTGGTCTACACGACGATATGGCCGGACGATATTCCCACGATGAACCTCGGGGAGATTCTCCTTGAAGCGAAGTATGGGCTGCCTCAGATCAACGGCCAGTGCAGCGTGGACATGGTCTACGAGGAAGTCCCGGGCACAGTTCAACTGATCGATCCGGTCCAAACTCGGTCGGTGTACCTCGGGGAGTTGCCGACGGACATCAAGACAGCCTTCCAGGGCGGCGAGTACTTCTTCACGGACCTCCCGCCGGCGCTGGCGTATCGAATCAGCTACGATCCGCTCGAGGGCAAGCTGAAATGCAAGGGCATACTGGTCGACCCGGTGCTGGGATTCGATTATGTGCTGATCAACGTGTTGGGCGAAAAGGATCGGGAACTCCTTCGGGGGTTGAGCACGGATACTGCGTGGCTCGAGGCGCTGGAAGACCCCGCCGACCCGGCGGCAGGCCTCTTCGGTGTGGCGAGCGAACCGGCCGTCATAGCAGACAGCAGCACGGATTACTATGAAGTGCTGGCCTTGACGACGGGGAACGCCAAGGGGACGGGCTACGTGACGCTGGCGATGCAGAATGCCAATGCATGCGACCCGTTACCGGTCAGTCTTGAGATTCTCGAGGTGGTTGACAATATCGAACCGGGCAGCATCGCCGTCGTGAAACCCAGTTGCGTGTTTGAAGAAAAACTGACGTTGATGCAGACGAACGAGTTCGGCGGCCATCCGGAGAACTTTGATTTCGAATGGCTCTACGTACCCGATGAAGGCGGCACCCTGCCCGACCCGCCGGACCCGGCGTCGCCCACGGACCCGTGGAAGCCTCCCCCGATGAGCGAACCGACGAGCGGGCAAGGGGTGTCTCAAATCACCATTCAGGGGCCGGGTCTGCTGACATTAACGGACAACTGGTTCGCAGTGCGCTACCGCTCGAGGAACCCGAATCCGCCCTGGAGTGGCCGTTGGAGCGATTGGACGCCCGTTCAGTTGGCGGAAGGCTGGATCAAGCGGGTCGTGGGCGAGATCAACCCGTACACGCAACGTGCCAGCGGGGGCGGCATCGAGGGTGCGGAGGAATCGTTCGCATCGTTTGGCACGTCCAAACCCAACACGTTGGTGAGCATGATCAGCCAGGCGGGACCGCGGTGGACCGGGAGCGTGCCCATGAGTTGCGAGAACCTCGATGACTTTGGGTTGATCCCGATCTATGAGACGGTGCTGGGCCGTGGGATGACGTTGAGTATCGACGCGCTGTCGCCGGTGAACCATCCGTTGGTGAATACGGCGCTGCTGTTGGTGGCGAGCCGAATCTGTGATTTGTATCTGCTGTTGGGCAACGAGGCGTTTGCGGACGCGGCGGACCCGACGATCGCCTTTGGGACGGACGACGGATTGTACGGTGCGGAGGCGTCGTCTATCTACTGTTTCATGAATCAGACGAGCTCGTTACTCGAGGAGGAGTTGGGACTGCTTCGCGGTCGTGACGAAACGTACGCGCCGGGCGTGCGGTTGTACCCGCTGTATAACCGGTTGATATGGAACTTCACGCGGGATATGACGGGTGGCGAGGTGGCGTATGCGCTGAATTACAACATCAAGGACCAGGTCGAGGGGGGCGACGGGACGATCAGCGAGGCGGACGCGAAGCGGCTGTATCCGCAGGGTCACGGTGATGCGTGGGGCCACTATCTGACGGCCCTGATGGCGTACTACAAGTTGTTGGCGCACCCGTTTTATACGTGGGCGAACCGTTCGGAGGCGGTGCTGGTGGGTGGTCAGGCGGTGACGGTGGACTATCTTGACGAGCGGAAGTTCGCTAGCGCGGCGGCGGCGAAGGCGCGTACGGGCGTCGACATCGTGAACCTGGCATACCGTTGGGCATATGTTGAGGATCCGTCGGGCCAGTGGCAGGGGTACCGGGACGCGGATAGGACGCGTTGTTGGGGATTTGGCGACTGGGCCAGTCGTGCGGGCCAGGGGACGTACATCGACTGGGTGGCAGGGAATGCCATCCTGCGCGCGCAGGACCCGATTCCCGCTCACACGGGTGTGCAGAAGATCGACCGAACGACGGTATCGGAGTTGCGTGAGGTGGCGAGCGCGTATGATTCGATTCAGGCGACGTCGGACACGGCTGACCTGGGGTTGAATCCGCTGGGTTTGGGCACGAACGTGATCCCGTTCGACATCAGTCCGACGAAGATTGACGACGGTTGGACGCACTTCGAGCAGATTTACGACCGGGCGTTGGCTGCGATGAACAATGCGGCGACGGTGTTCAACCACGCGCACAACACCACGCAACTGCTGCGTCGTCAGGCTGACACGGAGGAGAATTTCCAGCGTAACGTGCTGGAACGGGAGAAGGACTTCCAGTCGCGGTTGATCGAGATCTTTGGTTATCCGTACTCGGACGACGTCGGCCCGGGCGGGCTGTATGCGACGGGGTACCAGGGCCCGGATCTCTACCATTACATGTACACAGACGAGTCCG
>CAYRLQ010000045.1:6605-14199 GCA_964425145.1 uncultured Nitrospiraceae bacterium
AGTTGAACAGCATCTATTTCTCGGTGACGAGCAGCCCGGATCCGGGTGTGCCGCCGGATATTCCGTCGGTGGCGGAGAGCGCGTTGTCAACCTACGTTGGGCCCGGGCAAGTCAACATTGGGCAGGGGGACCTGACGTTTCAGGTGGAGGTGGTGAACTACAACACGACGGGCGGGCTGGTGAACAGCGGGTTGACGGGGACGTCGGTGACGCCCGTGGACGACCTGCCGACGGAGATCCCGGCGAACGGGGTGCTGCCGAGCCAAACGATCCTCGTGAAGTACAACATGTCGAACACGGGCGGGCGGTTCGGTATTGCGAAACCGCAGTCTTGGACGGGCGAACGTCGCGCGCCGGGCGAGTTGCAGCTTGCGCGGTCGGACCTGAACCAGGCGCTGGCGCGGTTCATGATCGCCATCGACGACTATGGGAGCTTCGTGGGGGACATTGAAGGTCAGGTGAAGATTGTCGAGGCGCAGTACGGGCTGAGCGCGGACAAGATCGACTTGCTGGACACGCGGCTGGACAGCAAAAAGACCGTGCAAGACGTGATCTTTGGCCTGCGCGTGGGCCTGACGGCGTTGCAGACGGCGGCGCGTATCGCAGAGAAGATCGCGGATTGGATCAGTGAATCGATACCGACGGTGACGGGGGTGATCATAGGCTTCTCGAACGGCGTGATCATCGACGCGCTGGCGCCGGTGCGCGGGGCGTTGGGCGGCGCCGGGATCATCATTGGCGAAGTGCTGCAGATTGCCGCGGACGCGCTGTCGCTGGCGGAGTTCCGGCTGTCGCAGAAGGGTGAACGTGCGGACGACCAGTTGGTGATCGATACCACTGACCTGGAGGGGAAGTTTGCGAATCTGCAAGCGATCAAAGAACTCGAGTCGATGCTGCGCAACGAGATCCCGCTGCGGATCGCGTTGCACAACCAGCACGAGGCCGTGGTGCAGGCGAGCGGGCGGTATCTGAAGGTGTTGGCGGAGGGCCAACGTCTGATCGAGCGCCGGGACCTGTTCCGCCGTCAGACGGCTGCGGATGTACAGTCGCAGAGGTTCCGGGACATGGCGTTCCGGATCTTCCGGAACGATGCGTTGCAGAAGTACCGGGCGCAATTCGACCTGGCGGCGCGGTACGTCTACTTGGCTGCGAAGGCGTACGACTATGAGACGACGCTTTTGTCGGGTGACCCGCTGGCCGGGCAGCGGTTCCTGACCGATATCGTTCGTGCGCGGCAGCTTGGCACGCTGGTGGACGGCCTGCCGCAGACCGGCCAGGGGCTGGCGAACGCGATGTCGATGATGGCGCGGAACTTCGAGGTGCTGCGCGGGCAGCTCGGGTTCAACAATCCGCAGGTCGAGACGAACCGGTTCTCGTTGCGGCGGGAATTGCTGCGCATCTTGCCGGGGCCCGATGGCGATGAGGCATGGCGGACGGTGTTGAGCCAGGACTACAGCGTGCACGGCGTGGGGACGGCGGAGAACCTGTGGGACGTGCCGGAGTTTCGGCAGTACTGTGTGCCTCCGGTTGGATTTGGTCCGGTGGAACCGGGAATCGTGATCCCGTTTGAAACGACAATCAAGGAAGGGAAGAACTTCTTCGGGAAACCAGCGGGGGGGCTCGACAGCGCGTACGACTCGACGCAGTTCGCGACGAAGATCCGCTCGGTCGGCGTGTGGTTCAGCAACTACGACTACTTGAATTTGTCGAACACGCCGCGGATATACCTGGTGCCGGCGGGGACGGATATCCTGCGGTCGCCGACGGGGTTCCGCGGTGACGAGCGGGAGTTCAACGTGTTGGATCAGGTGCTTCCGGTGCCGTTCCCGATAGGCGTACACGAGTTGGATGACCCGTCGTGGATACCGTCGGTGGACACGCTGGCGGGGCATATGACGGCGATGCGGCGGTTTGGCCGGTTCCGGGCGTACCACGACAGCGGGGAATTTAATCCGAATGAAGCGCACCGGGACAGCCGATTGGTGGGCCGGTCGGTATGGAACCGGCGTTGGGTGTTGATCATCCCGGCGAGTACGCTGTTTAACGATGAGGATCGGGATATCGGGGCGGGCGAGCCGCATGAAGGGATCGAGCGATTAATTCACGGGATGCTTGATGGTGAGGAACGGGACGGCAACGGCGTATCGGACGTCAAGCTGTTCTTCGAAACGTACGCGTATCCACGGCTCAAGAAGCTTTCGGTATCTCAGAACTAAATGACGGTGGGCACTGGAATGGAACTCCGAAGGGTGTGTAGCCGAGCAGGGATCGCGCTTCCTCGCGACTTGGCGAGGGCCCGCCTCATTTGCCACCGTCGGCCTCGCCTTGCCCGCCTTGGCTGCGCCCTTTGCATGGTCTTAGGTGTCTGGGTGGGCGTGGCGCCCGCCGGTCACGCGGTCGATAAGAGCGGCGTCACGCCGAACACGGTTTCGCTGCCGCAGGGCCCAGGGTCGATTCGTGGCTTGGGAGAGATGTTCGAACCGGCGATGAACACCGGGACAGCGAAGCATGAGGTCCCGCTTGCGGTGCCGGCGGGACCTGCGGGCCATGCGCCGCGGCTCGTGCTCGAGTATGACACCGGGAACGGAAACGGTCCCTTGGGCTATGGGTGGAAGTTGGACGTGCCGTTGGTGCAGCGGCGGAGCTCGTACGGACTGCCGCGGTATCTCGACGGTCCGAATGGCCGCGATGATGATGGGGATGGAGAAACCGACGAGCCGGATGAAGTGGACAAGATCATCAACGGCGCCGAGAACCTGATCCCTCAGGCCGACGGGTTCTACTTTCGTCAGCGGGAGGGCGCGTTCATTCGGTACCGGTGTGTGGGCGACCACTGGGAGGGCACGTTGCCGGATGGAACGCTGCAGGAGTTTGGGCTTACCGCCCAGGCACGCGTGGTGGACCCGTCCTCGCCGGCCCGCATCTTTTTGTGGATGCTGGAAAGACAGACCGATAGACACGGGAACACGATCGAGTATTCCTATCGGTCGTTTCCGAGCGAGGAAAACGCGAATCAGGTCTATCTGTCGAAGGTCGCCTACGGCCCAGGTGCGCCGCCATGGGAAAACTACCATTTCGTCGTGTTCGAGTATGAGCCCCGTCCCGATTGGTTCGAGAGTTGCCGGTCCCGGTTTGCCATCCGCACGGGCATGCGGCTTTCGCGGATCGTGGTCGGCACGCAGGGGCCGACGCTCGAAGGCCACGCCGCGGGCGATTTCGACCAGGACGGCCAGACCGACTATCTAAACCGCACGTATCAGTTGCAGTACGAGGCCCACCCCCATTGGTCGCTGCTGACGTCCGTCACCGAGGGCGGCGCGGACGGGGTGAGCACGCTGCCGCCGGTGACGTTTGGTTACAACGTGGTGGTCCCGGCATCGGTGTTGTCGGCAAGCTCGGTGACGATTGGTTCGGTGAACACGCCGTTGCACGTGATGGACAAGGACTGGGTCGATCTGACGGACCTGAACGGGGATGGCCTGCCGGATATCCTGAAAACGGAACCTTTTGGCGGGGTCCATTCAGCGATTCTGAATGAGGGGGAGACCGGTGGCGAGGGTGGCCGTGCGATTGTGTGGGGCGATGCGACGCCGATCGGCGGTGACGCCCGGACCTGGAGCGTGAGTCTGGACGGCGACTCGGGTGTGCTGGCGCATCTGGCGGATATGAATGGCGACGGGCGCGCGGACCTCGTGCACAAGGCGGGCCGAGACGTGTATTACTTCCCGAACGAGGTCGGACCAGGTGTTGTGGCGTGGGGTGAGCGTACGCGGATGCACCTGTACCCCGAAACGGCGATCCCACCGTCGCCGTTCGAGACGCCTCACGTGAAGACCGCGGACCTGAACGCCGACAAGCTCTTCGACATCATCCAAAGCATTTCGGTCTCGAACCAGGTGTACTATCGGGTCTGGATCAACCTGGGCGGCCAGCGCTTCTCGAAGAGTATCACGGTCGCCCAAGCCTTCGGGTTTATGTTGTCGGATGCGCATATTCACGTGGCCGATTTCAACGGTGATGGCCTGCCCGATATCGTTCGGATTACGCCCACGGGATTGCAGGTGGCGCCCGGGTTGGGATATGGCGCGTTCGCGCTGCCTGTGGCCGTGGTCTTTTCCGACGTCACGTTGACAACGGTCCAACTCGATAAAGCGCGGCTGAGCGACGTGACCGGCGACGGCCTCGTTGACCTGGTCATTGAACGGGCCGCGCCCGGCCAACTGTGGTACTGGCTGAACAAAGGGAACTACACGCTGGACGTGAAGCGTGTGATTAAGGACACGCCGGTTGCGTACGGGGCGGTGGTGGCAACGCGTTGGGCGGACTTGAACGGGAACGGGACAACGGACCTGGTCTACGCGGACGACTACGCTGAGCCGCGGCTCCAAGTGATAGATATCGGCGAACTTATCGGGTGTGTGCCAAGCCCGCTGCTGATTCGCATTGACAACGGCATCGGGCGAAAGACCGACATCAGCTACGCGACCTCGACGAAGTTTCTCCTGGAGGACGCCGCTGCGGGGATGCCTTGGCCCGATCCCATGCCGTTCCCCGTAGACGTGGTGTCGGAGGTGACGACGGGCGACTCCTTAGGGAATGTTTACGTGACAAAACTGCGGTACCACGACGGGCTCTACCACATTCCGTTTCGCTGCTTCACGGGGTTTGCGCGGGCCGAGGAGACCTGTATGGGCGACCCGACTGCGCCCACGCAGGTGACGCGGTTCGAGTTCGACACGGGCCGGGACGTCTTTCACATGCGAGGCAAAGTGCTGCGGCAGACCGTCGCGCAGGACGATGGGGCGGTGTTCTCGGACGAGGTGACGCAATGGGACGCCCGGGTGCTGATGACCGGCGTCGATGGCCGCGAAGTGATCTACCCCAATCCCGTCGCCCAAACGCGGGACATCCTCGAGCGGGGACAGGGAACCGCACGCCGCATCGAGGGCGAGTTTACCTACGACGATTACGGCAATCTGATCGTCCAGCGCGAGTTCGGGATCGTCGAGGCCGAGGACCGCGGGGGCTTCGCGGACGAGCGCATTACGGAGACCGAGTTCGCATACAATCTCGATGACTGGCTCGTCCGATTTCCGATCCGAAGGGAGGTAGCGGACCTCGCAGGGACCGTCATCGCGCGGACCGAGTTCTATTACGATGACGCGACGTTTTCCGGTGAAAACTTGGGCGAGGTGACCGTCGGCGACCAGACCCTCGTTCGGAAATGGCGCGATCCCAATGATCCTGTTGGTTACGTCGATGCCGAGCGCGTCCGGTACGACGCCTATGGCAACCCCATCGTGCTCCTGGACCCGTTGGCCGCCGCCCCCGGCGTCATCGGCAACGCAGGCCACTATCGCACCATCGAATACGATGCCCGATTCCACACCTTTCCGGTCACCGAAATCATTCACATCGGCGGGGGCAAAGATGATCTTGTGATACGGGCGACTTATGACGAGGGGTTTGGCGCAGTGACCTCTTCGGTCAACTTCAACGGGTTCGCGACGGCGTACGGCTACGACGCATTTGCCCGGTTCATCTGGTCTGTGCGACCCGGCGACACGGCCGACTACCCCACGCTCGAGTACGAGTATCGGCTGGCCGAGCCCGTGGGCGATGGCGGCCTCGTCAACTTTGTGGAGGTCCGTTTATTGGACCGCGAACCGGGGTCGGCCGGTCCGGAAAAAGGCGATCATTATTTCATCTTGCGCCGTTTTGTGGACGGTTTGGGCCAAAAACTGATGGAAAAGAAAGAGGCGGAACCGAATCCGGACAGCGGCGGGCCGAGGGTCGCGGTTATGTCGGCGACGCGCTTCAACGCGCGGATGACGCCGGCGGAGGTGCTTCAACCGTTCTATTCGATGCTCTCCGGCGACGACCTCGATGCGCTGCTGGCCTACGAGGATATTGGCGCGCCCGGTTGGCAAGGGCTGTTTCACGAGGGCGGCCGGTTGGTGGCTCTCGGGTACAACAACGCCCACAAGGTGGTCACCGAGTATGACGCGACGTTGCGTCCCGTCCGCATCGTCAATGCCGACGGGACCTATCGCAGGATGCTCTACGAGCCGTTGATGACGACGACGTTCGACGAGAACGACACGGACAGTAGCTCCACGTCGCCCAATACTCCGGTGGTCCAGCACAGAGACGGCTTAGGACGTCTGGTCTGCGTGGACGAGATCGTGCGACTGAACGATGACGGGGCTCCTTCGGAAGGCCTCAATACGTGGACCACCCGCTACGCCTACCGTGCGGATGGCGTCCTGACCAGAATCGCGGACTCACAAGGCAACGAGAAATGGATGGAATACGACGGCCTCAAGCGCAGGACCTATATGAACGACCCCAACCGGGGCGCTATGCACTATACCTGCGACGACGCCTCGAACCTCATCCAGACCGTGGATGCCAATAACCAACGGATCACCTGCACCTACGACGGGGCCAACCGCCGGTTGACCGAGGACTACCACGACGAGGGCCAGCCCTTCTCGTTTAATCGATATTACAATCCCGCCAGTTCCATTTCGGACACAAACCGCCCCGATGTGGCCTACTACTACGATGACCCCGCCGGCCCCATTGACTTGGGCAATGGCCGGCTAGGCACGGCCACTGGCACGAAGGGCTTTCTGGCCTATGTCGTCGATTTGGCCGGGGAGGAGCACAATTCCTACGACGCGCGCGGCCGGACACAATGGGTGGTCAAGCGTATTCCCGACCCCATCACCGGCCGTCTGGTGTCCTACAAGACTGAGATGACCTATGACCCCCAGGACCGGATAGTCGACCTTATTTACCCCGACGAAGACCGCTGTACCTACCACTATAATGAGGGTAACCTGACGGAGCGTATTGCGGGCGGGACGACGGCTAATTGGAATGCCACGCCGTTCATCCTCAGCGGCGCCGAGTATACACCGTCGGGACAACGCCGCCAGTCTATCTACGGCAACGGGGTTACGACGCGGTACGCGTACGATTCACGGGGACGGCTGTCGTCGATCATCACGGCGCCGCCGAGCAACCCTCCTGAACCGCTTATGGACTACGCCTATGTCTACGACCCGGTCTCGAACATCTCTGCCATTCACGACCGGCGGTCCGGCACAGTGCGGGGCGCCGGCGATCCGCGCCGCAACACCCAATTCTTCCGCTACGACGACCGATATCGGATCACCAACGTGCAGTTTTCGTTCAACCTGCCTGCACAGCCATCGCGCGACGACGGCCAGATCGCCTACCGCTACGACCGTATCGGCAACATGCTCGCCAAGACCTCGGGCGTCGATCACACGGAAAACGGCCGTTCCGTCACCCACTTGGGCGACATGGGCTACGGTGACGCCCTGGGCGCGTGGAACCGCATCGGGCGCACCACGGCCGATGCGGGCCCGCACGCACTGACCAGCGCCCACAGCGCAGCCGACGCACGTGCCTTCTCGTACGACGCCAACGGCAATGTGACCGATCTCGACGGCCTCGAGTGCACTTGGGATTTCAGAGACCGGCTCGTGGCAGCGGCTGACGACACCATGCGCGCCGAGTATGTCTACGATTATTCCGACCGGCGCATCGTGAAGAAGGTCTG
>CAYRLQ010000045.1:14209-19174 GCA_964425145.1 uncultured Nitrospiraceae bacterium
AAAACGGCACACTCGAGGCCATTCCCTCGACGGTCGTGCAGTACATCGGCGAACATTTCGAAGTCCGCGAACATGGGCAGCCCACAAAGTACGTGTTCGACGGTGATACGCGGGTGGCCAAGCTCACCGGGACGCTCGATCCCACGGCGCAGCGCGTCCAACGATTCCGCCTATCGCCGGGCTGGAATCTGCTTTCGGTGGCGGTGGAAGCGTCCGACGCGGCCGTTCGGTTGGGCGTGGACACCGACCCTAACGTTGAAGCCGTGTTCAAGTTGGACCGCGATGCGGGGGCGTATGCGCCAGTTGACGCAGACACGCCGCTCCCGGCCGGATCGATTCTCTGGGTCCGTGTCGGAGAGAGCGCCGTTGTCAGCGTGGTCGGCGACTACGCGGACCCGGCGGACGTCACCGTCGCGCTGGAAAAGGGACTGGTCGCGGTACCTGGCCTTGAAGCCCTTTCCGTGGACGCCATGTTCACGGCGGGCGCCAAGAGTGCCTGGGGCTACGAAGCGCACGGGCAGCGGTGGCGGGCCGCCTTCGGCGACGACCTCGACTTCCTGACCGATTTGCCTGATTTTGTTAAGCCCGGCCAACCGGTCTTTCTTGACGTGGTGGGGACATCGGAGCTGACGCTGCCGCCTCCAGCACAGCGCATTCAGTATTACCATCAAGACCATCTCGGGTCCTCCAATGTCGTAGCCGACGCACAGGGCCGGATCGTTGAAGAGACGACGTTCTATCCGTTTGGCGAGCCGCGGCACCGTTTCGTGGCGGATGCGGCACAAGGCGCTCTGGGAAATCCATACCTCTACAGTCAGAAAGAGCGCGACCGGGAGACCGATCTCGACTACTTCGAGGCACGGTACTTAGCAGCCCCGTTGGGTCGGTTCAACCGCGTGGACCCCGCGGCGACCGACGTTCCCGTGGCGGCGCTGGCCGATCCGCAATTGCTCAATGCCTACAGCTTCGCGCGCAGCAACCCGATTGCGTTCCAAGACCCGGAGGGCCAGTTCATCACGACGGCGGCGGGCCGCACGTTGATGCGACAGTTCAACCCGTTCAGTGACCAAAGTGCGCAGAACACCACGGATACGCGTGCCGAGCGTCGTGCGCGTGTCTTTGGCGCGCTCAAAGTGAAAAAGGGAGGTAAGCTGCCGGAGGGTCCCTCAATCGGTTCGATACCAAGCTTCGCGCAACGAGAGCTGGATAGGTTGAAGAAGCAGGCCACGATGGGTCCGAATCAGCTCATCTCGAGCGTGGCGCAGGTGGCGGAGGGCCTGATGACGAAGTTCGAGGGAGGCGGCAAGGACAAGCTGAACGCCAGCCGTTTCTTAAAGGCCCTCACCATGGACCCGAGCCAGGCTCCCAGCGAACAGAAAAAGCGCCTCGAGATGTTTGGGAAATTGCTCGGGGGCGGCGACTTGGCCGAGAGCCCCATTACGGAAGGCGGCAAACTCATCGATGAGGGCGCCAGTGCGGCCGTGCAACGGCTGATGAATACGGTCAAGATGGTGGACCTTCGGGCGAAGTACGAGAAATTCAGCGGCATATTGGAGAAGCGGGGCTTCGAGTTCAAACAAGCCGAGGTGGACGAGTTCATCGAGAAATACCTGGACCTGGACGAGGGTGTCGAGGACCCGAATCGAGGAAAGGACAATCGCAAGCGCGATGAGGACTGATTGAAGGAAGTGTGAAGGCTCGACGAGGAAATGGCTACGGGGGTGAGTGTAAACAGTAGTAAGGAAAGAGTAATGGTGGTAAGCACTTTTAGGTATGCGTCAATTTTGTGAGCCGCGCCTTAGCAAACAGTAGGAGTTGGGATCATGTACAGACGGAACGGAATTTCAGGAATGGCGACGCTGGTTGCGTTTAGTTGTGCTGGACTACTGGGTCCACCCGCGGTCGCAGGCATCCCGGAGCCCGGCGTGGTCTTGTACGGTCGCGTGATCGGCGAGGATGATGCGCTGGTGACGACGGGCGAGTTGTCGTGGACGTACACGCCGTCGGGCGGCGCTCCGGTGACCTTCACGACGCCGCTGAGGGAGATCCCCGGCCCGGGCGGTCCGTTCGCCTACCAGATGGTGGTGCCGCTGGAAACGGCTGTCACGGGCTTCCCTGTAATCGAGGATGCTCTCGAGGCCTCGGCAACGGCGATCGAGTACACGCGAGACGGCGAGGTTCTGGGGACCGGCATACACATGAGTCACGCCGTCAACCTTTCCCGCGCCGATCTGGCTACCATCCAGCGCGTCGACGTGTGCCTCACGTGCCCGGCGACGACTAAGACGTTTCATTCGGCCGATGTCAGCAAGAACTTTCGGTTTTCGCTGGGTGAGTTTCTGCGCGTAGTCGAGCTGCATACGGCGACGGAGACCCATGAATACCACACCGACGGCGCGGGCGAAGATGGTTACGCGGTGGGGCCGGGCCCTCGAGACGGTGATCCGCACACGGGCGACTTCGATGGCGGGTCCGATTGGCTGATAGCCCTGAGCGAAGTGCTGCGTATGGTCGATCTGTTCGCGTCTACGCCGGATCATATGTATCACCCCGACCCCCAATCCGAGGACGGATTTCGCAAGGGCGCGGATGGCGAGGACTTGGTCCGCAAAGACGGGCGTTTCACCAAATCGGCCGATACCGGCATCCGGATCCACCGAATCGTCAGCGGCGGCCTGCCGACGCTGGCGGGCACGTTGGAGGTGACGATCGAGGTTGACGCCACCAGCGCCCCGCCCATTAGCGCTATGGGCATCGTCGAAACACTCCCCGGCGGATGGACCTTTGACACCCTCGAGTACCCCGCGACGCTAATCATCATGCCGGACGTGGACGCGTCTAAGACGCTCGAGTTCGCGTGGTTTCCCATTCCGGATTTCCCCTATCGCTTCAGCTACAGCCTGGCGCTCCCCGACGGCACCGACGTTGCGCGGGATTTTGGCGCGTTACAAGGGGAAGGGCTTTTCCGCACCGTGACAGGGTGCAACGAAATCCGAGTTCCACTCACAGCGGTCGGTGAGATGGACGAGAGTGGCTCGGCGGACACCGACGGCGATGGCTTCTCCGACCTTGCCGAAGGCGGGTCAGACATCGATGGCGACGGGGTCCCCAATTTCCTGGACCTCGACTCCGACGGCGACGGCCGCAGCGACGCCGAGGAACTCGCATGGGGTTCGAATCCATTCGATGCCAGTGATTTCGATGGACTCCCTTCCCAGAGCACTGGGGGCTTCGTCGCCCTGTGCACCCTGACCGTCCTCGGCGGGGTTCTCGTGCTCCTGCGCCGCCGTCGGACTCCCGGGGCGCGCGAATGCCAGCATGACACACACTAGAGAGTTACCGTTTGTGGTACGGGTGACCGAGAGGCCAGCCCGCGTTCACGGCGAAATTGAAACGACTTGAATCGGAGCAAGAGGATGATAGGTATGAACACGAGGATAATCTTTGCCCGCGGCCTTCGCCGGTCAGTCCCCTTTTGGTCAGTCGCCATCGTCGCGGCCGCCGTCTTAGCGTTCGCGCCATCCGTCGCGGCCCAGGTGAGCACCCCGTCCGTAACCAACGCCACGACGGACGAGGACGTACAGACCACGTCAGGGTTGGTGATCACCCGTAACGACGTCGTGACGACGCATTTCAAGATCACCAACATTACCGGCGGCTCGCTATTCCAGAACGACGGCACCACCCAGATCAACGGCGGCGATTTCATCACCTTGGCCGAGGGCAACGCGGGGTTGAAATTTACGCCGACGCTGAATTCATTTGCCAATGGCGGTTTTGACGTCCAGGCCTCCACGGCGCCAAACGACACCGGCCTCGGCGGCGGCATCGCCTCAGCGACTATCACCGTCAACCCCGTGGCCGATACCCCGTCCGTAACCAACGCCACCACCGACGAGGACATTCAGACTACCTCGGGTCTCGTGATCGACCGCAACGCCGCAGATGGTGCGGAGGTGACCCATTTCAAGATCACCAATATCGCCGGCGGGACGCTTTTCCGAAACAACGGCACAACCCAAATCAGCAACGACGACTTCATCACCTACAGCGTGGGCAACGCCGGACTGAAGTTCACACCAACGGCGAATTCCTTTGCCAATGGCGGTTTTGACGTCCAGGCCTCCACGGCGGCCAACGATACCGGCCTCGGTGGGAGCGTCGTGTCGGCGACCATCACGGTCAACCCGGTGGCCGATACCCCTTCCGTAACCAGCGCCACCACGGACGAGGACCTCCAGTCCAGCTCCGGCCTGGTAATCAGCCGCAACGCCGTAGATGGTGCGGAGGTGACCCATTTCAAGATCACCAATATCGCCGGCGGGACGCTTTTCCGAAACAACGGCACAACCCAAATCGACAACAACGACTTCATCACCTACAGCGCGGGGCATGCTGGACTGAAGTTCACGCCAACGGCGAACTCCGTAGCGAATGGCAGTTTCGATATTCAGGCGTCGCTCGCCGACAACGACGGCGGTCTCGGCGGGAGCAAAATTACCGCGACGATCACCGTCAACCCCGTAGCCGACACGCCATCTGTGACCAACGCCACCACGGACGAGGACGTGCAAACCATCTCGGGCCTGGTCATCAGCCGCAACGTCGTGGATGGGCCGGAGGTGACCCATTTCAAGATCACCAACATCACCGGCGGCGGCCTGTTCGAGAACGACGGCATCACCCCGATTGTCAACAACGACTTCATCACCTTCGCGGTGGGCAACGCCGGACTGAAGTTCACCCCTGCCCCGAACTCCTTTGCCAATGGCGGCTTCGATGTGCAGGCGTCGACGGTGGCCAACGACACCGGCCTCGGTGGGAGCGTCGTGTCGGCGACGATCACTGTCAACCCGGTGGCGGACACCCCTTCCGTAACCAACGCCACCACGGACGAGGACGTGCAGACCACCTCCGGCCTGGTAATCAGCCGCAACGTTGCGGACGGTGCGGAGGTGACCCATT
>CAYRLQ010000046.1:0-19026 GCA_964425145.1 uncultured Nitrospiraceae bacterium
TTTGTGGCCTTATTTGTGTTGAGCTATACTTAGTACAGCTTAACACAATTAAGATTACACAATGGGGCGGAGTATATCCCCAGCACGTCATTGCGAGGAGCGAAGCGACGCGGCAATCTCGCTCCGGCCAAGTCCTTGCACTTAAGGAGATTGCCGCGCTCCCTGCGGTCGCTCGCAATGACGGGGGCGGTGGTTGCCTCCCGCAAGGCGCTGAACCCGATTTGTGGCCTTAATTGTGTTGAGCAGTACTTAGCAGATTCTGCGCTGCGCCTAGAATGACGCCAAAAGCATGAGGCTTGCCGACCTACACCTCTTCAGGCACGGTCCACTTGTCGCGGTAAGTGCGTTTAATGTAGCTATTGGCCGCGGGGTCGTCGATGAAGCCTTCGATTTCAGGGTCAATTACCAGTTTGCGACCCACAAGGTACGAAATGTTGCCGTAGTGACACAGCGCCGCGGACAGGTGTCCCTCCTCGATGGGTGCGTTCGGCGCTTTCCGGGTGTGGACGCACTCGATGAAGTTGTCCCGGTGCGCATTGTCCGCCAACCGGCCGGGCTGGTTTCGGACTGACTCCCATTTGGCGTTGAACACCTCCCAGCCGCCGTGGCGCCCGAGGAACATCTGCTGTTTGCGCCCATAGATTTCGATGCGCGTGCCGCTGAAGGGCCACGTCAGCAGGTTGTCCGAGTTGCACATCTGGTTGGGAGTCTTTTTCATGTAGGGGGTCCATAGTGTTTGTTCAAACACCATCGTCACCCCATCGAAATCCCAATTGACTACCTGGGTGTCCGGCGTCTCTTGGTCATCGTGGAAAAAATGGCTGCCGCCGGTCGAGTAGACCGATTTCGGTTGCGTCGCACCGATGAGCCAGCGGCCGAGATCGACCTGGTGGACACCGTCCTTGGCGATGTCGCCCCCGGAATACTCCCAGAACCAGTGCCAGTTGTAATGGAAATGATTCCTATTGAACGGGCGCATTTTCGCCGGGCCGAGCCACAGGTCATAGTCGACCCCTTCGGGCACTTCTTCGTCCTCCGTACGGCCGATGGGAGTGCAGGGCCTGCTGTTGAGCACGCGCACGAAACGGACCTTGCCGAAGTCTTTCGATCGGATATACTCGTAGGCCTGTTGGCAATGCGCAGCGCTGCGGTTTTGCGTGCCCACCTGGACGACCCGGTTGTACCTCTCCTTGGCCTCGATCATCTTCCGCCCTTCCCAGACACTGTGGCTGGCCGGCTTCTCGACGTACACGTCTTTGCCGGCCTGGCAGGCCAGGATGGTGCCCAGCGCGTGCCAGTGGTCGGGCGTGGCGATGACGACCGCATCGACGCCCTTATCGTCGAGCATGCGGCGGAAGTCCTGGCCGAGTTGCGGCTTCTTGCCCTGCCGCTCCTCGACACCCATGGCGCAACCCTCGAGGAGGCGGCTGTCGGGGTCTACGAGGTATCGTATCTCGACATCCTTGAGTCCGGCGAACCGCGTGGCCAGGAATTTCCCGCGGTTGCCGGCGCCCATCACACCCACGACCACCTTTTCATTCGCGCCAAGCACGTTGGTTGAGAAACCAGCCGCCAATCCCACCGCCATGGCCGCCTTCGTGGAGGCATTCAGGAATTCACGCCTATTCATCTTTTTCATGGGCATCTCCCGCATGTGGTTTGGCGCCGTATCACCATGTCAGCGACCTCGTGCCGCCGGATATCGAGATTATTCGCTTCGCTCAGAATGACAGCGAACGGCTCTTTCTCAGAGTAGCATGTAAACTATGGCGTTTTCGCTGATAAACTACGGTAGAGTCTTTCATTTGTCTTGTCAAGTTGCGACTTTGAGTTGACAGCGCAGCGAGTCTTTCTTAATCTTAGGCGTACTATGTAAGCATACCACGGTTGACTGTGCGCGGGAAGTCCGTGAGATGTAGACGCGGAACGCGCGTTTGGCGTGGCTGCGTCGGCGTACGTGGTCCCAGGCGCTAATCGGGCAGGGGTCAAGACCGGCGCTGGTTCGTGAATGAATTCTGCACGTCAGCGCGCTTCCTTGGCGTTCGTATGCTCGCAACAAGTGGAATTGAAAACATTGGCGCAATGACGTATTCTCGCGGCGCTAACGGAACACTCTTGTTTGGTTCGGGAAGGAAACACCGCCGGTGACGGAGACAGAGAGACCGGTGTGGTGCGAGGCCCTGGTGCCCAACGCCACGGTGTTTACGTCGAGCGTGTGCGTTCTCATCGTGGAGTTGGTGGCGGGGCGCCTGATCTCCCGATATTTGGGTCAGTCGCTCTACACGTGGACCTCGGTGATCGGCGTGGTTTTAGCCGGTATTTCGATGGGCAACTACCTCGGCGGGCGTCTGGCCGATCGGTCCGCCTCTCGGAAGACGTTAGCGGGTGTACTCTTTGTGGCGGCAGCGTGTTGCTTCAGTCTGTTGCTCACCAATGATTGGGTTGGGCAGTGGCAGCTTCTCTGGCGACGTCCCTGGCCGCTGCGCATTTTCATCCATGTCGCGCTGGTGTTCTTGGCGCCATCGACGGCACTGGGCATGGTGAGTCCGCTGGTGACCAAGAGGGCGCTGGCTGTGGGCCTCGCCACAGGGCGGACCGTAGGCGACGTGTATGCGGCCGGCGCCGCGGGCGCCATTGCAGGGACGTTTCTCGCGGGATTCTGGCTGCTGGCGGTGCTGGGCGCCCAGGCGATCGTTAGCGTGGTCGTGGGCGTACTTGCCCTGATGGGCGCCAGCTACGCGCTGAACGCCCGCTGGCCCGAGCCGAGGGCCCAACAACAACCGCATCGTCAAGCCTTGGGCGATGCCACGCTGCCGTGGCGTGTGCGCGACTGGTTCGTGCCGAACAGCACCGTGTTTGTCACCAACGTGGGCATTATGGCCTTGCAACTCGTAGCGGCGCGGCTCATCGCGCGGCATTTCGGGCAATCGCTGTACACGTGGACCACGGTTATTGGGGTCGTCATTGCGGGCATTTCGGTGGGCAATTTCCTCGGCGGCCGCATCGCGGACCGGTTCAGCACCGAGAAAACAATCACAGCGCTGTTTGTCCTGGCCTCCGGCGCTTGCCTGTTCATCCCACGAGGCAACGAGATGCTGACCCACTGGCAGGCTCTTCTGTGGTTGCCCCTTACGCTACGGATCACGATTCACGTCACAGCCCTTTTCCTCATTCCCTCGGCTCTGCTGGGCGCGGTCGGCCCCGCGGCGGCGAAACTGGCGCTCATGCAGGGCCACGCCGCGGGACGGACCGTGGGCAACGTGTATGCCTGGGGGTCTGTGGGCAGCATCGCGGGCACGTTTCTCACGGGCTACTATCTCATCGCGGCGTGGGGCTCAGTCGGCGTTGTCTGTGGCATCGTTGCGCTTAGCGCGCTCATGGCGGTTCTTTATGGGCGCAGGTGGGTCTGGGCTTACGCCGGGGCGATGATATGCCTCGTGCCGCTGCTGGCAGCCATTGGCCCATGGCCCAGTGCCCAGGCCGTCGGGAGGGTCCTCGCGCTCAGGCAGACAGAGCTGCCTGATGTCATCTATGCCCGAGAGAGCCAGTACTCCTACATCCGGGTCCGCGCGAGCGAAGAAAACCCCAATGAGCGGATTTTGACGCTGGATAAACTCATCCATAGCCGGACGGACCTGGCCCACCCACTCGACCTGAAGTACTCCTACGAGTGGATCTACGCAACCGTGCTGGACAGGTTCTACACCGCGGGCACGGGATTAAGCGCCTTGGTCATTGGCGGCGGCGGCTACAGCTTTCCACGTTACCTAGAACTGACGCGACCGGGGGGCCTCATCGTCGTGTCAGAGATCGATCCCGAAGTAACCGAGGCGGCCCACGTAACGTTCGGCCTTCCACGCGACACCGGTATGAGGATTCACAACATGGATGCGCGCAACCTGATCGCCGACCTCGTTGCCCAAAAGCGCGCGGGGGAGCCGGTGCCCAAATTCGATTGTATTTTCGGCGACTCCATCAACGACTACAGCGTACCTTTTCATCTGACCACCCATGAATTCAACGCGTCTCTGGACGAACTCCTCACGGACGACGGTCTTTACATGCTCAATATGATCGACGTGCTCGACATGGGCGTTTTCCTCGCTGCGGTCGTCAACACCTGCCGCCAAACGTTTCCATATGTGTACGTCTTCAATACCGATGAGCGATCGCACGGACACCGCGACACCTTCGTTGTCGTGAACGCCAAGCGCCCGCTCGACCTGGTCGGCGTGCCCGAACGCATCCGCCAGCAATATAACTTTCTTGGTCGGCAACTGACGGAGGCGGAACTCGATGCGCTCGGCCATAGGACCCACGCCCTAGTCCTCACCGACGATTTTGCGCCCGTGGACAACTTACTGGCAGCCGTGGTCGTGTTGAGCGCCAAAGATGAAGTGGTCGACGTGCTCGTCTCACAAGCGGATAGGCTGCTCGGAGAAGGGAAGCACCTGGAGGCCATGGCCAAGTGTGTGGAAGCGAATCGGTGGGTGCCGAACCGGCCGGAGGTCCACGCCGTGCTCGGGTACGCACGGTTGCGCACGGGCGATTTCGAAGGCGCCGTCGCCGCGCTCATCCGGGCCATCGAACTCGACCCAACCCAACCCGCACCCTACACAAACCTGGCCGAGGCCCTCCAGGCCCAAGGGCGCCACGAGGAGGCCGTCGCGGCCTGGCGCGGAGCCATCGCGGTCGATCCGGCGGATGCCTGCACCTACGTCAACATGAGCACGAGCCTGGACGAGTTGGGGCGAATCGACGAGGCGGTCGCCGCTGTCCACAAGGCCCTCCTCATCGATCCCGATTACCCCGCAGCCCACAGCAATCTGGCGGCCTTCTTGTTCAAGCAAGGCGACCTGGAGGGGGCCCGTTTCCACTTGGAGAAGGTGACCTGCCTCGTTCCGGAAGACACAAAGGCACGTAAGGACCTTGCCGTCGTGTGCTGGCGCTTGAAGGACTACGAACGCGCGTGGGATTATGTGCGCGAGCTGCGCGCCCGCGGCGCCCGACTCGACCCTGGATTCATTGAGGCCCTTCGCCGCGACTTGGGCCGGGGTGAATAGCCCTGTGACTTGCGCCTCTTCTTCAACAAGAGGGCATTCGCAACAACGGCGAGCGTAAGGAGGAGATTACACAATGCGAGAGTCGACCCGGTTCCTGATAGTCCTGTCGCTCTGTTGGTGTCTGTTGTCCGCCGACGCCGAGGACCCGCCGCTGAAGGTGTGCATGGTTTCAGGATCGTTCGAGTACGACTCGGACACGTCCCTGACGATGCTCGAGGAATACCTCGAAAACGGTTACAACGTGGACGTGACACTGCTCAAGGCGGCCGGTTGGACCGATATCCCCGGCCTCGGGGCCCTCGACGATTGCGATGTGGCCTTGTTCTTCACACGGCGACTGAAGGTGCGCGGCGAACAACTCGAGCGTGTCGAAAAGTACTGGAATTCGGGGCGGCCGCTGGTCGCGGTGCGGACGGCGAGCCACGGGTTCCAGTTTCACCTCCAATTCGACAAGGAGGTGCTGGGCGGCAACTACCAGGGCCATTTCGGCGACGGCCCGACGATGAAGACCTCGCTGTACCGCGGCGCCAAGGAACATCCCATCATGGACGGGGTCATGTTGATGCGCTCGCGCTACAGCCTGTACAAGAACAAGCCCATCGCCGACGACGCACAGGTGCTCCTGCGTGGGGCGACGCCGGAATCGGGCGGGTGGCAGCCCATCGCCTGGACGCGGCTCCACAACGGCGGCCGGGTGTTCTACACCTCGCTGGGCGGCGTGGGCGACTTCGAGAACAACTCCTTCAAGCGCATGATGGCCAATGCGCTGTTTTGGGCCGCCGAACGTGAGATCGCGCGCAAGCCCCTTGCCGACCCGCATCGGCGCACAAAACCAAAGGGTGCGCTGAAACTGAAGTTGCGTACCCGTATCGAGGAGCCTGAGGGCGGCGACAACTGGGTCGAAAGGACCATCGAGAAGGAGATTCCCGTGGCGGGAACGGCCATTCTTATCTGCGACATGTGGGACAAGCACTGGTGCACGTTCGCCTCGGAGCGATGCGAAGAAATCGCCAAGCGTATGAACGGGGTCGTCAAGGCCGCGCGAGAGAAAGGCGTCCAGATCATCCATGCGCCGTCGGACACGATGGACTTCTACATGGACTCCCCGCAGCGCCTGCGCATGCGACTCGCGCCGGCGGTCGATCCGCCCGCGCCGCTGGACATCCCCGATCACCCGCTGCCGATTGACGACTCCGACGGCGGGTGTCCCGATGACGACGTACAATACTCTGCGTGGACCCGCCAAAGCCCCCACATCGAGCTCGGGGAGTTCGACGGCATCTCGGACGACGGCCGCGAGGTTTACAACTTCTTCCAGCAGGAAGGCATCAAGAACCTGATCATCATGGGCGTCCACACAAACATGTGCGTCCTGGGCCGGTCCTTCGCCATCAAGCAGATGACCCGCTGGGGCGTGCAGTGTTATCTCGTACGCGACCTGACCGATACCATGTACGACCCGGCCGACCCGCCATGCGTGGGCCACGACGAAGGCACTGAACTCGTAGTCCAGCACATCGAGAAGTACTGGTGCCCGTCGCTGCTGAGCGAGGACTTGGTGAATGGCCTGCCGTAGAGCAACTCGATGATCGGACCACGAACGTAAAAGGCCTGTATTGCGGGGATTTTTCTGGCGATCTGTGTGCTCCGTGCTCTCCGTGGTTCAAGTGCTTTTTCCAGGTTGAAGGCAGTGCAAGCACTTGGCGTCGAGATGTTCGGGAGAAAAGGGCAAATCGAACGTAAGTCGAGGCGATTTGGGGAGTTTTCTGTTCGCAGATTTCGCAGATTAGTGCAACGTGAAAATAGGGGTTGCTTTGCGAAACGAATGGTGTTTGGTTGACAGGATGGGTGGATAGTGCGCAAAATACCAGCTATTGCGTGGTCTGTCCCTGAATTCCCTTGAATTCCCTTCGAAGACCCCCAGTTATGAGGACATTTCTAACGAGTTTGCAAGAGGACATTATCAAAGAGTCGCGACAGGGTCTTTTTGTCTTTTTGATTGCAGGCTTTTGGTGCGGTGGGTCAGCGGCGCGGCGTGTGCGGAACCGTTTGATGCCTCGAAAAGTGCCTTCTGAAAGGCATTTGCCGGAGCGATTTGACAATCGGGAAGCCATATGACAAAGTAGTGGCCTCGGAAGGCCCGCCGTGACTGGCGAAGTTGGAACGTGGAAACAACCACGGTGGAGCGACGGGTGTTGGATGTGCTGATCGCCTGGGTGCGGACGGATAAGTAGTAAAGGTCCGCTAGGATTTGATTCTGGGAGGGCGCCCGGGCGGGCCTCTTCCGCGGAGGTACGAATGCGGCATACTCCCCTGTTCGAGCAGCATGAAGCCTGCGGCGGCAAAGTTGTGGATTCTCATGAGTGGGCGCTTCCGCCGCAATTCAAGGGCATCATCCGCGAACACCAACACACCCGCACGAAGCTCTCGCTATTCGATTGTTCTCACATGGGCGAGTTCCTAATCAAAGGCGCCGAAGGTATCCGCTCGAGGTACAGGCGCGCTCCCCGGCGGGGCTACGACGTGCGCTTCAATGGCAACGTCGTCGGCGTGGTGACTGGCGGAACGTACGGTCAGGCCTTCGGTTACGGCATTGGGACGGCCTACTTGCCACGTGGGCTGGCTTTCACGGGCACCCAACTGACCCCAGGGCCGAAGGGCCTGCCTGTTGAAACTGCCGAGTTCCCGTTTTATAAACACGGAACTTGTCGAAATTGACCTGAAGGACTGCAAAGTCCCCGAGGAGTGGGGTACGCAGAGGTGGAGGGTTGTTTATGTATCCAGAACATCTGAAATACACCAGGGAGCATGAATGGCTGCGCGACGATGGCGAGGTGTTTGTGGCAGGGATCACCGACCACGCCGCGGAGTTGCTGGGCGAAGTGACCTACGTTGAATTACCCCGGGCCGGCATCCGTGTTCGGCAAGGTGAGGAGGTCGCCACAGTCGAATCTGTCAAAGCCGCCAGTGATGTCTACGCACCGGTGGCCGGGCGCATTGCCGCCGTGAACGAGGAGCTTGAGGCACGGCCTGAACTCGTCAACGAAAGCCCGTACGACGCCGGCTGGTTCTTCAAGCTCGAGGACGTCAACACTGCTGAAGCAGACGAACTGATGGATGCCACGGCGTACAGGCGGTTTGTGGTAGAGAACGTGTAATGAGCTGCATGCCCGCAACCGATGCCGATCGCGCCGCCATGCTCGAGACGCATGCAGCCAACCTGGATGAAGTGTTGAGTGCTGAGTGCTAAGTGCGAGGCCCCCCGGATGCCGTGGCCGACTTCACCGGCCTGGCCGCACGCGAGTTGGATTACCGTTTTTAGGTATGGGTTATCCATGTTGGCAAGGAAGGCGACAACGGATAAGAACGCATCGTATGTGGTGGGAAGAGTGTATTAATCCGGGTTAGCCATGGTGGAAAGGGAATCGGCGCGGGAGGAGACGCGATGGAACTCTACGGAAAGAAACTCACGGTACGCCAGTTGCGCCGCCGGGTGGGCAATATGGACCAGGTGGCGGGCGTCCGCACGGTGCAACTGGACGACGGCAAAGAGCGGCCCACGCGGGCGGCGCTGGTGCACACGGGCGTTGGCCTGGAATTCGCGGTGCTCCTGGACCGCTGCCTGGACATCGCCTCCGCCTCTTACATGGGCAAGGCGATGGGCTGGCGGTCAAAGACGGGGGATGTGGCGCCGCAGTATTTCGAGCCGGAAGGCCTGCGCTGGCTGCGCAGTTACTCCGGCGGACTGGTAACCACCTGCGGCCTGATGAACGTGGGCGCGCCGCGGCCCGAGAGCGCCTTGCTCGGCACCGGCCTGCACGGCCGCATCGGCCATACCCCCGCCAAGGACGTCAAAATCACCCAGGAGTGGCAAGGCCAGGATTACGTACTGAGCGTTACCGGCACGATGCGCGAAACTGTGGTGTTCGGCGAAAACCTCACGCTGACTCGCACCGTTTCGACGAAACTCGGCCAGACCCGGTTCTGGATTCACGATGTGGTGACCAACGAGGGCTTCGACACGATCAAGTACATGCTGCTCTACCATTGCAATATCGGTTGGCCGGCCGTTGACGAGGGCTCTGAGATGATTTCTCCAAGCCGGCTGGTAGCACCGCGCGACGCCGAGGCCGAGGAGGGTAAAGAGGACTGGTACAAAGTGGACGCGCCCATCCACAAGTACGCCGAGAAATGCTACTACCACGACATGACCCCTGCCCGCGACGGTACCGTCACTGTGGCAGTGGTCAACGACGGATTTATAAGCGGCCGCGAAGGCTTTGGCGTGTACGTGAAGTACAACAAGAAGCAGTTGCCCCGGTTCGTCGAGTGGAAGCAGATGGGCGAGCAGGACTATGTCATTGGGTTGGAGCCGTGCAACTGTGGCGTGGAAGGCCGCCAGATCGATGAGGAACTGGGCCTGCTCCACTCCCTGAGGGCCGGAGAGCGCAGTGAATTCCACCTCGAATTCGGCGCAATTACCACGAAAGAGGACCGAAAGGCACTTAAAGCCGCTTGCGCCGAAGTGAAAGCCAAAATCGTCGGCAGCTACAAGGAGTTCGTCAGGAATCCGCAGTAAACTTGTAATTCCAGTCGTAATGGCCTACAATATGTCTGTTGGCTCAATGAGAAGGGGTGGTTCAACGCCTTATAGACGAGACCGGGCGAGAGCAACCTGTTTCAGCCGTATGGTGTTCGCGGCCCAGGTTTTATGGCATTGATGGATTAAATGATTTTTCCTCTTGACACGACTAACCATTCCTGGTATTTTCCCCGCTGGGAAGGGGTGTTTTGCCCGATACGGTAAAATACGCGGCATGGCCGTCGTGCTTGTGAGGAGCACGCCATGAAATGCCCGAACCACCCCCGTAATGAAGCGACGGGTTATTGCAGCGTCTGCGGCGCGTTTGGGTGCCCGGAGTGCCTGCACGAGCACGAAAGTCGTGTGTTGTGTCGTAAGCATTATCGGCCCATCGCACAGAAAATTGAAGGACAGAAGAAACGCGAGCGGCTCCGTAAAAAATATGCTCGGCAACGGCTCGTTGTCCGCTACAAAGAGGGTCGGGTGAAGCGTGGTATGTGTTTTGCCCTCAATCCCCAGGACGTAGAGTTTCACCTTGACGTCGTTGGTGACGCCGGTGTGCCGACGGGGGAGTCCGCCCTCGTGCGCTTCGAAGACCTAAAGGCGGTGTTCTACGTTAAGAGCTTCGATGGCAAGTTCAACAAAACTGCCGTGCAGCAGGAATGGATGCCAGAAGGCGGTGAGCTGGTGGTCAAGTTCAAGGACGGCGAGGTCATTCGGGGAATTTCGCTCCACCGGTACCGGGGCGATGAGCCGCGGTTTTATGTCATCCCCAAGGATCCCAAGAGCAACAATATCAGCATTTTGGTGGAAGCTTCGGCGGTCGAGAGGGTTTATCGGCCCGAGGAGTATGAAGCGCAGCGGGCACGCCAGCGCGAAGAGCGTAAAGATAGGGAAGTTGCCCAGGACCTCAGCCGGGAAGAAACCATGGGCGATTTCTATTTCGAGACGCGAAATTACACCGCCGCCCTGAGGCAATATGAGG
Organism: uncultured Nitrospiraceae bacterium; assembly: GCA_964425145.1. Classification (GTDB taxonomy): domain Bacteria; phylum Hydrogenedentota; class Hydrogenedentia; order Hydrogenedentales; family SLHB01; genus CAYRLQ01. The sequence continues at coordinate 10,631 of CAYRLQ010000046.1, forward strand.
CCGCTGCGAAAAAGCACCCTAAGACGCGGCGGATACGCAAGAAGTTGCTCGTGGCCCAATATGACGTGGGCGTTCAGCACATCAAACGGCGCGAATACGAGGAAGCGCTGGCCTGTATGGAGGAGGTCCTGAAAACCGACCCGCACAACTCCCATGCGGTGAAAAAGGCCAGGCAGTTGCGCCGTATTATCGCGAAGCCCAAGCGCGCCAACGCCAAAGATTAGTACAGCCGTTCGTCCTGGTGTTAGTGATAGGAGGTTACACATAGGGTCTACGGTGACGCGGTTGTGTCGCCGCAGGAATAATCGGGAAGTAGCTGTATGCTGATAGCCATTATCGCAGACCCGCATGCCAATCTGGAGGCATTGAGGGCGGTTCTGAAAGAAATTGATAGGCGTCGGCCCGACCAAATTTTCTGCCTGGGCGATCTCACCGGATACTATGCCAATCCTAATGAAGTCATCGACATTATCCGCGAGCGGAACATCCCGACGCTCATGGGTAACCACGACGCGGCCGTGTGCGGCCTCGAGGACCCGTGGTTCTTCCGGAACATCGCCAAGAAAGCCGTCCAGTGGCAAATCCAGGAACTTCGAGAAGACAACAGGCAATGGCTGTCACAGGTCCCCGCCGAGCTCACATTCAACGGCCGTTGCCTGGGCGTCCACGGTTCCCCGGCCAGCCGCGACGAGTACATCGTCGACTGGCTGGACGCCATGCGGCAGTTGGAGTTCCTCAATGGCCGTGGCATCAACATCTGCTTCTTCGGGCATAGCCACCGGGCGTCCTTATTCTGCGAACACGGCGACAGCCCCAACGCTAGGCCGGCGCCCGGAGTAGTCTCATTACAGCAAGGCGACCGGTATTTCATCAATCCCGGCGCCCTGGGCCAGCCTCGCGACCGTGACCCACGAGCTGCCTTCGGCTTGTTTGACACGGATAAGATGACGTTCGAGTTCTGCCGCGTCGAGTACGACATCGACACGTGTATGCACAAAGTGTTCGAGGCCGGACTCCCCAAGGAACTGGCCCGGCGCCTCAAGAAGGGCAAGTGAGAACTTACCGTGACGTCGCGCTCGTGGGAATCGTTTGTGGCTCCGGGCTCGGTCTCACGAGTCTCTTGGACGAGGTGGTTCGGGAACAGCCCTTCAACGCTATCCCGGGGCTGGCGCCCGGGCACGGATACACTTTTGTGCATGGCCTATGCGGCCCGTGCCCCATCATCATCCAGCGGGGACGGCTGCACATGTACGAGGGACTGGGCTACGAGGCGGTCGTTCAGACCGTCGACGCGATGCATCGTTTCGGCGTACGGGTCATCCTTTTCACGAACGTGGCCGGCGGCCTGCTCCCCGAGATGCCCCCTGGCGACCTTCTGGCCGTTAAGCAGCTCAAGTTATGGCGTTATGCGCCTTGGCCCAGCGAGCCCGAAACCATCTCCACTGATTTCCTCGTGCCCGGGTGCGAGTTCACCGGGACCTATTACTGGATGCACGGGCCCTGCTACGAGACGCGCGCAGAGATTGGCGCGCTGCAGAAGCTGGGCGCGAGCGCCGTTGGCATGAGCACCGCGCCCGAACTGGCCCGTTGCCATGAGCTGGGCATCCGGGCCGGCGTGATCTCTTGCATCACTAACTCCTGTTGCCGGCCACAGGCGCTCACTCACGACCACGTCATCGCAATGGCCCAGAACTCCTCCGAAAAGTTGGCCGGGATCATCCGCAACGCCATGCCGCAGATCGCCCGTGACGCCTGCCTGTCCTGAATTGACAGAAGTCCCCCCCCCAAGATTTTTGGGTGAGATTACGTAACGTTTTCTCTGGCAGTGAATTGGACGTTGAATATTTTGGGGGCCTCGTCGCCAGTGAGCTCGGAATGGTGGCATGCTGACAGGTTGTCATGTTCGCGGTTTCCTGGAATAGCAGGCCAGGACTTCTTTCCTGCCGACAACGCCGACCAGTTTCCTGTTGTCGTCAACGACGGGGATGCAGCGGACTTTCCTGGATTGAAACAACCGCATAACTTTTGAAAGAGTGCAGCCCTGTCCCACAGTAATCACCTGTTTTGTCAGGACATCCGTCACCTTCTGGCGGCTGCTTCCTACCATCAACATATCGGTTTCGGTCACGATGCCTACGAGTTCGTTGTTGTCATCAACGACAGGCAACGAATCGATATGGTTTTTCAGGAAGACCTCAATTGCGTCCTCACAGGTCATCCCCTTGTGAATCGCGATTGCCTGTTTGTTCATGACGTCGCCGACCGCTATGCCAGTCATCTGATGGTAATGCCGGAGGTCCAGGATCATGTCCAATTCGTGCACTTCACTATGCGAGACATATTCGAACCCGCATTTCTGGTACACGTGACGGGCTATCTGATTTGTGATCTCGACAGCCAGCCAGATGCGTTCAAATTCCAATTCAAACGCGAGCTGGATAATGCATCGTGTAAGCTGGGTGCCGACGCCTACATTCTGATATCCCGGGGTCACGGCTATGAGCATTTCGCATGTTTTCCCGTCCATTGGGAAGATTGCCGCGTGGCCAATGATCCCTTTTTCGAAAGAGATGGCCATAAGGTTTATTCCATCACGGATCATTCCATGGACCCACTTGATGCACTCATCATCCAGAATTGGCGGGAGACCGCTAAAAGAGGCCTTGGGCTCGTAATCGAGATACACCTGGATAAGTTGGTCATGCCACTTTTCGCTTAGGAGTTTGATCAGAACCGGGTCGCCCCTCTTATCGACAAAGGCGTGGGGCTCATTGTAGATACTTGTTTGTGCAGGGTTGATTGGGCTGGCCCCTAACGTAGCCACTATTGGTCGCCTTTCCCGGAAGCATCCTTCCCAATAACTGATGCATAATATATACTTGCACGTCCGCCAGCGGTTGTCAAACCAATTCGCGAACTCAGGGCCAGTGTGCGTTATCTTGAACCCCGCGTCGGACGTTTGCTACCATCCTTGGACACTCGTGCAGATTCAGGGTGCGCGAACAGCTTCTGAATGAAAGGTAGATGGTATGGCGAAGAAGAAGACAGCAAGGATCATCGATGGGAATAAGATAGCCGCCGAGATGCGCGCGGAATTGGCGGAGGAAATCAAGGCGCTGGCCACGCGCAAGATCGTGCCCGGCCTCGCCGTGGTACTGGTCGGCGACAACCCAGCCAGCCAGGTGTACGTACGCATGAAAGAACGCGCCTGTGAGCAGCTGGACGTTGCCTCTTTCGAACACCGCCTGCCGGAGGGCACGACCGAACGGCGGCTCCTCAACCTCGTTGCCAGGCTGAACCAGGACAAGCGTGTCCACGGTATCCTGGTGCAACTACCCCTTCCGAAACATATCGACGAGAAAAAGGTCTTGAACGCAATTGATCCCGACAAAGACGTCGACGGGTTCCATCCGGTCAACGTCGGCAAGATGCTCGTGGGCGAACCGACCTTCCTACCCTGCACACCCCACGGGTGCCAGCAGATGCTGCTCCGCTCCGGCTATGACCCCGGCGGCAAGCGCGTAGTCATCGTGGGCCGCTCGAATATCGTAGGGAAACCCCTGGCGGCTATTCTCATGCAGAAGGCTGCCGGCGCCAACGCCACGGTCACCGTTTGCCATTCCCGCACGAAGAATATTGCATCCGTCACGAAGCAGGCCGACATCCTCATTGCGGCCATGGGCGTGCCCGAGTTCGTCAAGCCGCGCATGGTGAAGGAAGGCGCTGTCGTGATCGACGTCGGCGTGAACCGCGTCGAGGACAAGACCAAGAAGGCCGGCTACCGGCTCGTGGGCGACGTCGATTTCAAGGGCGTGAGCAAGAAGGCCAAGGCCATAAGCCCCGTGCCCGGCGGCGTCGGCCCAATGACCATCACCCTGCTCCTCAAGAACACAGTGGAAGCCGCCAAACGCGCCACCGCTAAACGCCGCCGTTGAGTCAGATCGCAAAGACTACACAGATGAATTGAGAGATCAGCAATATCAATCTGGAGCGGGTCGAGCAGTTGATTCGAGAGTTACTCATCGAAATTGGTGAAGAGCCGGACCGGGAAGGACTTCTAGAGACCCCTGCCCGCGTTGCCAAGGCGTATGAGTTCTTGACCTTGGGCTATCGCATGGACAAGCGCGCTGAGGTCAATAGGGCGAGGTTTGAGTCCGAGGCCAACAACTTCCGTGCTCGGCAGCTTCCACAATGACCGGTCGACTCGTGCCGAGTTCCTCAACCTGATCGGCCGGGAGATTTTCTGAGGGGCGAGTGGGCAGAGAATGGCTGGCGGTAGGGAGATTTAGGTCGTCATGGCTACTTTACCCGAAGTCGCTTTCGGTCCTGCCGAGAGCATCCTCGACAAGATTGAGCACGATCGCCGCGCGGCCGGCGGCCGTATCACGTCGGACGATCTCATCCCTCTGCTGCAGGAAATCCAGAAAGCATATGGCTACCTTCCACTTCCCGTACTCATGTGGGTGAGTGAACGCACGGGTATACCCACGAGCCGGATGTACGCCGTCATTACGTTCTATGGCCAGTTTTACCTGGAACCCCACGGTAAGCACACGGTCACCTTTTGTCGAGGTACTTCGTGTCACGTCCGCGGTGGGAAGAAAGTGTTGGACATGGCCAAGTCGCTCTTGGGTATAGACGAGGGGGAGACGACGGACGACATGCTCTTCTCGCTGGAGACCGTGGCGTGTCTTGGCGCGTGTGCGTTTTCTCCTGTGATGGTCGTGGATGGGAAGTACTACGGCAAGCTAACCGCGCGCCGGGCGGAACGTATCCTGCGGCAGCTTATGCAGGAGGAAAGCCGGAAGGAACACTGAATGGAAAGGCTCAGCTCGCTAGACCAACTCCGGGCATGGCATCAGCGGGCACAAGCTGCGCTGGCCGAGCCGCGAAAGGTCTTGGCGCTGTGCAGTACTGGGTGTAGAGCCGTTGGTTCCCTGGAGGTAGCCGACGCCCTGGAAGCCGAGATCGATCGCCGGGGCCTTGGCGACACGGTGACGGTTAAACGCACCGGCTGTCATGGGTTTTGCGAGCAGGGGCCAATTGTAGTTATCCGGCCGGAGAGAATTTTCTATGCGCATGTCGAGCCCGATGACGCCGCAGAGATAATTGGCCGGACCGTCCTTGAAGGTGAACTCATCGAGCGGTTGCTCTTCACCGATCCCGCAACGAAGCAAAAGATACAGCGTGAACAAGACGTGCCGTTCTACTCGAAGCAAACGCGGGTGACCCTGCGATACAACGGCGTAATTGATCCCCTTGTCATCGAGGACTACGTCGCCCTGGACGGATACGTGGCAATGGCCAAAGCCCTTTCCGAGATGTCGCCCGAGCAAGTGATTGATGAGGTGCGCGAGGCAGGCCTGCGCGGGCGCGGCGGCGCAGGTTTCCCCACGGGTGTGAAATGGGGCTTCTGCCGCAAGAGTCCGGGGGATGAGAAGTATCTGATCTGCAACGCCGATGAGGGCCTGCCGGGCGCGTTTATGGACCGCAGCGTTCTCGAGGGCGCGCCGCACGCCGTGATCGATGGAATGATCATAGCCGCCTATGCCATTGGCGCGTCGCATGGCATCATCTATGTCCGTGCGGAATACCCGATCGCCGTCCGCACCTGCCGGACCGCCCTCCAGCAGGCGCGTGACGCAGGACTCTTGGGCAAGAACATTCTGGGCACAGGGTTCGATTTCGACATCATAGTCCGCGAAGGGGCAGGCGCGTATGTCTGCGGCGAAGAGACGGCGCTCATTGCGTCGCTGGAAGGCGAGCGCGGTATGCCACGACCGCGACCGCCGTTCCCGGCACAAATTGGCTACAAAGGTAAGCCAACCAATATCAACAACGTGGAGACGCTTGCCAATGTGCCGCCGATCATCCTGAAAGGGAAAGACTGGTACCAATCCATCGGCACCCAGGGGAGCAAGGGCACCAAGATATTCGCGCTCGTCGGGAAGGTCAAGAACAGGGGTTTAGTCGAGGTCCCGATGGGTACGACACTGCGGGAGATCGTCTTCGACATCGGCGGTGGTATCCCGGAGAACCGCGAGTTCAAGGCCGTACAGATGGGTGGGCCGTCCGGGGGGTACGTGCCGGCGCAGTTCCTTGATTTGCCTATTGACTACGACTCCGTCAATGAGATTGGCTCGGTCATGGTTGCGGGTGGGATCATCGTCTTGGACGAGGACAACTGCATAGTGGATATTACGCGATTCCTGGCCGAGTTCCTCCATAACGAATCCTGCGGTAAATGTGCGCCGTGCCGCATCGGAACGAGACAGACGGTCGATATACTTACTCGCATTTGCAACGGCGATGGGCAAGAGGGCGATATCGAGCGCCTTGAATGCCTCGCTAACGTGATGAAGAACGCCTCGCTCTGCGGCCTCGGCCAGGCGGCGCCGAACCCCGTGCTATCAAGTCTCGACTATTTCCGCGACGAGTACGAGGAACACATCCGCGAGAAACGCTGCCGCGCATCGGTCTGCGAGTCGCTGGCTGGAACATTGGAAAGATTCGCCTGACCACGTTGTTGCGACTGGTCTCCGGGAAGGAAGAGTCCTCTATGAGCGTCACTGACCAAGCGCGGACCCTCATGGAGATGGCGCAAAAGGACCTCAGCTTACTGCTGGGCACTTTGAAACACGAGGGACAGCACGTGGATCGATTTTGGGACTTGATGGATTTCACGATGTATGCGGTGCGGTTCCGATACGAGTCGTACCCTTCGTTCGAGGAACTGTTGGACCGTTCGGAAGTGACGCGTCGGGTGGCCGATTTGGTGAATCACGTGAATGCCCTTTTGGCCGGGGCCAAATCCTGACAGCGCCCGATATCGGACCAGATTGGAGACGACAAATTGCCGGGATGAGACGCGCTGAAAGGGAACGGCCGTGGTGACCAGTGAACAGATAGAAGAACTGGGCCGACGTATCGAACGAGCGATTGACCCGGATCGAATCGTGCTGTTTGGCTCGTATGCGCGCGGCGACGCTACGGAGAACAGCGATGTGGATCTGTTGGTGGTTGCCCGCAGTTCACTGCCAAAACCGAAAAGAAGCGTACCGCTCTATTCTCTGCTCCGGGATTATCCGTTCTCGAAAGATATTCTGGTATACACCCCCGAGGAGGTGGAAGAATACCGGCATTTGAGGGCTTCGCTGATCCGGCGGGCGCTGGACGAAGGGACCGTGCTTTATGAAAAGCAAGCTTGAGTATGTGCGGGACTGGTTTGCCAAAGCCGGCAACGATCTCAAGATTGCATCGCGAGAGATGGAAGCCGAGGATCCGGCAACCGACGCTGTCTGTTTCCATTTTCAGCAGGCTGCCGAGAAAGCCTTAAAGGCTTGGCTTATCTGGCATGACGTTCAATTCAGGCCAACGCATAACATCGAGGTCCTTCTGGTCGCTTGCGAGAAAATCGACGCGGATTTTGAGAGGCTGCGGCATGTCGAGGGCCTTACGCCATATGCCGTGGACATCCACTACGCCGATGACTTCTATTTGCCCACGGAAGAGGAGATGCGCGAAGCGGCCGAAATGGCCCGCGAGACCTGGGATTTTGTTGTGGCAAAGCTCGCGGCGCTTGGCGTGGGCGCAATTTAGAAGTGGTGACGATCTCTTTTGTATTCGTAACGGTGCAGCTTCGCGCACAGTCTGACTCATGATGGTTCATAGCAAGAGGCATGCAGATGGATCAAATTACACTGATGATTGACGGTCGCGAGTTGGTTGCGCAGCCAGGGGAGACGATACTGCAGGTGGCCCTGGCAAACGGCGTCGACATTCCACATCTTTGTTACGACCCCAGGCTCACCCCCACGGGCGCGTGCCGGTTGTGTCTGGTCGAGATCGAGGGGCAGGTCGGCCTGCATACGGCGTGCACCCGGCTCGCCGAGCCCGGCATGGTTGTACGGACGAACACGGACGAGATTCGAGCCTTGCGCAAGACCACGCTCGAACTGCTCCTGAGCGAGCACAACCCCACGTGCACCACCTGCGACCGGGACGGCGATTGTCTGCTGCAGGATTACGCGTACGAATACCAGGTGGACGAGAAGCGGTTCCCCCCAGTCATGATCCCGCCAGGCGGCAAGAACTACACGGCCGACAACAAGGCGATTGTGTACGACCCGTCGAAATGCATCCGCTGCCAGCGTTGTGTGAAAGTCTGCGCCGAAGTGCAAATGGCCAACGCGCTCACGCTCAAAGAGCGGGCCGGCGATGTGCAGGTCACGACCGGGTTCGATGTCGGCCTTTACGACTCCCCGTGTGAAGTGTGCGGGCAGTGTGTGAGCACCTGTCCGACGGGTGCCCTGTACGAACGTGCGGCAGTCGGCCAGGGCAAGGTGAAGGACCTCGTGAAAACCCGTACGACGTGCCCGTACTGCGGTGTCGGCTGC
>CAYRLQ010000047.1:0-18883 GCA_964425145.1 uncultured Nitrospiraceae bacterium
GCCCTCGAGGTGACCGCGCCGGGCCACCTTCCCGAGAAGGAGTACCGGACCAAGCAAGTCGAAGCCACCACCGGCTGGGACGACCACAATCCACAGCCGCCGGACCTCAACATGGGCCTCTGGCAGGACGCTTACATCACCGCCACCGGCCCCATGGCACTCCGCCATCCGTATGTGGCCAGCAAACTCGACCTGCCCCGTCTCGAAGCCGCCCATCTTACGGTCTCCGCCTATGTGATCAACAAGACCGATGCCGAGGTAACCGGTACCCTCGTGGGCACTATCGAGGATGTCCGGTTCGCCCAGGAAGTCACGCTCGCGCCGAGTGAAAAGAGACTGGTCACGTTCACGCCCGGCGCATTCGACCAACTCAACATCGCCAACCCGCGGGTCTGGTGGCCCGTCAACGCGGGCCCGCAGGAACTGTACGACCTCGGCCTCGAGTGCACCGTGGCTGGCCAACGCTCCGATTCCGCCCAGGTCCGCTTTGGCATTCGCGATGCCACCACTTACATAAACGACGAGGGATGGCGCCAGTACGTGATCAACGGCAGGAAGATTCTCATTCGTGGCGGGGCATGGATGACCTGCGACATGCTACTGCGCCTGACCCACAGGCGCTACGAGGCGCTTATCCGCTATGCGAAAGAAGCCGGCCTCAACATGCTCCGTTCCGAGGGCTTCTCGATTCGTGAGACGGAGGACTTCTATAGCCTCTGTGACAGGTACGGCGTCATGGTCACGCAGCAGCTTTTCGGTCGCAGCATTCCCGACGACGGTCTCGCCATCGCCTGCATAGACGATACGTTGCTGCGCATTCGCAACCACCCGAGCCTGGTCCACTTCCTCGGACACGACGAGACATTCCCAACCGAGAAGCTCGACGCGGCCTATCGCCGCATGATCGCCGAGTACACGCCCGACCGCACGTATCAGCCGCATTCGGGGGCGTTCAAGCTTGAGGACCGGTACAAGACCGGCGGCACGCGAACCGGCAGTCTCCAGGTTTGGCAGTATGCCGAGCCGGACCATTACTACGTGAGCGAGACCACTGGCGCCTGGGGCTTCGCGCAATCCGGGGGCATCGGCGGGATTTTCGCCCCGCTCGAGAGCATGCGCCGCATGATGCCCGAACATGCCCTCTGGCCGCCATGGAGCGACACCTGGTCCTTCCACACCGTCATCCAGGGCGGGCCCTATTTTAACAATGTCATTAAGGCACTGAAGGAACATTACGGGGAAGCCGCGAACATCGAGGACTTCCTAAAAAAGGCCCTGGTCATGAACTACGCCTGTGCCCGCGGCATGTACGAGGCCTACGGCCGAAACAAGTACTCCGCCACTGGGATCACCACCTGGAAATACGATGCGGCATGGCCCGCATCGCCCACCTGGCAGTACGTTGACTGGTACCTCATCGCCACCGGCGCGTACTACGGCGCGAAAAAGGCCTGCGAACCGCTCCATGTGCAGTATTCCTATGACGACGACACCATCTGGGTGATCAACGGGCGCTACGAGGACTACAGCGGATTGCGGGTCACTGCGAAGGTCTACAACCTGGACATGACTGAGAAAGGCATGCAAACCGCGACCGTGGACGTGCCCGCGGACGGCAACGTGAAGGCCTTCACCATCGACTGGCCCGGGGGTCTGGACCTAACCCACTTCCTTCATATCACGCTGGAGAAAACGGAGACTGTGCCAAGCGTGGCACAGTCGCCCTCGGCCGTGTACCCCCTCTCGGAAAACTTTTACTGGCTCTCGACCGCCTCAGAGGCTGACCACACCAGCCTGCAAAAGCTCCCCCGAGTCACACTCGACACGGCCTACACGGTGAAGCAGCAGGGTGAGGAAAACGTCGCGCAGGTAACCGTCAACAATCCCACAGAACACCTGGCGTTTGCCGTCCACCTGGCCGTGAGGCAGGGCAAGGGCGGCCCCGAGGTTGCCCCGACCTACTGGGATGACAACTATTTCAGCATCCTGCCCGGCCAGAGAAAGAAGGTCAAAGCCCTTTTCGCCACAGAGGACCTGGCGGGAAAGGAGCCCATCGTCACTGTGGAGGGCTGGAATGTAGCGAAATAGCCTTGTGTGTGGCACAGCCTGAGCAACCGTCGCTAGTCGGTTGATGGCGGGTTGGGTTGCAGTCTCTTGAGGTTGAGCCCGATCAGGACGACTATGGCGGCCACGGCCACGAGCAATGCGGCCCAGATCAGCACGGGGTGACGTTCGGTCCAGGGCTGTTCGGGCCCCTCGCCGGCCAGCGGCACGACCTCCCCCGCCACCAGCCTCGGCAACGCCTCTTCCTCGAGGCCACGGACGGCTTGGGCCAGGTCGAAGTGGACGGTCCCTGCCTTGGGGTTGCCGAAACAGAGCGTGTAGGTCTGCGCCGGGTCGCAGTCGAAGACCAGACCGACGTCGCGGCGGTAAACCGCAATGGGTTGACGCAGTGTCAGCGGCGGATTGTCGCCGTCGACGATGCGCAACTCGAGATAGCGATACGGCGCGTGCAGATGCTCGATGGGGTCCGACTCGCGGACCTTGCCCTTGTCTTGGATGCGGTACATGACGCCGCGGCGGATCAGGCGCCAGGGCTCCTCGCGTGTCACGGTGCCGTGTTCCGCGTAGCCCGGGGCACGTTTGGTAGCTGCGTTGCGACCGCGGAGCTCCCAACCGCGATAGAAATAGGCGTCCTCGACCGGGAGGTCGATCCGAGCGATGGACAAGTGCCGAAACCCCAGGTCGAGCACGTGGACCGTCTGGCTTCGCTCGGCGTCGTGGGTGACCGTCCAGGCGTTCAGGGACACGGGGAGGAGGTCCGGGGCGGGCCGTGTGCGGGTGAGCGCGGCTTGCACGCGCCTGACGTCGATTCGGGGCGGATCGCTGGGCATCGTGAACACGGTGAGGCGGAGGTAGCGGAACGTGTTGACGGGGAACGCGACCGTGTCCAACTCGAAGTCGGTAGCCGCTTGCCGGACGTGACAGACCCACGCCTCTTCGAGGACCGTTTCCCACGTCTGGTTGTCCGGGCTGGCATCGAGCATCACCCGACGGCAGTAGTCGTCTTCGGAGAGGTCCAGGCGCACGCGGTTCTTCTCGACTGCTTTGCCGAAATCGAGCACGACGCGGATATAGGCCCCCACTTCGAACGTGCGGCCGATGAGACGGACGTCGCGCCACTCGATTCGCGTCTCGGGCCCGGTATCGACCCAGTCCAGCACGTATGGCACGAGGCGTTGGGCGCCGTCGATCAAGCGCAGGTCGCCGCGCGTGGGTAGGCTTCGGTCCAACACGGCGGGCGTCAGGGACAGCCGAATGAAGCCCGGCGCCACACCCTCGGTCGGCGCGGGGCATTGCCAGGCCCATTCCGCCGGGTTGAACGCGGCCGAGGCCGACCACACCGTCACCAGACCCACGATCCACAGGCGTGTCATGGCTCGTCCTCCGTCTGCTGTTGGGACAGGAGTTTCTCGCTGTAGCGGTGGTAAAAGAAGGACGCCGCCAACAGGAACACGCCGGTCGCCAGAAACGACACGATTCGATACACTTTCTCGAGTTCGCTGGTGTCGACGAGCAAGACCTTGCCGATCGTCAACCCGAACAGCACGAAACCCAAATAGCGCCGCGTTCGACTACCCGTGGCCAGACCCAACCAGACCAACGCGAAGGCCTGGACGGCCCACAGGGCCGAGATAAGGCTGAACCCCATCTTGTCGCTGAGCAGGTCCTCGAACCGGGTCCAGCGGACGCACTCGAGCGCTAAGAGGACCGCGAGCAGACCGTGCCCAACGGCTTCGACCACGCGGTTCCAGGGGATGTCGGCCTGCCGCGGCACGCGCCGAGCGCCCCACCACAACGCGGCCACGAATATCAGCCGGCTGAGGAACACGTTGTTGAGAAAGAACCGGGTCGAGGGGTGGTCGTACTCCGCCAGCCCGACCAGGAACACGAGCGCGCCCAGGCCGTAGCAGGCCAACGGGAGCGGCATCAAGGACGTGACCCGCGCCCGGTGCAGCACGAACAGCGTGGCCGCCGGGATGAGGGCCCAGAGCACGGTCAGCGAGTCGGCCCGGTAGATGGCGGGGTGTTTCACCGGTGCGAACCGCCAAAAGTCGGCGACCTCGAGCGAGAGCAGGGCGCAACCGAGCGCAAACCCCAACAGGGCGGCGGCGCCGCCGAGGACCAGATTCCACGGGGCGTCGTCCTCGCGGCGCTTGATCAGGAGGTAGCCGGCGATGGCCGCAGCGGCGATGACGGCGGTCCACGAGCCGAAGGGCTCGTTCCATACGGGCGTGAAGCGTGCCGAGTGGAGCGGCAGGTAGTCTACGAGCCGGACGCCGGCCAGCAGCAGGGCCACGCCGCCCACCCCCCGCGTGAGGCGGCTGTTGAACCGCAGGCCGAGGTAGACGAACAGGACGCCTTCCATGGCCCACGCCAGGGGCACGCCGTACAGGCGCAGTTGGATAGGGACGGCGATCGTCACTAACGCCAACGCAATGGTCAACAGACTGGGGCTGGTGCGGTTCTGTACGCCGACGCGGTGGGCGTACGCCCGAAACAGCAGAAAGACCAACAGCGCCTGGCCCAACACGGCGAATCCCAAGGGCTGCCGGTGGTCCTCGAACAGGATGGCGTAGTAAGACGCGAACGAGCAGGCCGCGTTCAGCACCACGAGTATCGGGCCCGTGATCTCGTCCCCGGTCCGCCGCACCAGGTTGTGCAGCATCGGGATCACCAGGAACAGCAGATAGAACACCGTCGTGAACAGCATCGCCGGGGCGAACTGGCTGGGCTGGTCGGGGGCGTCGTAGAACTTCCCGAACCAAAGCAAGTAGATCAGCGCCGTGCCGAAGAAACACAACAGGTCCAGCGCCCGCCAACGGCGGTAGTAGGCCGCCCCAAGCGCCACGAGGTCCAGGACGGCGATGTACGTGAACAGCAGGTACGGGTGGTTCTCCCCCGTGGAAAGTAGGATGGGGCTGAGGAACCCGCCGATGCACGCCAAGATGCCAATGGCCACCGCATTGTGCGCCACGGCCATGACTACGGCCCCCACGGTCACGAGCGTCGCCAACGCTATCGAGACGCCCGACCCGCTCAACTCGTACACTTCGAAGGAGAAGTAGATGCAGATGTAGAATATGGCGATGCCGCCACCGGTGAGCGTTTGAAACAGGGCCGGCCAGTCCCGACGACGGCAGTACTCGCCTAAACCCAGGGCCACCAGACCCGCGACCACCCCAATAGCCAATCGGCCAGCCGGGCCGATCCAGTCATTGTCGTAGGCGTACTTCAGAAACAGGGCGGCCCCGACCAGAAACAACAGCATGCCCGCCCAGCCCAGCCACTTCGTGCCCAGCACCAGCTCCAGCGACCCCGACGGCCTACCAGGGCGAGGCGGCTCGGGTGCCGGCGGGGCCGGCGACGGTTCCGGCGGTCGCGGCACTGCCGCTTCCGGCGCCGTGGGTTCGGCCATGGGGGGCGATGGTTCCTCGGGTTCCGCAACGGTCGGTGGAGGGGCTTCGGCGGCCTCGGGTGCGGAAACGGCCGAGACAGCCGCCACGGGGGTCTCCGGGGCAAGCCCAGCGACCGGCGCTGCGGCGACGCCTTCGGATTCGAGCCGGCGTAGCCGCCGTTCGGTTTGGGTCAGCCGCGATTCGAGCCAAAGCAACTGCTTGCGCAGCCGCCGAATCCGCATGACCGCGCTCCAACCACTGACCGCCCCGCCCAAGACAATAAAGAGCACAATTAGGAAACTGACCACTTCCATCGCGTTCATGGCGTCCTCCTTGCCGGCCGCGACCCGTTGGTCTTGGCCCGAGGCCCATGGTAGGCCGCTGTCCGGTCGAATTGCCACTACCGGGGTGGCAGAACTACGTTTGATCTCTAACCGTTTATCTTCTTACTATATACCGTCTAACAGAATTTGTCAAGCACTTTTTTCAGGACGTACCCCTTCTTGCAGGTGAATCGCGGGTGTGCTACAGTACGCGGTGTAAGCTGGCTGGTGGCCTCTTCTGATACACAGCATTTCAGGTAAGACACCACCCGTGTCGGCAGTCAACCGCGAAAGGAGCAGCCATGTATAAGACAGTTTGTTGCATGTTGGCAGGATTCATTGCCGGGGTGTGCGCGGCGGACACCCTGGACGGCCGCGAGATAACCCTCAAGGCGGGGGCCCAGGCAAGCGCCCATGCGCCGGTGGCATTGCCGTATGAAGGGGAGGCGCCGGACACGTCCGTGGCCGTGTTCGACGAGGAAGCGGATAAGTCTTACCCTGTGACGATTCGGGATGGTCAGTTCGTTTTCATTCTGGAGAGCCTCGAGGCCCAGAAGAAGCACACGTGTCAGGTCAAGGTTCTGGACAAGGCCGAAGCGCCTGGTGTCGTTATCAAGGAGCAAGAAGACGCCGATGTGCTCGAGGTTTATATCAATGGCGAGCATTTCACGAACTACAATTACTCGAACGAGAATAAGAAGCCGTTTCTGTGGCCGGTCTATGCCGAGGGCGGCGTCACGATAACGCGCAACTGGCCCATGGGCGAGGTTGAAATAAACAGTGTCGGCAAAGACAGCGACGACCATGTCCACCACAGGTCCATTTGGACCTCCTGGGGTGACTTGAACGGTGTGGATTGCTGGGGCGAAGGCGGTGGCTCGGGATTTCAGCACAGCGAAGAGGTGACATGGGGCGTGGGCGACGCCTACGGGTGGATACATGCCAAGAACGTCTGGCAGGACAAGGACCATCAGCCAGTGATTGACGAGGAACGCGAGTACCGGTTCTACGCCGGTCCGGCTGGCGCACGCATCTTCGACGTGGCCGTTACCTTCACGGCATCCCAGGGGGCCGTGAAGTTCGGCGACACGAAGGAAGGCGGTATCCTGGCGTTCCGCATTCGGCCCGAGATCGAGGCACGAGGGCAAAAGGGCGGGACAATCGTCAACGCCGAAGGCGCCAAGGGCGAGCGGGGCTGCTGGGGCAAGCCGTCAACCTGGACCGATTATTTCGGTGAAGTTGCTGATGTGGGCGTGCGTGGCATCGCCGTGTTCGACCATCCCACAAACCTGCGACACCCAACCTGCTGGCACATTCGCGGCTACGGGCTCAATGGCGCCAACTGCTTCGGCCTGTCCTATTTCACCGAGCGCGAGCAAAAGCGGCAAGGCGAGCAGCCCCTCAACGGCGATTACCTCCTTGACGCGGGCAAATCGCTGACCTTCAAATACCGGGTGCTGATACACTCCGGCGATGCCGAAGCCGTCCAGGTGGCCGACCGTTACGCGGACTATGCCAGTCCGCCCGAGGCGCAGTGGGCCGAATGAATAGCCCTGTACTGGTTTCTTCTTGCTTACTTCTTCTTTTCCTAAAGAAGAAGTAAGCGGCCCTGTTCGCCCTTAAGACGCCACCACGCGGATGCACGCGTCGTAGGCTATTTCGGGTGTGATGCTTCTGAGGCGGCTCTGGGCGCTGAGGCCTTGGCGCCCCTTGTCACCAGAGTCGGCAGGCGGTACATACAGGACTTCGGAGGGTTTGCGGAG
Organism: uncultured Nitrospiraceae bacterium; assembly: GCA_964425145.1. Classification (GTDB taxonomy): domain Bacteria; phylum Hydrogenedentota; class Hydrogenedentia; order Hydrogenedentales; family SLHB01; genus CAYRLQ01. Next base: position 7,546 of record CAYRLQ010000047.1, read on the forward strand.
TGGGGCATGTTTGGCCGGGTCCGTGCCGCCGAACACCGCCACGACCGGGGTGCCCATAGCTGAGGCGATGTGCATCGGCCCCGTATCGCCGCCGAAATAGAGGTCGGCCCGATGCGCCAGCCATGCGTATTGTTTTACGTTGGGCGTCTCCGGCGCGACCAGTGGGTTATGCCGCGCCTTTGCCAGCACCTGCTCGACCGCGCCGAATTGGCCCGGTCCCCAGGTCAACATTACCTCGAACCGGCCGTCCGCCAGGAGTAAATCGGCCAACTGCGCGAAATGCGCCGCAGGCCAGCGTTTCTCATCGCGGTCCACGGGCACATGCATCGCCACCACCCATTTCCCCCCATCGAAGGTCTGCTCGAAGAACTGGTCCACTTCCTCGCGGACATCGTGCGGGACATGAATCGTCACATCCAGCGACGGGCGCTTCACCCCGAGCGCCTCGCACAGCAACATGTTTTCTTCGATACGGTTCAAGCCGTTGGAAAGCAGCTTGACCTTCTTGTTCGTGAAGAGATAACTCCCTTCCTGGCTTCGTGGCCGGGCGAAACCATAGCGCGCGGGCGCTCCTGAAAACCCGGTGATCAGGCCACTCTTGAGAATGCCGTGAAAATCGACGGCGATGTCGTAGCGGTTGGCCCGGATTTGTCTGCAGAACGCCCAAAACGCCTTCAGGGCCGGGCGAAACTTGGCGGGCCGGTCGAAGACCAGGGCGCGGTCCAGGTCGGGGTGGCCCTCGAGGATATCCGCAGACTTGCGCTCGACGGCCCAGTCGATTTGGGCGTTCGGGTACGTCTCGTGCAGTCCATGCAAGAGTCGTACAACGTCACCAATCGCGCTTAAACGAACAACCAGGATGCGCGGTACGCCGTTAATCATCAAACAGGGTTTACTTCCCTCACCGCTATCGGCAGCGTGCTCGCACTCGTGCTCGAAATACGAGGACGTGCACGAGCACGGAAGCTAAAGGAATGTCCAGAAATCCACCACCAGCAACTAACCACTGGCGGAGAGGGAGGGATTCGAACCCTCGGTACACGGTTTTGCCGCATACACACGCTTTCCAAGCGTGCTCGATAAGCCACTCTGACACCTCTCCGAGGGCGCTCGATTATAGGAACACAGGTCGGACAATGTCAAAGCGCCACCTTCTTCGTGTAAAAATACCGGATGATTTCTTCCAGGCCCCTCGTCACCAGCGGCGCGTCGAAACAGGCCGCCACTTTCTCCCGGCCGTTCTGGCCCCATTTGGCCGCCACTTCCGGCCGCTTCAGCAGATATGCCGCATACTGCGCGTACGTACTCGCCGAGCTCGCCATGAAACCCGTCACGCAGTGCTCGATCACCTCGCACTGCGCATTGTCCGCCCCGTAGAGGTTCTCGTGCGATACCACAGGTTTCCCCGCCGCCATAGCCTCGGCAATCGTGCACCCGAACGTTTCCCCCATCACTGACCCGTGCGCCAGCAAGTCAATCCCGTTGTAAAAGGCGTAGATGTCTGCGTCGCACGTCGCCATCGGAAGGTAGCGCACATGGTCCTCCACACCCAGCGCGCGGAACTGTTTGCGCACTTCCACTGTCTCCCCGATCACGTGATACACCGTGTCCGGCACCAACTCGATCAACTGCGGAAACATCTCCACCGAAATCGCCGACCACTTGCAATCGTCCGGCCGGCTGATATGGCCAATCACCTGGTGATCGCCCTCGCGAGAAAACGGAGATTGTCCCCGGGGACTGTCCTCGTTTTCCATGAAACCCTTCAAGTCGATCGGATTGTACAACACCTTGTACCGGTCCGACACCAGCGGATGCCTGACACACTCTTGGTATCGACGCATGCAGAAATAACTCACGAAGAGGTGGCAATCGATCAGCCGCTCTGCGGGGCTGGCATCTTGGCGGCCAAACACATTCGTCTCCAGGATGATCGGCACACCGTGCCCGTGGGCCGTCTCGATCACATACGGTTCCGAGTGGCCCGCCCTGTGGACATGAACGACGTGCGGCCGGAATTCGTCAATGACGTCGCCAAGGTCAAGAAAACTGGCACTGTCCCCAGCGAGTCCCCGCGACGGGCCTGTTCCCGTTTTCTCAGGTTCGCAATAAAGCGGCACGTCCAGCGCGTCGAACAGATGCGTCCGCGGCCCTTCGAAGCCCCCGTTCGAGAACACCGCCGGCTCGAACTCCGACCGGTCCAGGTACCGCACAAACAGCTCGACGGTCTTCTCCGTGCCGCCCAGGCCACCCAGCTTGTTCCCTACCTCCAGCACCCGAATCCGTTTCATCCCGACACTCTCTCGCCTCTCGTTCTGCTCCCTCGTGTCCTTCTGAGCGCAACGAATCCCACTGTCACAGCAACCCGCCTTATACCCGTCGCCACCCACAAAGCCCTTCGAGCGCCCCTCAATCGCCTGCCTTCCGCCAGGGCCCCCAGCCAGTGTACAAGGATGAGGCGTGAAACCACCATCAGGCCATTTGAGGCATTTGCAAATAGCCTGTTTTGGAAAGCGCAGGTAAGCTTGCGCGGAGTTGTTGTATGCGTATGTTAGTGCAGGTATCTGGGATGGGACCGGGTCTTGGGGCGGAGGCGCAGCGGTCTTGTCAATAAAAGTCCTGCCTTTCACTGCCGAATCCTCAGGCGTCTTCTTCCTCGGGTTCCTGCTCGAGTGCCTGAGCGGGCCGCCGGAGCCTGACCCGATGCATCACCACGGCGAAGGTCACTGTCGAACCTACGATGAACACTAGACTGATCGCCTGCGATACGGTCATGCCAAACACGGATCGGGCACTGTCTCCGCGGTAGAACTCGACGATGAACCGCAATATGCCGTACAGGAAACAGTAACCAAGTGCCACCGTACCGTCGAAGGGGCGCTTGCGGCTCAGGGCCACCTTTAAGATCAGGGCGATCGCCAGCAGGCCGGCCGCCATGTATAGCTGGGTTGGGTGCGTGGGAAGCGAGACGTCCGCGGAAGGCTCGAGCAGCCCTTCTTCAACCTGGCGATTGAAAGGGTGGCTGTGCCTTGGAAACCGCACGGCCCATGGGAGGTTCTCGGCTACGACGCCCCAGCAGCAACCGTTCAGAAAGCACCCGACGCGGGTGATGGCCTGGCCGAGGGCCAAGTAGGGCGCGCAGACATCGGCCGTCCTCCAATAGGGGAACCTGTTGAGTGTGACGTAGAGCGCGAGGCCGGCTACACCCCCTATCAGCCCGCCGTAATACACCATTCCCCCTTGCCAAACAAATAAGGCCCCCCACAGATACCTGGGTTCGGAGAACTGAAGTATCCAGAAGACCTTCGCGCCGACGAGGGCACCGACAAACCCCCACAGCCCCCCTTGCGGAGTCCCGGGGAAGGCTCTCTCGCCTCGGTTGGCCTCGCGTGCCGCAAGCAAGGTGCCCACAACGAACGCTATGGCCAGCATGGCCGGCCACGCATGAAACTTTAGTGAACCTATCTCGAGCAATGTAGGACGCATATTATCTCGAGTTCACCCTGAGTACATGTTTCATAAATATGGTCACGTGCTCATAGTCGTGCCCGACTTGCGCTCTTTTCCGAAGCGGCGCGGCCGCGCCGTCCTCAGTTTTCACCTCTCGATTACGGGCACGAGCGCGAATAATTCTTCGCGAGAAACCGGTACAGGCGCGACTGCGCTCAGGGACTTGCTTCGCTTGGGTCAGTCCCGTTTTTACTGAACGCTGGTCTCGCCCGATCGCGCCGCGAATTCGTAGAGCGGGCGGCCGCCGGCCCACGGCGTGGACGCCGCCAGGGCACAATTACCAGGCCTGCTCCCACACACGCCAATATCAGGACGTCGCCGGCCGAATCGCTGTCGAGTATCCCGCCGTAGCAGCCGTGGCTGAGCTCCCACGGCCAAGCCACGGTGACGACGGCTTCGCCGCGAACGCCGCTATTGTTGCCCGTGGCCATGATGGTCACCTCCCCCGGCGCCAGGCCTGTTACCACACCGGTCCGGGATACCGAGGCCTTGCTTGGATCACTCGTTTCCCACGCGAATGCCGTATCCAGTGGGTCGGTGGAGCTTGCCTTGAATGATTGCGTTTGGGCGACCGCTAGTTCCGCGGTACTCGGCGTGACCGTCACTATGGCGACCGGCCCGACAGCGACCTGGCCGTCGTTCACCTGCACGTTAATGTAACAGGCATCGGGGTCCGACGCGGAAGCGCCACTCGCCCGGAGCGGCGTTACCACGAGGTCTGCTTCGGGCAGAATGTCGAACGCCAGCGTAAGGAGGGCGCCATCATCCAGGGTGGTCTTGCCTCCATACACAACTAACTTCACGGACTTCCCTTCCAAGAGACGAAAGTCAATCCATTTGCCCGCCTCCTGGACAATCAGGCCGGGTGAAACACTATTGAATTGAAGCACGGTCGGCTCGAAGTCCACGCGGAGAATGATTAACGATACGGGGTTTTCACCCGTCGCGACCGTGACCGGGACATGGACGGTATCGCCCGGCTCGCCCCGCACGGCGCCTATGGTCAATGTCACCTTGGCGTCTTGGCTGACCTCGGCCAGGGCAATCGAAGGCCCCGCGAGTGAGACCAAGGCCACGCTACACACGGCCCACGAAAAACCCATATCCCGTACACCTGCTCGAATCGACCGGTTTACCATGCTATGGCCACTCCCGGTGGTTGTCTTTCGGGAACCACACTGGGTGGTCGCCGCTCGGCTGGTTAGTGGAGCTGCGCACCCCGCAGGCGAGCGCAGTTCCTTAAGGTCCGTGTGGACCACACTCCCACCCCTGACGCATTATCACCGAAACAGGGCACCCTTTGTCACGGCGAGCGTGTGTCAACACTATATGGACTGTAAGAAGCGCTGTCAAGGTTCCGATGAGCGATTTCGCAGTTGTCAGATACTATGCAACAATGATAGCGTATTGCCATGATTGAAGTTCGATGTCCACATTGCGGCCTGTGCATCCTTGTGCCTCCCACGGTACGGGGTCGTCCGGGGTTGTGTTTCGGCTGCGGCATGAAGCTCCAGGTTCCTCAGGAGACCCAGCCGCCCGAAGCCCGGACAATATCCTTCCGCGTCGGCGACCGGGTCTCGGACCGTTACACCATTAAGGAACTCATCGGCCGGGGCGGCATGGCGGTGGTATATCGGGCGTTCGACACCTTGATTGAAGAGAAGGTTGCGCTGAAATTCGTGAAGCCGCAGTTGATCAGCACGCAAAAGGGGCAGCACCTGTTCGTCCAGGAGGCCCAGGTGGCGCGCCGATTGCGGCATGAAAACATCGTGGCCGTGCACGACGTCAGTTGGACCACCGATGGCATCCTGTACATCTCGATGGAGTTTCTGGAGGGCCAGTCGCTGCGTGCGCTTCTGAACAGGCACCGCAAGCAGGGCAAGCTGTTGGATGTGCGGATGGCGGTGGCCTTGACGGAGCAAGTTCTGGCCGCACTCGAATACGCCCACCGCACCGTGATCCACCGCGACATCAAGCCCGAAAACGTCATGCTGCTGTCCGGAGAGCGGGTGAAAGTGCTGGATTTCGGCCTGGCCAAGGCCGTCCATGCAGAGCGAGCCATGCCAGCAGGTGCCCACATGAAATCCAAGCGGGTCGTGGGCACGCTCGCGTACGCTTCCCCTGAACAGGTAAAGCGCCGCGCCATTGATCACCGGGCTGACCTGTACGCTGTAGGGCTGGTGTTGCGCGAGTTGCTCACCCTGCGAAGCCCCGTGGATGAACCGGTCGAGATAACCGACCTGCGCAACGACGTTTCGCCCTCGCTCCTGAGCGTGCTCAACAAAGCCCTCGAACCGGATGGAGACCGGCGGTGGCAATCGGCGCATGAGTTCCGCCTGAGCCTCACGCAGGCCTTCGAGAAGTCGTACAGGCCCGTCCTGGTGCCTGAGACCACGCGGACCTCGGGGACCAGCGTTTCCACGGAAGGCATGGTTTTTCTCGAGGGCGGCAGCTTTCTCATGGGCAACAACGAGGTGCCCGAAGAAAGCCCGCAGTCTGAGACGTTCGTTGAGCCGTTTTACATGGATGTGACCCCGGTGACGGTCGACCAATACGCCCAATACCTCAAGGCCACCAGTGCCCCGGAGCCCGAATTCTGGAACCATGCGGACTTTAGCGGGCCCATGCAACCGGTGGTGGGCGTCAATTGGGCTGAGGCCAACGCTTACGCGGCCTGGGCCGGCAAACAACTTCCCACGGAAATCCAGTGGGAATTCGCCGCGCGCGGCAAGGAGAACCGTACCCATCCGTGGGGCAACCTCGAGCCTGACCCCACGCGCTGCAACTACCGCGACTACGTCGGCATGCCGTCCATTGTGACTATGCACGAGGACGGCATGACTCCGGAGGGGCTCAAAGACATGGGCGGCAATGTGTTTGAATGGCTTCTCGACCCGTTCGTGCCCTACGGCACCGACAAGTCTTCCGCCACCAGCACGCCGTTGCGTGTGGTGCGGGGGGGCTGCTGGCATTCCGGCCCGAAGGAAATCCGCTGTACCTTCCGCAAGGGGCTTTTCCCAGAAGCCCAATTGCCCACCGTAGGGTTCCGCTGCGTTCTGCCCGCCCGACCCGAATGGAAAAGTTGAGCTGGCTTGAATCTCTCGGGCCTGCGTCAGATTTGTGGGTTTTCATGCCCGACTCTTGAATCCGCCCCCTTTTATGATCCATAATGCGGTTTGACACGCGCTTCGGTAGGCGCTATAGTAGTGTTCCGTGTAGCGTTGTGTGCTGAGAGCAAGGACGATGGTTGACGCAGCAGTACTGATACTGAATAAGTCATGGGTGGCCATCCACGTGGCGCCAGCGAGGCGCGCTCTCAGTATGCTCTACCAGGGCGTGGCGCGGGTGGTTCATCCGCACGATTACTCGCTGTATAACTTTGACGATTGGTGCGAGCTGTCGCGGTTGAGCCAGGAAGGTCAGTACATTCACACGGTGAATCTCCGCGTCCGCATCCCGGAAGTTGTAATCCTGACCATGTTCAACGGCTTCATCCACCATGAAGTACGGTTCTCGCGCCGCAATATCTTCGAACGTGACAAGAACACCTGCCAGTATTGCGGCAAGCGCTTTTCGAAATGCGATCTGACCATCGATCACGTCGTGCCGCGATCGCGCGGTGGCTATGACGCCTGGGAGAACCTCGTGCTGGCGTGCGTGAAGTGCAATGTTAAGAAAGGCAACCGCACCCCTGAAGAGGCCCGCATGGCTTTGATTCGCAAGCCGGGCAAACCGGTCTGGCTGCCCAAGCTCGGCACACGCATCCCCAGAAGCCAGATCATGAACTGGCACCACTTCGTCGACGTGGCCTATTGGGACGTCGAACTGCGAGAATAGGCTATGCCGTCCCGCCGGTTCGCGGAGGTTGTTCTTCCCCTTCCTCTGGATCACGCGCTCACCTATAAAGTTCCTCCGTCGCTGGAGAACCGCGCCGCGATCGGGATGCGTGTGGTCGTCCCAGTGCAAGAGCGCCTCGAAACCGGATACATCGTGGCGCTGTCGGATGAAACCGACCTTGACAAGGTGCGTGGCCTGGTCGACCTGCCGGACACTGCGCCAATCTTTTCGTCCTCCATGCTCGATTTGTGCGCGTGGATCGCTGAATACTATTGCTGTTCGCTGGGCGAGGCGCTTCGATGCGCTGCGCCGGCCGGCCTGAAAATCCGCACCAAGATGCGCTATGTGCTCCTGCCCGACCAGCTCACCACTGGACGCTACACGGACCGCCAGCGCATGGTTGTTGCGGAACTGTACCGGCGCGGGCCGCTCACCGAGGGCCAGCTTGCCAAAGCCGTGGGACGCGGCGCGCTGAGCAACACGCTGCAGTCGCTGGTCAAACGCGGTGTCTTACTCGCGGAGCCGGTCGTCAGCGACCCGGGCGTGTCGATGCGCACGGAAACGTACGTCCGGGTCATCGAGGACCGCGTCCCGTCGACGGAGGAGTTGGCCGGGCTGCAACGCCGTGCGCCGAAACAGGCGGCGGTGTATCTCGACCTGCTCCACGGCGATCCGGAACGCCCAGCTACCACCCTCTACGACAAGCACCAGGTTACGGCAAAGCTCCTGGACGCGCTTGAGAAGAAAGGTCTGATCGAGCGCGTCGAACGGGAATTGTTCCGCACGCCACAGTTCGAGGCGGACGCGACAGCGGCGGCCAAACACGACCTGAATCACGAACAGCGTGGCGCCTACGATGCCATAACCCAGGCCGTCAGCCGCAACGAATTCCAGACATTTCTCCTGCGGGGCATCACCGCCTCCGGCAAGACCGAGGTGTATCTGCAGGCCATCGAACACACGCTCGCCTGCGGACGCGACGCCATCATGCTGGTGCCGGAGATATCGCTCACGCCTCAAATGGTGGGCCGGTTCTACGCCCGGTTCCAGGAACGCATCGCCGTGCTGCACAGCGGCTTGGGCAGAGGCGAACGGTACGATGAATGGCGGCGCGCGCAGCGAGGTGAGGTCCATATCGTCGTAGGCGCGCGCTCGGCTGTCTTCGCGCCGTTGCCTAGCGTCGGCATCATCATTGTCGACGAAGAGCACGACACGTCGTACAAACAGGCCGAGGCGCCTCGATACCACGCGCGCGATGTGGCCATCATGCGGGCGAAGATGTCTAACGCGGCGTGCGTGCTCGGCTCGGCCACCCCATCGCTCGAGGCTTATTACAACAGCGGTCGTGGCAAGTCCGTCCGGCTCGAACTGCACCGTCGCGCAACCCGCGCCCAGTTGCCCGAGGTCCAGCTTGTCGACATGCGCGAGGAATCGAGGGAACACGCCGGTCAACTCATCCTCTCGCGCGCGCTCGAGGACGCGGTTAATGCGCGCGTGCGCGTGGGCGAGCAGGTTATCCTGCTGCTCAACCGCCGTGGCCACTCGCCCTTCGTGCTGTGTCCCCAATGCGGCTGGGTGGCCCGGTGCGCCAACTGCAACGTCAGCCTCACGTACCACGCCAGCGGGGGCTACCTCCGGTGCCACTACTGTGACGCCAAGCGCGAGAAACCAATGGTCTGCGATGAATGCCACTTCAACCCGCTCGTCTACCTCGGCACCGGCACGCAGAAAGTCGAAGACGTACTCATGCGATCCTTCGAGCACTGCTGCATCGAGCGCATGGACGCCGACACCACCGCCGGCAAAGGGGGCCATGCGAAAATCCTCGGCCGCTTCGCCGCGGGCGCCATCGACATCCTCATCGGCACGCAGATGATCGCTAAGGGTCACGACTATCCCGGCGTGACGCTCGTCGGCGTGATCAACGCCGACACAGGCCTGAACTTCCCGGATTTCCGCGCTGCGGAAAATACGTTTCAACTGCTCACGCAGGTCGCCGGGCGTGCGGGACGTGGCAAACGGCCCGGCAAGGTCATCATCCAAACCTACCGACCCAATCATTACGCGATCCAGACCGCCGCGAGGCACGACTACGACGCGTTTTACGAACGCGAGATCGCCGAGCGGCAAGCCGCTGGGTACCCCCCCTACCGCCGCATGGCAAATTTCGCCATCGAGTGCCAAGACCCGCTCCTCGCGCAACGAGCGGTTGTGGTGCTCCAACGGGTCGTGCACGAGCAAATCCAGACACTGGGATTCCGCGGCATCGAGGTGCTGGGGCCCGCCCCGGCCGTCGTGTCCCGCATTAAGAAGAAATATCGCTGGAACCTCGGCGCCCTCTCGAAGAGCGCCAAGCGCCTCAACACCCTCACCCGCGCAAGCCGCGACGCGTTCAGCGAGAAAGTCAAAGACCGCCGCGTCCGACTCAAAGTCGACCTCGATCCATACGGCACCTTCTGATATAGTTATCAGTTGTCAGCGTTCGGTTGTCAGTTGACGGCTGACGGCTGACAACTGCTAAAGGAGAGAAGCAAATGATTAGTTTTGAGAAGTACGCTTTTGGGACCTGTCTTGGAATGTTGTTGTCTCTGACGGGCTGCGTAATGGCCGGTGCGGACGAAGCCGAGGCGCCCGAGGAGAGCAATGGGCTTCCTCTGGTATTTCAGGAGGATTTCGAGCACGGGAGCGAGCGCTGGATAGCGACAGACCCCAAGGCCTGGGAGGTGAAGGAAGAGGATGGGAACCATGTGTTCGCGCTCTGCCGCAGCAGCGAGTACGAGCCGCCGCACCGCTCTCCACACAGTATCGCACGGATCAAGGACCTCGATGTGACCGACTTCGTCATCGAAGCCCGAATGAAACAGACAGGGCGCGAGTACGGTCACCGCGACATGTGCATCTTCTTCGGCTACAACAACCCGTCACATTTCTATTACGTGCATATCGCCACCAAAGCGGACCCACACGCCCATTCGGTCTTCCTGGTGAACGACGCGCCCCGGGTCTCCATTGCCAAAGAGCGTACCGATGGCGCCGACTGGACGCAAGACTACCATCTGGTCCGCATCGAGCGCGACACGGAATCGGGCAGCATCAAGGTTTTCTTCGGTGACATGGAGAAACCCATCATGACCGCCGAGGATAAGACGTTCCTCTCCGGCGGGATCGGGTTCGGCTCCTTTGATGACACTGGCAATATTGATGACATTCGCATCTGGGGGAAAAAGAAAGGAGGCCGTCCCGCGGAGAACCTCACGCAAAGGCGCTAATACGCCAAGGGTGGGGAGTTCTGGGGACAGTATGCTTAATTGTTGACTTTTGGGCTTGGTGTGGGCAGTGTGATCCCCTTGTCAAGGATAGCACGGGGCGTGGCGCCGGGCCAATGTCCAAAGCGCCTATCGGCTGGTTTCTTCGTTGGAGACATTAGACCCTTAGACTATTTTGGCAGTTCCACATCGTCACTTCGATCGAGAAACCACCGTTGATCGAATACCCCCACGACCACAGATTCCGATCGATGCCTCACCCGTTTCGACCTTCCAAGTATCTGGCCAAGCACTATGTGAGCGAACTCAAGCTAGTTTCGAGCCGCCACGGGCACGTCGATGTGGGAGGCGTGGGACGTGTTGCGCTCGACAGTGATGACGGGATCGCCTTCAGGTGGGTAGCGGGCGAAGTTGTCGGCGTCGTGGCCCGCGATGGAGACGCGCAGCCGGTACCCTTCGGGAATGAGGGCGGAGGTGGGCAAGAGGCCGAAGGTCAGCTCGGTCGCCTCGCCGGGGACCATGGGCGCGCCGTCGGCCCTACGGAACGTGTGGTAGGGGACCCAGGTGCGATAGGGGGGCTCGGTGTCGCTGACTTTGCGGTGCAGAGCGCGTAGTTGGCCGTCGGTGATGTAGACTATCCGGCCGTCCGGGGCTTCGGCATCCAGGTAGACGTAGAATGCGCCGTCGTCGTGCGTGGAGCGGATGTAGAGAGTGACGACCGGGTG
>CAYRLQ010000048.1:0-18812 GCA_964425145.1 uncultured Nitrospiraceae bacterium
TCGTCGTTCAATAAGATGGCCCTGGTCCTCAAGCGCAATATCCGCCAACTGGAGGAGTCCGAGGAGAAGTACCGGAGCCTGGTCACCTCGATGCGGGAGGGGGTTTGCCAGGCCGATACGGAGGGCGTAATCACATTTATCAACCTGGCCGGGCTCGAGATTCTCGGATATGAAGATGTTGACGATGTCGTCGGCCGGAATCTACGAGAACTGTTTCTCGAAGAAGCCGATCGTGCCTACATTGCCAATAAACTCGCCCAGTGGAGCGTTGTTGAACGCACCCTGATTTGGATGAAACGGCGCGACGGTGAGGCGATTTGTGTCGAGCTGTCTGTTAACCGCCTGTCCGACGATGAAGGGAAGTTCATTGGTGAAGAAGGCATTTTCCGGGACGTCACCAAGAGCGTGCGCCTCGAGCGGGAAGCGCGGGAACGCTCCGAGCGCATTCACGTCATCAACCAGATCGCAAACGTGATCAACTCGAGCCTCGAAGCGGGCCGCCTCTACGAGAGCATCGGCGCCGAGATGAAAAAACTGGTCGGCTTCGACTACGCCACCGTGGCGCTGCTGACCGAGTCGGGCGACGCGTTCGAGACGCGCCAACTCTGGCCCGAGCGAAACGGGCGCGAAAAGGCCGCCCAGGACTGCAACGGCGACGACTCGGTTGCAGCCTGGGTGGCGCGCGAGCGCAAGTGCTTGATCGTGGACGACCTGCACGGGGACGACGCGCCATTTGCCGGGCATTTCCCCGAGGACATCTGCAGTTGCTTAAGCGTACCGCTGTATGCCATCGAGCGGATTATCGGGACGTTGAATCTCGGGGCCAAGCGGCCGGGCGCGTTTTCCAAGCACCATAAGGATGTCCTCGAGGAGGTAACGCCGCATGTGGCCGTGGCCATTCGCAATGCCCAGTTGCTCGAGAACCTACAGGTCTCGCTCGAGGAGGTCACACGTGCGCGGGAGAAGCTCTACGAGGCCAATGAGGAACTCAAGACCCTCGACAAAACCAAAACCCACCTATTGTCAAACGTGTCCCACGAGTTGCGCACGCCACTGGTGTCGGTCATGGGTTACACGGACATGATTCTGCATGAAAAAGCCGGGCCGATCGGTGAGGCGCAGCGGGAGTACCTGACCATCAGTCTGCGCAATGTCGAGAAACTAGTTACACTGATCGAGAATCTGCTCGATTTTTCCCGGTTGCATCGCGGCGCTGAGGAACTCGTGTTAGACACGTTCGATTTGGCCCGCTGCGTCCGTACGAGCATGCAGATAGTCAACCCCGTCGCCGACGGACGCAGAATTACGCTCAAACTTGTCACTCCCGAGGAACCGGTGCGTGTGGATGGCGACAAAGGCAAACTGGGCCAGGTGTTCAATAATCTCCTCTCGAACGCGGTGAAATTCAATCACAACGGGGGTACGGTGACGATCGAACTACGACCGAGTCAAGATTCCGTCGAAGTGGCCGTGCGCGACACCGGCATCGGGGTCCCTCCCGAGGCGCTGGACAAGGTGTTCTCGCGCTTCTACCAGGTGGATGGCTCGTCGACGCGGAAATACGGTGGCACGGGCATCGGGCTCGCCATCGCCCAAGACATCGTTCGCCTCCATGGCAGCCGCATCACGGTGACCAGCGAGGTCGGCAAGGGTAGCGTCTTTCGCTTTTCGCTGCCGATTGCCCGTGCCCAAAAGGGCCAGGGGCAACAGGCCGGTCTCGAACCCTCGCCGTCCCTGGAAACCCGTCTCCTGATCGAGTTGGTTACGGAGAACCGCGCCTTAATCGCCCAGTTGGGCAACCTTTTGGTGTCCGAAGGCATGGACGTGATCCACGCCTCGCAAGCCGCCCACGCCATTTTCCTGGCGCGGAAGTACGGCCCCGACTGCATCCTGGTCGACGTGGAACCTGAGGACAACGGGTGCGATGTGCTGGACGATTTGCTGGCGGAGAGCACTGCGGTGGATAAGCCGATAATCATGCTGACCAACGACGATGCGCTTTACGAGTGTTACCGTTCCCGGGTCGCCGCGCGCATCAACCGGGGATTCGACAGGAACAGTTTGCTCAGGGGCATCCATTACGCCTTGGGCCAGGGAATTGCTGTAGCGGAAGCCCCGATCGGCAAGATTCTTTGTGTTGATGACGACGGCGAGGTTCTCACCTTTATGCGCCGCTGTCTCGAGGCCGAGGGCTACGCGGTCGAGTCCTGCTCCAGCGGCGAGGAAAGCATAGAACTCGCCAAAGGGCACGACTATGGGCTGGTCCTGCTCGATATTGCCATGCCAGGCATGGACGGCTGGGAAACCTGCCGCCGTATCAAGTCTGACGCATCTCTGGCCGGCATCAAGGTCTGCTTCGTGACTGCCAAGCCCATCGACATTTCGCAGCCGCGCATGCAAGAGTGCGGCATCGACGGGTGCCTCCTCAAGCCCTTCAAATCGGAAGACCTGGTGGGGCTAGTCCAAGGGTTTACTACGGGCGGGACTGCACCAGAAATCTGATCGTGTATGTATCGGAACACAAGGCCATCCCGGACCATCCATTCCGCACTATCCTAGCCTACAACCGGCCCTATTGGTGGGACTATCTGAGAGGCGCGCTGCTGGCCGTCGTCTTTGGGCTCGTGGGGCTGGCCATGCCGCTGGTGATTCGGGCCGTGGTCAGCCGATTGGAAGACGGCACGATGAGCACCTCCTCGTTGCTGCTGTACTTTTCCCTCCTGCTGGCGATCGCCGCCGCGACGGGCATCGGGCGTTACTACCAACGGTCGCTGATGATCGGCGCATCACGCAAGTGCGAGTACGACCTGCGCAACGATTACTTCCGCCACGTCCAGCGGCTGAGCCAGGACTTCTTCCGCCGCAAGAAGACCGGTGATATCATGGCCCGTGCCGTCAACGACCTCAATTACGTGCGCATGTTCATCGGGCCGGGCGTCATGGGCTCGGCCGACATGGTCCGCGTACCGCTGAGCCTCGCGCTCATGGTCTATTTCAGCGCGAAGCTGACGCTCATCGCCTGCCTCCCGATGCCCCTGGTTTCACTGATGGTTTACGCGTTCGTCGCGTACATGCATCAACAGTCGAGAGTGGTCCAGGAGCAGTTTTCAAAGGTGACCGCCCGCGTGCAGGAGAACCTGGCTGGGGCGCGGGTCGTCAAGGCCTATGGGGCGGCGGAACGCGAACAGCGCGATTTCCGCAAATGGTCCGCCAGGTACATGCGCGAAAGCATGAAACTCGCTGTAGTCATGAACTTTGCCTGGGTGTCCATCGGCGCCGTGGTGGGTTTGGCCATCCTGCTGGTCCTCTGGCGCGGCGGCCTTATGGTAATCAACGGCCACCTGCTTCTGGGCGATCTGATGGGATTCCTGGTGTGCGTGATAATGCTGGCCTGGCCGCTGGCCCAGTTCGGTTGGGTCCTTACGCTCTATCAACGCGGCGCGGTCAGCATGAACCGAATTTCCGAGGTCTTCGCCGAGGTTCCCTCGATTCGCGACGATGATCGCACCCGCCACGACATACCGCCCATTGAAGGCGCCATAGCCTTCGAGCACGTCTATTTCGGGTATGGGGACCGGACCGTCCTGAACGACGTCAATTTCGAGATTCACGCCGGCCAAACCGTGGCCATCGTCGGCCCCACCGGCGGGGGAAAATCGTCGTTAGCGTCCTTGCTCACGCGCGAGTACGACCCGGTCTCCGGACGCGTGTTGGTCGATGGCGTGGACGCGCGCCAGATTCCCGTGGCGGTGTTGCGCGACGCTATTGGCCATGTCCCGCAGGACACCTTTTTGTTTTCCGACACGGTTCGCGCCAACGTGACCATGGGCCGGCCCGACGCCACCCAGGAGGAGAGCGACTATGCGTGTGACGTGGCCCAGTTCCGCGAGACCGTGGCGGGGCTGGACCAGGGCTACGACACGCTCCTGGGCGAACGCGGCGTAAACCTGTCCGGCGGCGAGAAGCAACGCCTTGCCATTGCGCGTGCCATCATTCGCGATCCAAAAATCCTGATCTTGGACGATGCGCTCTCGAGCGTTGATACCGATACCGAGGAGCGCATCCTCAAGCGACTCGAAGAAGTAACTACGGCGCGCACCAGCATTCTTATCTCGCATCGCGTCTCGACGGTGCAGCACGCGGACGCAATATTCGTTATCGAGGATGGCCGGCTCGTCGAGCGTGGAACCCACAGGGAACTGCTCGCGCTGGGCGGTGTCTATGCGAAGATGTATGCGCGCCAGCAACTTGAGGACGAGTTGGAAAAATCATAGGAGCAGCCCTTTCCGATTATGAGTGCGGAATACCACTACGAAGACGAAGTCCAAGAACGGGCCTATGATATCCGGCTTGTGAAACGACTCTTGGGGTATGTCCTGCCGCACCGGGACTTGATGATCCTTGCCACGATACTGCTTCTGACTGCCACGGTGCTCGGCACAGCCCTGCCGTTTATAAACATGCGGGCCATCGACCGCTACATTAACAACCCCGGCCGGACCGAACTCGAGCGCCAGGGGGCTGATGCTGGGCATGAGGTTCCCGCCGAGCTTCAGGCCGCCTGCGAGCGCGCCGCGGAGGAGGATAGGCAGGGCTTGGGACGCTTGGTGGTTTTGATGGGACTGATAATCCTCGGCGAAATGTCCCTGCGGTATTCCCAGATGGTCCTCATCACGTATGTCGGTCAGAAGATGATGCTCGAGATGCGCGTGGACATTTTTGCCCGGCTCCAGAGGCTTTCGTTGCAGTATTTGGACAAGAACCCTGTGGGCCGTCTCATGACCCGCGTGACCAATGATGTCGAGAATATCCAACAGACCATTGTCAACGGGCTCGTCCAGGTCATCGGCGACGTGTTCACAATCATCTTTGTGCTATGCGTGATGGTATGGCTCAACTGGCGATTGGCCATCATTACGCTGAGCACCGTGCCCGTCGTGTTCCTGGTCAGCTTCCTCTTTCGCAGGTACGCTCGCAAGTCCTACCTCGAGATCCGCAGGAGGATCGCCCGCGTCAATGCACACAT
Organism: uncultured Nitrospiraceae bacterium; assembly: GCA_964425145.1. Taxonomy (GTDB): domain Bacteria; phylum Hydrogenedentota; class Hydrogenedentia; order Hydrogenedentales; family SLHB01; genus CAYRLQ01. The sequence continues at coordinate 5,027 of CAYRLQ010000048.1, forward strand.
GCAGGAAAACGTCAGCGGCATGCGCATCGTGCAGCTCTTCGGGTACGAGGACCGAAGCTACGGCGAATACAAACGGCGCAATGCAGACCACCGCGACCAATGGTTCCGCCAGGTCCGCTATTTTGCCATCTACTTTCCCACGGTCGACTTTCTCGGCGCGCTGTCCATCGCGTTGATTATCCTTTTCGGCGGCCGGCAGATTCTGGCGGCACAGGCCATCACAGTGGGCGTCGCCAGCATCGGCATGCTCAACGCCTACGTGCAATGGGCCGAGCGCATGTTCGGCCCTATCCGCGCACTGGCCGACAGATACAACATGCTTCAGGCCGCTATGGCCTCCTCCGAGCGCGTCTTTGAGGTCCTCGACACTCCCGAAGACATCCCCAACGCTCCGGACGCCCGTGTCAGTCGCGGCTTCGAAGGCCGCGTCGAGTTCGAGCATGTCTGGTTCGCCTACGAGCCGGACCAATGGGTGCTCAAAGACGTCAGTTTCAGCATCGCCCCCGGCGAGCGCGTCGCCATTGTGGGCCACACCGGCGCCGGCAAGACCACCCTCTGCAGCCTCCTCAGCCGCTTCTACGACGTTCAGCGCGGCAGCATCACCATCGACGGCATCGACGTGCGCCATTACGAGAAAGACTCCATCCGCCGGAACATCGGCATGGTCTTGCAGGACGTGTTCCTGTTCTCTGGGTCGGTCGCGCACAACATCCGCCTGGGCAATGAAAAGCTTTGCGAGGAACGCATTCGTGAATGCGCCCAATACGTCAACGCGGCGAAGTTCATCGAGAGGCTTCCGGGGAAGTACGAGTACGACGTGGGCGAGCGCGGCGGCAATATCTCCACCGGCCAGCGCCAGCTCCTGGCCTTTGCGCGCACCCTGGCCCACGACCCGCAGATTCTCGTGCTGGACGAAGCCACATCGAGCGTGGACACCGAAACCGAAGCCCTGATACAGGACGCCATCGCCAAGCTCATGGAAGGCAGGACTTCCATCGTCATCGCCCATCGCCTTTCCACCGTGCAACACGCCGACCGCATCATTGTCATGCACCGCGGCGAAATCCGCGAAATGGGCACCCACCAGGAACTCCTGCGTCGTCGCGGCGTGTACTATACACTTTACCAACTTCAGTACAAAGACCAAGGCAAGGTCGCCTAGCCCGCATATTTCAGTGCCCCACGAAGGCGCAGTTAACCAGGGTATGGAAGTTGCGCCGGAGGAGTTGATGGTTCACCTACGATGCACGTCCACTGGCCGAGAAGTGGGTTTACATGGCGAGGCCACCGTCCACGGGGAGCACGGCGCCGGTAATGTACGCCGCCGCATCGCTGGCGAGGAACCGCACAGCCTGGGCGATGTCCGCCGGGGTTCCGGCGCGCAGGAGGGGGATTTGCTTGACCAGCGCCTCCTCGGTTTCGCCGGTGATGCCGGCGGTCATGTCGGTTTCAATGTAGCCCGGGGCCACGGCGTTCACGGTGACCCTGCGCGGCGCCAGTTCCCGGGCCAGGGCCTTCGTGAGGCCGATCAGCCCGGCCTTCGACGCCGCGTAGTTGGTCTGGCCTGCCTGACCGTGGAGTCCGACGATCGACGCCATGTTGATGATCCGTCCCTGGCGCTGTTTAATCATGCCCCGGGCCACCGCGCGGCAACAGTAGAAGGCCCCGCTGAGGTTCGCAGCGATGATGGCATTCCAGGCGTCGTCCTTCATGCGCAGGATTAAGCCATCGTGACTGATCCCGGCGTTATTGACCAGAACGGCGATGGGGCCCAATTCATCGGTGACCGTTTTGATGAGCGCCTCCACGGCCTTGGGGTCGGCGACGTCCGCCTGGTAACCGCGGACGTCACCACCGATGGATTCGGCCGCCGCGGCGGCGGTTTCGGCACACCGGCCGCACAGTGCCACCCGGGCCCCTTCGCTGGCAAACAGCGCGGTGCAGGCCCGCCCGATGCCCCGCGAGCCCCCGGTAACCAGCACCACGGTATCTTGGAATTCGCTCATGCTGTCTCCAATGGCTTGAGGAAAACTATGCCAGCCCCCCCTGTTGACTAAGGGCCGCCTCTGCGTTACGGAGTTCCTGGATGCCTTCGCGTATGTGCTCGTTGAGACCCACTTTGACCGCAAGGCTGGCTCCCTGAATCGCGTTGACTACCGCGCGGGCCCTGCAGGACCCGTGGAGAATGATGGCTACGCCGTCGACGCCCAAAAGCGGCGCACCCGGGTATTCGTTTGGGTCCAAGTCCTTTTTCAGCCGCCTGAATGCGCGCAGGCTCCCGAGCGCCCCCAACCGGCTCAGCAGCGACGCTTTCAGTTCGCGCTTGAGAAGAGAGCCCACGAGCCGGGCCGTTGCCTCGCTGGTTTTCAGCACCAGGTTGCCTACAAACCCGTCGCAGATGACCACGTCGGCTACGCCTTGATACATGGCGCTCGGTTCGACGTTGCCGATAAAGTTGATGTGCTCCACGGCGCTGAGATTACGGTGAACCATCCTGGCCACCTCGTTGCCTTTGGCTACTTCCTCGCCGATGTTAAGGAGGCCCACGCGCGGCTCTTCGATGCCGAGCATGCGCTTGGAGTACACCATGCCCATCTCTGCGAATTCGCACAATTGCCGCGCCGTACAATCTACGTTGGCGCCCAAGTCGAGCGCGAGGACCGGCTTCTTGAGTGTGGGGAGAATCTGGCATATGGCGGGTCGCGCCACGCCAGGGATAGGGCCGAGCACCGTGCGCGCACCTACCATAACCGCCCCTGTGCTGCCCGCGCTTACGAAGGCGTCCGCCTCGCCCGCCTTCACCAGCCGCAATGCTACCAGCAACGACGCGTCCTTCTTGCGGCGCAGGGCCACTACCGGCGATTCGTGCGTGGTGATCGCCTCCGATGCATGAACGATCGAGACCCGTTGTGGATTCCGATATGACCCCAGGGCAGGCTTGAGCTCGTCCTGATCCCCGACCAGGATTACCTCGATACCGCTGGACTTGGTCGCGACAACGGCGCCGTGCACCTCCGAAACGGGAGCCCGATCTGACCCCATGGCGTCAAGTGCAATGCGCATAGACCATCCCCGGGGGTAGTGTAGGTTGACTATTCCTTTTCGATACCGAGGATTAAGCGGTCCTTATAATGACCGCACTTCGGACACACGCGGTGGGGCGGGATGCGCTCGCCGCAACTGGGGCATTCAGTTAAGTCGCTCTCATGTAATGCGTGATGCGAACGGCGCATATTACGTTTGGTTTTGCCCGTCTTACGTTTGGGTACCGGCACAGTCTGAATCCTCCGAACGTCTCGGCGTCAGGTCTGGAAATAAGTCTGCCAATCCCGCCAGACCGGTGTTTGCCATACTATCCGTTTGCACGCAGGAGCAGGACTCCCGGTTCAGGTTCGCCCCACACCTCGGGCACAATCCGGCGCAGTCTTCCTTGCACAGGTACTTCGTGGGCGCTGCCAGCGCGATCTCTTCCCATACCTGGGGGCGCAAATCGATTGCTTCGCCCTCGAATGTAGAGAACCCGGCGTCTGGCTCGTCCGCGTTGGCCTCAGATTCGCCCAGAGGGTCCCGCTGCCTCCCCTGGGAAAAAGCCCACATGACCTCCAGGTCGAAGGGCTGTTCCACCGCGTCGAGACACCGGTCACACGAGTGCCGATACGTACCCGAAACGCGCCCCTGGAACAGGTATTCTGCGCGCATTTCAGACAAGCAGCCCTTAATGGTCACCGGTCCCAGGGCCAGTCCCTTGGCGCTTTCCGGCCGCAATTCCTCGGCCGACACGACCGCATGTATGCGGATACCTTCTGCCGTCACCTGGGGCAACGGGATGCTCAACTTGTGCACGATTTCACCTCCTCATAGCGGAGTGTGAAACATCACATAGCTTACCAAACACCTGCCGGGACAGTCAAATTACGGGTTTCTATTGGGAGTCAGGCAAGATTCTGCGTTGCGCTCAGGATGACACACTGGCCGTTCATGCGGGACAAGACACGGATCGATCGTCAGCGGGCAGGTTTTCGGCCAGACTTCCGGGACCTTTCGGGTCAGCCATCGCTACATTGGCCGGAACAATAGGCCCTTAGCCGAAGATGGCTTTGAAGTAGTCTGTGTTGTCGATTAGATTGAGGTCCAGTCGTATAAAGTCGGCAATCTCGCCTGCGGAGATCGCCCTTTTGCTGGACTGGCGAGCGGGATCGGAAACCTCATTGCCACCATGCCCCAAGCCGGCGGCCTCGCCTTCGGGGATCGTCTCCTGCTCCCCCTCTTCTTGTACTGAGGAGTTGTCCTTCAACAGCCGCACAACGTACTCTTCCAGGAAGCTGGTGAGCACGGTCATAAGATGTTCGCGCTTCTCCTCGAAGGGGGCGTTGAGTATGATTTCTTTGTCGAGAGGCAGAACACGTCCGCAAAATACCACGACCAGTTCTCCACACTCGGGGCAGGGCCCCACGATCAGGACGCCGAGCGGCGGCAACATGAGTTGACCGCGCGCGCCACAATGCGGACACTTGACTTCGATAAGTGATAACATCCTTCCCCTTCTTCCCGTGATCGGTTTCACTAAAATTATATCACGTTCCTTAAGGAAACGCAAGTAAGTCCGGATTTATGGATATTCGAGTATATAATTCGGGGTTCTCGGCTATCCTGGGCAGTGCTCAGTAGCCGAATCGGCTCTAAGGCCAGATGGTTTGCGCGGTTGGCGGCTCAAGCGCCGGAGACCTTGGCCTGTACGGCTTCGAGGATGGCGAGGGCCTCGGCGTCATCGGTGGTTTTGCGGTCGTGCCATCCGGGATAGGTGAGTAATGTGACGCCGTAGACTTGGTCAATGGTTTCGACAGTGACCCTGGTGCCTTGATCGGCGAGCGGCTCGAGTGAGATGGTGTATTGTGTGCGTTTGGGCACGAGTAAGCGGCGCCGTTTCATCGACGTGTAGGCGACGAATAGGCCGCGCTTATCGCGTGTATAGATGTCCCAACCCCTCTCGCGCAGGACGGCCTTGGTGGCACGCCACGCGTCCATGAAGGGGGCGTCGACGACCGCGGTGTTTACGGTAGCGAACCCTTGGGTGTCTCGTGCGGTCCGTGCGCACCCCCCAATGGCGATCACAAGCAACAATACAAGACCAAAAGCAAACCACGGGGTGGATTTCATAGTGCCTCCTTTGTGTCCCAATGGCGCGGGCATTCTAGCACAGGTCCAGGGTGCGGTCAAGGGATTGACGCCTCCGCGAACCTTTGCTAAACTGGCTTCGCTGCCGCATATAGCGACGAGGAGAATATGACACACGTCGAGCGTGCCGATATCCTGTTGGTGGACCGAGACCCTGTGCTGGGCCGCGGGACCATGACCTTTCTGACCGAACGTGACTATGCCGTCGAGTGGGTCGACAGTGGGGAAAAGGCTTTTAACTGGCTGGACAGCCGCCTGTTCGACGTGCTGGTCACGGAATTAAACCTTCAGCGCGCCAGTGGCATGCGACTGATGGCTGTGGCCAAGGAGCGCAATCCCGACGTTTGTGTTGTGCTCATCGCGGAGCGCCCGGATATCGAGCTGGCCACGGAAGCCATGCGCCAGGGGGCGTACGATTTCCAGACCAAGCCGCTCAACTTGGGGAAACTGGAGGCGGTGATCCAGCGCGGCATTGACCACCAGCGCCTCGTGCTGGCGCAGCATGAGTTGCGGCGCCGCCTGGATGAGCGCTATGGCCTGGGGAACCTGGTGGGCCAGTCACGTCAGATGGTGAAGGTGTACAACACCGTGCGCCAGGTCGCTCCGACGGCGGCTTCAGTGCTCATCCAGGGCGAGCCCGGCACCGGCAAAGACCTCGTTGCGCAAGCGATTCATAACAACAGCCCGCGCCGCGACGAGCCGTTTGTGAAGTTCGATTGCGCGAGCATGCCCCCGAAGTTGCAGGAAATCGAGTTGTTCGGTCACTGCGCCGAGCCGTCTTCGGCCTCAAGGCACGCCTGGCAGGGCTGTGTGGAGTTGGCCGACAAGGGTACGCTGTTTCTCGACGAGGTCTGGGCGCTGCCTGAGGCGCTGCAAACGCAGCTACTGCGTGTCCTGACCGAGGGGTACTACGAACGCCCGGGGGACGGGCAGCGCATTGGAGCGGATGTGCGCATCGTGGCCGCCACCACGCGCCCCTTGCAAGCAATGGTCGAAGCGGGCATGTTTAGCGCGCAGGTCTACCGGGCATTGAGCACGGTAGTCGTCGCGGTGCCGGCGCTGCGCGAGCGCCGTGAAGACATTCCGTTGCTAGTGGATCATATAGCCCAATGGGCCTGCCGCCCAATGGGGGTGTCCTTTCCGGGGATCACGCGCAACGGTATCGACCTGCTGCTGCGTTATGACTGGCCTGGAAACGTGCGGGAACTGAAGAACATTGTGGAGGGCATGGTGGCGATGGCGCGGGGAAGTCGCGTATTGGATGCAGGCGATGTGCCCGAGCATATACGCCGCGACACGGCCCCTGAGGCCGATGAAATCCGCATTCCGACAGGGGTGACCATGGGTCATATCGAACGGATTGCCATCGAGCAAACGCTGAAGACCTGTGGATACAATAAGGAGGCATGCGCAAAGACGTTAGGGATCGGTTTGAGAACCCTGTACCGCAAACTCAGGCAGTACGATATCCGCTAACTCCGGCCCGGGGGATGGGGACGATCGCGGTGAGGCACCCCTGGCTTGGCTCTTTCAGGCGCGGATTATTCGGCGGGTTTTTCCGTATTGGCGTTTGTATCGGCGGACTTGTCCTTCTCATCTTCTTTCTTGACGCTGTTCTTAAACTCGGAAATGGCATCGCCTAATGACCGACCCACTTGGGGCAGCTTGCCTGCGCCAAAGATGACGAGAACGATCACCAATATAATAAGCAGTTCGCCCATTCCTGGGGTGTACATAAGTTGTCTCCTTATGTTTCGCACAGTTTGTCCTTAAACCGCCTTCAAATTATAGTCTTTCTGCGGCGAAAAGGCAAATGCGTACTCGTGCGGAAAGCCCGGTGTGAAGTTCGGAAACGCAGGAATTGGGGCTGAAGGGACGTCGGGCTTTCTGATATGCTGTGTGGTAGAGGGGACACAGGCTGCTTGGGCTAATCGGGTCATGAGGAAGGAATCTCACGTATACACAGCGCCACAAATAATTGCGCATTTTTCAGAATGACAATAAGTCGTCGTTTGGAGCAGATTATGCGCAACTACTGACCAATGTCGTGTGTAGCTTCGAACATGTGACGGCCCGTTCGATGCAGGGCGCTGGGAACAGGAGGAATTATGGATGGGTAACGATGGCAAGGTGAGCACATTAGAGGCGATCAAGGCGCAATACCCGGAGAAGTTTGCTTCGGAGGACGAGGTATTTAGTCATATCCATCCTGGGGACCGAATCTTCATCGGTACGGGCTGCGGTGAGCCGCAGTACCTTGTGCAAGCCTTGGTGAACTACGTCGAGACGCACCCGAAGGCGTTTTTCGACGCGGAAGTCCTGCAGGTGTGGACGTTGGACGTCGCGCCCTATACAGAGGAGAAGTTTAAGTCCAACTTCCGGCACAACTCGATTTTTATCGGCAACCAGACCCGTGGTCCCATTAACGAAGGTGCGGCGGACTACACGCCCGTATTCTTGTCGCACGTTCCCGACTTGTTTTACCAGCGGCGGCTACCCATCGACGTGGCGCTGGTGCAGACCTCGTTGCCCGACGAACACGGGTATGTGAGTTTAGGCATCAGCGTCGACATTGTAAAGGCGGCCGCCGAGAGCGCCACAGTCGTAATTGCCCAGCTTAATTCACATATGCCGCGCGTCCACGGCGATACGTTCATGCATGTGGCAAAAGTGGATTTCATTGTGCATCACGAAGAGCCCTTGCTTACGTACAGCGATGAGGTTTCCAACGAAACCGCTGCGCGGATCGGCAAGTATGTAGCGCGGCTCATTCAGGACGGGGACACGATCCAAGTTGGCTATGGCAGCATCCCCAATGCGATCATGGCCAATCTGGGCGACCGGAAAGACCTTGGCGTACACACTGAGCTCCTCACAGACGGGATCGTCGAGCTGATCAAGGAAGGCGTCATCACGAATGCGAAAAAGAGCATCAACCGAGGCAAAACGGTCGCCTCGTTCTGCATGGGACGCCCCTCGACCTACGAGTTTTTGGACGACAACCCCGGCATCGAGTTCCGCCCGGTGGAGTATACGAATGACCCCTTAGTGATCGCTCAGCACCACAACATGACTGCGATCAACAGTGTTCTGGAGATCGACCTCACCGGTGAGGCCACGGCGGAGTCCATCGGCAAGACGTTTTACAGTGGCATCGGGGGTCAGGCAGACTTCATGCGTGGGGCCGTTCTAGCACCTGGTGGCAAGAGTATCGTTGCAATGCAGTCCACGGCTGGGCAGGGCGCCGTTTCCCGCATCGTCCCCTTCCTGACCGAAGGCGCCGGGGCCACGTTGAATCGCGGCGATGTGCGCTACGTGGTCACCGAATACGGGATTGCATACTTGCATGGAAGAAGCGTACGCGAGCGGGCCATGGACCTTATCGCCATCGCCCATCCGAAATTTCGCCCCTGGCTCGTCGAAGAGGCGAAGAAACTGCACTTGATCTACGCCGACCAGGCATTCATTGCCGGCGAAAGCGGGTATTACCCCGAACACCTTGAGCGCGAACGGACCACCAAAGGGGGGGTCCAAATCCTCCTGCGTCCGGTGAAGATCAGCGATGAGCCCCTGCTCAAAGAGTTTTTCTATGGCTTGTCGGACAAGAGCTTGTATCGCCGCTTCATGTCCTTGCGCAAAGACATGCCGCACGAGCGGCTTCAGGAATTCGTGATCATCGACTACACGAAAGAGATTGTGATTCTTGCCACGGTCGAGGACGAAAGCGGGCGTGAGAAGGTTCTCGGCGTGGGGCAGTACAGTATCGTTGAAGGTGCTCACACAGCCGACGTGGCGTTCACCGTAACGGACGAAGAACAAAACAAGGGCATTGGGTTTGAATTGCTTAACTATCTGGCCTACCTGGCCAAGGGCAAAGGCATCCTGGCATTCTCCGCCGATGTGCTTGTGGAGAATGTGCCGATGATGCATTTGTTCGAGAGGATTTCGGCCGACATCCGGCGGGAAGTCGAAGGGAGTGTCATCGGCCTGAAGATTCCGTTGACTTCCAGCGGCGATTTCGCGCGGTAGCGAGTAGAGTAGGGAGGGGTAAAGCTTCTCCCCCTCATCGAACCGGACGTGCGGTTTTCCCGCATCCGGCTCTCCTGTAGACTCTCGCCCCAAGCATTCGCAGGGGGTGCTTTTCGTTCCACTCGCAACGTGTAGAACAGAAATTGTGGCTCCTGCTTGGCTTTCTGGCCCAGCTTCTGTCTCAGATGGGAGAGTTTCCGGGTCATGCCCGGTTCCACCGCCGTTTCCGGCTGGTATCCGAACAAGTCCCCTTGCTCCGTAGTAGGGTGTTTCATGTCCAATCAGCTCTCCCTTCCTTATTACTCCGCATGTCTACAGTGGGGTCCCTTGGCTCCACGAGCATTACCCCGCTTCCTCGCTACTATGAACCCCTCCAACTCTCAGCAAAGCCACCAGCAGGTTATCAGTTCCCTGTGGGTGTTGGGGACTGCGGCCCGCTTCGGCACTCGCCGGGCAGGCCCTCACCCACCTTGCTGGGCCTCCCAGGTTCCTCGGCTGACCTGTCCGCACGCGCCGTCCCCTATCACCCCGAGGGCTCCAGTGGGTGCTCGCGCTCGTTGCTTCCCCATCGGTACCAGGCTTCCACCTTCCTGGCGGCTTGGCCATGCCCCAGATGTTTAACGAGGCCGAACCGGGTTCGCTTGTGCTACGGCTCATGCGTTCGCCGCACGGGGCTTCGACGCCTGAATTACTCCAGACGTCGCCCGATTGGCTACTTGCCGTACGAGCGATTAACAAGGTAACCTCCTCTCAGGTTACAAGGTCAGGCAGGCTTCGCCTGGCGCACCAGGATAACAGGATAGACCGGATTGAGTTGGCGTCGTCGATTGTGCAAAATCCAGTTTGTCAGACAGGTTGTCAATCTTGCTTTGCGCAAACGCAAACGAAGCGAAGGCAAGGGTGTATTCTGAGGACAGTATACTTAATTCAGTAGGAAGCGAAAACCAGGACCAAAGACCAAGAACGACTGAATTAAGTATACTGTCCCCAGAATACTGGATGGCGGCACACATCATCAAGAGTGACAAGTTCCGGAATTCGAATGATTCACACGATTAAATCTCGGATTGACGCGATGCTATAAATCCAGTTCATCCTGTTATCCTATCAAGAATGATAGCCAGTTGATGCACAGATTCGTATGAGGAGCCAGAAAAGTTTCGGTAACCGTTCACGTAGCAAAACGCCAATAGAATCAGGGATTTACATATCAAGACCGCAAGAATGTGGACAGGCCCTGCTCGCAAGCTCGCGAGGACAGTCCCGGTTTACTCGGTTTTTGGGTGGTCTTTTTAGATTTTCCGTCGAATTTGCCACGTGAATGGTTACAGTTTCAGTGTTCCTGTTCGTGTTCGTAATCGAGAAACGAGGACCTCGGTATGCGGCTGACACATCGGATTTTCCTCGAAAACGCCTCCTGCCTGGTGGCACTGGCAGTACTCGCGCTCGGCGCATGCTACCCAATCGTGTTTTTTGACCGTGTGCCCTTGGCCACGGGCAACATTCTCTTCGAGCCGCCCTGGGAGGAAGCCCGGCCGCGTGACCTCGCCCCCCTCACCTATCCCCCGGGCGAGGTCCAAGCCCGTCAATACTATCCCTGGTATGTGTTTCTGAACGATGCAGCACAATACGGCGATTCCCTGCTCTGGACCCCCTTCGAGGGGTGTGGCATGCCGTTCTTGGCCCTATGGCGGTCGCGGTGTCTGTCGCCATTCAGCCTGCCTTTCTACTTCATGTCAACGCCGTCCCGAGCACTCCAGGTTTCCGTCCTGCTCAAGCTCATCGTGGCAGGCCTATGTGCGTTCTACGCGGCACGCAAGTTTGGCTTCACGCCGTCGCTGGCGCTGTTTGTCGGGGTTGCGTTCGAGTTTAGCGCCCCCGTGTTTCTCTGGATAGGCTTTCCCATGTCGGACGTAGTCCCATGGCTGCCCTTGTGGTTGGTGTTCGCCGAGCGCCTGCTTCTGGGCCAGGCGCGGTACTGGCCTTATGGCGCGATTGTCGTAGCGCTGATGGCGCTGGGGGGCGATCCTGAGTCCTTGGCCGCGTCGATTCTGTTCGTGCTGCTGTTCCTTCTCGTGCGGGTGGCGCTCGGGCGCAAAAGGCCCACCGCAGCCAAGACCTCCACATTGGCGCTCCTGGCCAGTCTGGGCGTGGGCGCGGCGCTGGCCGCGGTACAGCTTGTGCCGTACATCGAATTTCTCTCCGAAGCCGCCTCAACGGGGCGCTCCGAACCCACTGCTACGCTTCGCTTTACGGACCTCGTGCTCTGTTTCCTGCCCCACTTCTTCGGGAAAGGGCCGGAGGTCATGACGTACCAAGGCATTTCTGATAACCTTGCCGTCTTGAAGCTGTTGCACTTTGGCTTAATCCCTATGATGTTGCTACCGTTGTGGTTTTCAGTGCGGCATTTTGTCCCCGAATTCCATCGTCACCGCATTGACGGTATGCTGATTGCCGCATCGCTCATAACGATCCTGCCTCTGGCAGGCAGCGGTTTGCTCCCCCGCGCGCCGCTGCTAGGGCGTCTCAATCCGGAACATTTCCTCATCGGCAACGCGCTCGCCTTCGCGTTCATAGCGGCAGCGGCGATTGAAGAGTGGCTCGAACTCAACGCCGACCAATGCAAAGGGGCGCTGGTGCGGCTGTTGCTCTTTGTCCCTGCACTGGCGGCAATGGCGATCCTCGCCGTGTGGATCAACCATGACACACCGCGACCAGCCGCGCCGGATTTCATCATTCAGGTGGTCATTGCCGGCGGGTTCGCCTTGGCCCTATTGGTTCTGCTTACGGGCACGCTCTTCCGCCCCTCAGTCCGGGTGATGGGCTACGGCTTATCCGCGCTGACCTTCATGTACCTGTTTCTAGCGTTCGCGCCGGGCATCGTGTATGCGGAGCGCAAGTTGCTGTTCCCGCAAACCAGCTCCATCCAGGCCCTCAGGGAGTGCCGGACCCGGCTATGCGGCGGCGAGGTGCTGAAGCAATGGCCACTGGCGGGAAACCTGGTGGCCCAGGTCTACTGTCCCAGTCGAGTAGAATTGAAACGGCACGCGGCGGTTATCGAACGGACCACGGCCGACCCGCTGTTGCTCCGCCGGACCGGGACGCCTGCGTTACTGCTGACCAAGGCGGATATCCAGGGCGCGTTCGCCATGATTCGTCCCCGACTCGAGATTCAGCACGTTTTCTCCTCGGGCGCGGTCCTGTTGAACGACCTCGGCGCCAAACCACGCGCCTGGATGGCATACAAGGGACGTCCCGTGGACGTTTTCGACCCTGCGTTGCTGTGCGCAGACCTCCCACCCATTATGGAAGGGGTCGCGTTGTCGAATCCGTCGCCCGGCCGGGACGCCCGCGTCACAATCAGCGATTCCGAACGCTACAACCGGGTCCCGGTCCACGTAGAGGATACCCGGCCCGGGGTGTTAGTGCTGGCGGATACCTGGTATCCCGGCTGGAAAGCCACTGTAGACGGCGCTGAGTCGCCCGTCTTCCCCGTGGATGGGCTATTTCGCGGCGTGGAAGCCGGCGAAGGGAGCCACGAGGTCCTGTTTTACTACGATCCGTACTCGTTCAAGCTCGGCCGCGCCATTAGCGCCGGCGCTGCGCTCATCACACTCATAGGAGTGGGCTACGCTGCCTTCATCCGCCTCCGCAGCCACCGCAAGCCCTTTTAGCACATAAACTGCACGATTCGTAACCGTTCACGGGGCAAGTCCGAAGAAAAATCCAAAAAGACCCGCAAAAACTGAGCAAAACAAGGATTGCCCCTTTATTACCATGAGCTAAAGTCTTCGCGACCTCGTGTCGATAATATACACAGCGACGAGAAGACGTACAGAGGCACGAAGGCTCTCACGAGGACAGAATCATGGAAAACACAATTACAGTTCTCAATTCGCAACCGACGACATACCCGCCACAAGCTCCCAAGCCGCGCCTGATCCCACGAGACCTGTGGGTTCAGAACCGACGGGATAAGGTCGAATTCGGCCTACATCATACGGTCTCGAGGGACCAGGCGATGAACATGGTGCTGGAGCGCACCTTCGAGAAGCTACGCGCGGTGGTTTCCGAAGCGCGCAGGGAGTTGGGCATCCCGGAAGGCGCGGTGCTGGATACCTCGCCGGAGGCTACGGCCAATCGCATCGCCGATTTCGCCCTGGGCGCGTTCGACAGGTGGTACGAGGATCATGCCGAGTTGGGCGAGGACGACGCCCGGCAGCAGTTCACCGCATTCATCGGCGGAGCCATCAGCCAAGGTATCGAGGAGGCCCGGGGCATTCTGACGGCGCTGAATGCGCTGACGCCTGAAGTCAACGCGGACATTGACACAACCTACGGAATTATCCAGGAGCGCTTAAACGACTTTGCCATGAACGGGCGATAACCCCGGCGAGACGATTTTCAACCCCCCAAACAGCAGCCAGCACGCCACCTCGCTTGTTCCCCGCGAGGTGGCGCCCTTCATTTCAGTAGTCAGTTGCCAGTTCTGGGACCTCACGCAAAGACTCCCCTGCGGCCTGGGTGTGGGCCTGCGTCAAATTTTGGGGTTTTTGTCATGAGGCGCGTTGTTCCCAGAAAT